>JBEDEQ010000082.1:0-5763 GCA_041175645.1 Actinomycetota bacterium | reverse complement strand
AGTAGCTTCTCGTGAAGGTTCATCTCTTCGAAGGTGCCGGTAATCATGGCGTCTTCGTCGGCTAGGCCGGTTAGGCGCTCAAGAACGACGTCTTCTTGAAAGGTCTTCTTGTTCGAGTTGTTGTTGCGAGCGTTAGCGAATTCGCCATCGCGCACGCGGTCACGCTCTACGCGGTCGGCACGGTTGCCATCGCGGTCTGCACCGAAACGGTCGTCGCGACGTGGGCCACGGTTGTCGCGGTCACCAAAGTCACGGCGAGGAGCACGGTCGTCACGGCCAGCGAAGTCGCGGCGTGGGCCACGGTTGTCGCGGTCACCCGAGAACGAGCCACGGCTTGCGCCTGCGGTGCGGTCACGGTCGCGATCGAATGAGCCACGGGCGTCACGACGGTCGGCATCGCCGAATGGGCGACGAGCTGGGCGCTCTGGAGTCCATTCGCGACGTGGTGCACTGCTGTCTGAGTCGCGACGTGGTCCACGGTTGTCGCGGTCACCAAAGTCACGACGAGGAGCACGGTCGTCACGTGCAGCGAAGTCACGGCGAGGAGCACGGTCGTCACGTGCAGCGAAGTCGCGGCGTGGGCCACGGTCATCGAAGTCACGGCGAGGTGCGCGGTCATCGCGACCAGCAAAGCTGCCACGGCGTTCGCCGCCACGGCCTTCAGGCTTGTTTTCGCGAGGAGTCCAGTCGCGACCGTTGTCTGGGCGACCGTCGCGGGTTTCGCGAGGTGCCGAGCGACGTGCGCGGTCGTCAGCGTTGTGACGAGGCTTGCGCTCGCCGTCTACTGGGCGGCCTGCGCGAGGTGCGTCGTCTGAGCGGTGCGGTGCACGACCGCCACGACCATCTTCGCGAGGCTTGAAGTTTGAACCCTTACCGGCACGAGGGCCGCGGGCGTCTGAGTTTTTCTTTGCGCCACGGCGTTCGCCAGGCTGGGCTCCACGCGGAGCGCGCGCAGATGAGTTGCCAATTTCAGGCATAGTTTTGTTTCCTTGTTCAGTTGTGTGGGCCAAAGGGAGTAGCTTTGGGCCGCGTTCTTTAGTCGAACTGCGCTAACCCACACACGAGAATCTGTTCGCAATACGGCGAACTCTCAAACGAAGGAAGACTGGCACATCTTAGAGCTGGCATCTAGGTAGCCAGATAAGTAGTTGATGTGCTGCAAACGACTACTGTTACGTATTTGTAACTTTCATAGCCTATTGGCTGGGGGCCGAAAAACCTAGAACTATTTGTTGAAGGTTTGGTTTTTGTCGCGGGCGAGGCTCGAGAAAGCCCTCGGCAACAGCTCGATGAGGCTGATTGAGAGCATTAGGGCCGCAACAATCAAGACCACGATCGATGTGGTGCGCTGATCTGGTTGAAAGTTGAAAGCCCAGAATGCAGAAGCGCCGGATGCCTCGGCGATGGCTGAAACGAAGACCAACATGGCCGACATCCGCGGTTTGAAACCGGCGGCAAGTGCAACCAGCGCAATGGCTACGCCCTCTGGAATGTTGTGCAGGGCAAGAGATGCAGCGGTGGCGATAGCCGACTCAACACCGGCAAACTCGCTGGCTACGATGGCAGCGCCCTCGGGTAGATTGTGCAGCGTTAACGCGATGGCTACCGTAAGCGCTGAACGTTTGAAACGAGTCTCAGAACTCGAAAACTGGTCAACAGCCTTGTCGAAAATGACGTAACCGACGAGGCCTGCCAACAACCAAGCCAGCGCCTCGAGGGTCGAAAGACCTGCGAAAATCGCCGATGGTACGAGTTCAACGGCGGCAACCAAGATCATGGCAACACCAGAAGCCAGCATGGCCCAGGCCGTGGCGCGTTCGCGGCGCTCAATGTTACCGCCCGAGGTGAACCGCCGACTGATTGGGTATCCGAAAAGCGTGAATGCTGCCGCCACTACCGCGACCAGCAGCGCAATGTCGCGCTCTGGAAGCAAGTTAGATCAGGCCGCGCTCGGTTAGAGCCACGCGCAGGTCGGCGTCTGAAGGCTCAACCAAAACCAGGCCATCGGCGAACTGAATCACCGGAATGTTCTTGCGGCCGGCAATAGCCTCGGCCTCGTCGGCCAGCGCAGCGCTCTCGGCAACGTCTTTCATTTCGAACTCGACACCTTCGGCGTTTAGCAGCGCTTTCGAACGGCGGCAGTCGGTGCACCAGTCGGCTCCATACATCGTTACTTCACTCATGATGTGCTCACTTTCAGAATTAGGGGTAAAACCTTACGTGCCCAAAATGCTCGGGCGAAAAAACCTAACTTCAGGCTAACGCAAACGAATGCGGTCGGGAATGGTCAACGTTTCGCCGTCGAAGGTTATGCCGGTCAGATCGCGAACCACGATGTCGGCGGCAGTGTCGAGCGCTCGCTCAGAAACACCAACAACCAACCCAACACCTGCGGCGAGCGCAGCCGCGACCCCGGCCGGAGCGTCTTCAAACACGACACAGTCTTCTGGCGCAAAACCAAGACGCTCGGCACCTAGCAAATAAGGGTCGGGATGCGGTTTGCCGCGTTGCACATCGGCGGCCGTCACCAGCTGTGGCGGAACCGGCAGCCCGGCCGCCACCAACCTCGCTCGCCCAAGGTTCGGGTTTGCCGAGGTGCAGACAGTCCAGACATCCGCTGGTAACGAGTTCAGTAGCTCCACCGCTCCCCCGAGGGCAACCGTCTCACCGGCCGTTTCTTGCTCGAGCGCGTTGATGCGATCGTTAGCTGCCTCAAACAAATCTGGCGATGCGATCCATTCGCGAACTTTATCTTCGGCTCGCTGACCCGCGTTTTCGGGCTTATCCCAGTCGATGTGCGGGGCAAACTCGCTGCACCAAATTTGCCAAGCGACCGAAGCCGCCGCGTGTGAATCGACCAGCACGCCGTCGTTATCGAAAAGCAGACCAGAGGCAAAGTACTTCAAGGTGAAGGTGCTCTTGACTACGAATTCGTCTCGGCAGGCGCCTCGGCACGAGCCTCGACAGCCTTACCGTGACGACTAACCGTGGTGATGTAAACAGCAAGCGATACAAGCACCAATAACAAGTAGGCAGGTAGCAGCTCTGAGAAGAACCAATTTGCGTTGGCATTGCGCAAAATCGCTTCTGCTGACTCGGTGTAGCCAAATCGCCATCTCAGCTGTTCAATAGCGGCAAATCCCATTGTGAACGACATTATGGTCACTATTGCACCAAAGATGATCGAAAGAACAAAGTTCAGATTCAGAGCACCGATAGCCCCGGCCGAAACCACCTTTGGCTTTTCGACATGCGCCACGTTTACTCGAGCCTTAACCGCAAAACGGGTGCCGGCGATGATTCCGAAGGCAATCAGGGCTTGAATGATCACCCAAACCCAAGTTGCCAGACGCTGGTTCTGAATGTCCCAAACCACTAGACCAAAGATGATGGCAACTGCGGTTGCGAGAATCGGCATCGAGAAGCCCCAGATGAGCGCCTTCTTTTGCGGGCTCATCTTGTTGCCCTCATCACCAACCGCCGGAGCAGACTTTCTAAACACTGTGGCACGCAGCATCACCAGAATTACCAGGGCCGTGGCCAACACGATCGGCAAGTAAACGCCCAGCAGGCGACCGACCAGCGTTGGCTCGTAGCTGTTGCCATAAGAACCAAATGAGCTCAAGAACACGCTGATTGCATAAATGGCGCCCGAAACGAGGCCAACAATAACCGCAAGAGTGGCAAACCTAAACGCTGCGCGAGCGGCGCGGTTGCCCTCGCCAGCCTGAAGAAATTCGCGGTCTGCTCGTGAGTGCGCGATGCTTGCCAGAACAGCAAAGACTGCGATGCCAAACAGAAATAGGTAGCTGCTTAGGCGAACTTCGGTTGGAGTGACGTATGAGCCATCCATGTTGTAGCCATCGTTTTCAAAGAAACCGGCAAAGGCGGCCGACATAAAGACGAACCAGCCGAGATTTAGACCAATAAGGGGTAGTAGAACTGCCCCGCGCATTTTCTTGTCATTTTCTTGTTCATAACTTCAGGCTACTCCTTTTCGATGAGCGGCAACCTTACCAATCGCTAATCTTGACTCATGATTCTTGTTATTGGCGAAGCCCTGATCGACCTGATCGAAAACCGCTACCAGCCCGGCGCATTCAACGCCATCGTGGGTGGTGCAAACGCCAACGTCGCCCTCGCCCTTGCTCGCCGCGGTGCCGACCACACCTTCTATGCCCGAATTAGCCGAGACCGCTTCGGCGACATCATTCGCAAGCGTCTCGACGACAACGACGTGCTCTACGGCAACTCGATCACCACCGACGAAAACTCAACCCTCGCCATCGTTTCGCTAAACGAGGCCGGCTCGCCTACCTACTCGTTCTATGTCAACGGCACCGCCGACTGGGGTTGGACCCCAGACGAACTGCCAACCAACGAGCAGCTCGCCCACATGGGCATCAAGTGCATTCAGTTTGGCTGCCTCACCATGGCCATGGAGCCCGGCAATCTCGTAATCGAAGCCTGGGCCAAGCAAACCCATGGCATCACAATCTCGCACGACATCAACATTCGCGCCGCCCTCGGGTTCGACCCCGAGCACGAGCGCATTCGTGTTGAGCGCGTCAACGAATTCAGCCACATCATCAAGGCCAGCGACGAAGACATCGAGTGGCTCTACCAAGGCGCTCGAAATGTGGATGAAGTGGCCAAAGAATGGGCCCAAAACGCCCTCGTGCTCATCACTCGTGGGGCTGATGGCACCAGCGTGTTCCGCGGCGATGAGCGCATCGACGTGCCTAGCCGCAATATCAACGTGGTCGACACGGTCGGAGCCGGCGACACCTTCTGCGCCAACCTTCTCGGCCAGCTGCAAGACGAGGGTTACCTAGGCACAGACCTAAACCAAATTCCCTCGGATGCTCTGCGCAACTTCGTCTACGTGGCAGGCATCGCCGCCTCAATCACCTGCGAGCGTGCGGGGTGTGAGCCGCCGACGCTGGAGGATTTGAAGGCTGTTCTAAGAGGTCTTTAGGACGCTAGAAAAACTTGGTCGTTGTGGTGCTCGAGGAAATACGCCTGGTCCGTATTGAACTGCCCAACCTTTTTCGTTGGGTCAATTTTCCATCTTGTTAGAACATCCTTCTCAAGTTGCGGGGAGACTAGAAACTCGCCCTTACTTGTAAAAGAGATGTACCCCTTGTCAAAAAGCGCATCCACGTGCGGGGATAGAAAAAGACCGTTATTGCCATCCAAGCGCTCTGCGTTGTCAGACGTTTTCCAAGGCTTTATGTGACTAGCGACCAGAAGTTTTTCTGAGGTCACCTGAGTGACTCGACAACCAATCTCAATCATTTGGACCCGTTCCCTGAATTTGCCCTGCCCACGGCGAGCCTGGACCATTGATGTCTTGACCGTTTCCGTCAGGGATTCATCCAGGATTATTTGCTGCTCTTCTTCGTCAAAACTCAGGTCTTCCAAACGAACGACCTTATGTTCAAGCGGCGGCGCTTGGATGAGGTCTATTAGAAGTTCAGCTAAACCTGGCGTGATCTCCGCAAGATAGACGCCCTGAAGCCCGTTTCCATTGTGTTGAAGTGGGCTGTATTTTTCAGGTAGATGAGGGATTATCAGCTCCATGTAGTCTTTCGGCCTGATGTCTTCCCTTGCAGGTCGGTGGTACGAAACATCTACACGCCACCCTTTGGCATTCCAGTAGTCACCGGTTTTACCAAATACCTCAGGCTTTTGAGACTCATAAGCATGGCTTTCAATCAAGCCGATTGCCTTTATTTTTGTGTCAGAGAACGAGAAAACAAT
>JBEDEQ010000081.1:0-4564 GCA_041175645.1 Actinomycetota bacterium | reverse complement strand
GCGGGTGGCAACGTCGGTGGTGCCAGAAAGCGCGTTCTCGTGACGCAGCACGAGGGCGTGGTCTTTGGTCGGCACAATGTCGCACTCGATCGCAGCGACCCCCTGCTCATAGGCGAGCGCGAACGCCTCGAGCGTGTTTTCGGGGCGATAGGCGCATGCGCCGCGGTGGCCGAAGACTAAAGGTTTCACGCTCATGAGATTAGGCGGGCGAAGTAAACGCCCGGTTACTCCCACTCGATGGTGCCAGGCGGCTTCGAGGTCACGTCGAGAACCACGCGGTTGACCCCGTCGACCTCGTTGGTGAATCGGGTGGCCGTAGGTACGCCCATCTCCCTGAACACCAACCGAGCGAACATCCGCTAGCAACACAACCGGGCACTGCCAAATCTCGCCGTCTAGGCCAGCGTTGCTGAGCTCGTTACGCACAATGGCGTCTGCCTTGCGCAGCAGGTCGAGGCGCTCTTTGTTGACCTCGCCAACGATGCGAATGCCGAGGCCTGGGCCAGGGAACGGCTGGCGCTGAACAATCTCGTGCGGCAATCCGAGCTCGGCACCAATCGCGCGAACCTCGTCTTTGAACAGCGTGCGAAGTGGCTCAACGAGCTCAAACTGAAGGTCATCGGGCAGGCCACCGACATTGTGGTGGCTCTTGATGCCGGCGGTTGCGCCGCCACCCGACTCAACGACGTCTGGGTAGAGCGTGCCCTGAACCAAGAAGCGAATCGGTCGGTCGTCGGCCTTCGACTCTTCAATCAGCGCGGTCTGAGCCTCTTCGAAGGTGCGAATGAACTCACGGCCAATAATCTTGCGCTTGGTTTCTGGGTCGCTGACACCGGCGAGAGCATCCAAGAATTTCTGCTCAGCGTCGACAACAACCAAACGGATGCCCGTGGCAGCCACATAGTCACGCTCAACCTGCTCGGCCTCACCTTGACGAAGTAGCCCGTGGTTCACGAACACACAAACCAGTTGATCGCCCACCGCCTTGTGAACCAAAGCCGCGGCAACGGCAGAGTCGACGCCGCCCGATAGGCCGCAGATAACTCGGTCGGTACCCACCTGGGCGCGAATCTTTTCAACCTGCTCGGCAATAACGTTGCCCGAGTTCCAGGTTGGGGCGATGCCGGCTGCGTTGTGCAAGAAGTTTTCGAGAACCTTCTGGCCAAACTGCGAGTGCTTCACTTCAGGGTGCCACTGCACGCCATAAATCTTGCGCTCCGAGTTGGCGAATGCGGCCACCGGCGTGATGTCGGTAGAAGCCAACACCTCAAAACCTTCTGGAGCCTGCATCACCTGGTCACCGTGGCTCATCCAGCAAATCTGCTCGGCTGGCTGGCCCTCGAGAATCTCGCCGCCGTCGCTCACGCGAAGTTCGGTTGCGCCATACTCTTTGATTCCAGATCGGTCCACGCGACCACCAAGCAGGTTGGCTAGCGTTTGAAAGCCGTAACAAATGCCAAGCACCGGCACGCCGAGCTCGAGAATCTGCGGGTCAAGTTGTGGCGAACCATCCTCGTAAACAGACGACGGGCCACCCGAGAGAATGATGGCTGCCGGGTTCTTGGCGCGCACCTGCTCGGCAGTCACATTGTGGTGAACAATCTCGCTATAAACGCCGGCCTCGCGAACGCGGCGGGCAATCAGCTGTGCGTACTGCGCACCAAAGTCAACGACTAGAACGGGCTGGTTAATTGGAGTCTCCCTTGGCTAGGCGGCCGTAGTAGTTCTCGGTGAAGAATGACAAGAATGGCACAACGCCACCGGCTGCCATGACCAAAAAGCGAAAGAACGACCAGCGCGTCTCTGTCCACACCCTGAAGCACGCGTAGAGATAGAGCACATAGAGCCAGCCGTGCACGATGAGCGAGATTGAGGTTAGGTCAAGGCCGCTCTGTGGCAGCCCCTCACGAAAACCGTCGGCGGTCATGGTGAAAGTTTCGAGGGTCAAAAACCCGTTCGGGCCGAGTGCCCAGAGCTCTTGTTCGGTGGTCAGACGAATCACATAAAGAATCGTGATGGTCAGCAAAAAGATTCCGGTGGTCAGCGATGCCACGCGAAAAAGTTTGAGTGTGAACGCGGATGCTGGGCTCGAAGTTTGGGGCATGGCTCTAGTTTAAGCCACCGAAACCTTTCGTTGCCCGCGTCCCTAGTGCGGATCTCTGCGGGATGTATCGTCACCGGCCCAGCAGTTGCTATAGCTACCTGTTTAATGTTGGGCTGGCACGTCACGAGCTAATCGAAGTATCAACAAACAGGGTTCAGGTTCCCTCCAAGATTACACGGGCGACTTAACGCGATTGGGCCGCCGGATTTAAGGGTGTTTGGTCGAAGTTTGTTAACATGCATTAGTACGCAGACTTAGGCTGAAACCAGCGTTAGAATAGCCCGTACGAACTCGTGAAGCCTGGAATCGGCAGTGGCTGAACATCAAAACTGACCTAGGGGTCACCGTGTCAAACCAACTCGACTTTCAAATTAGGGCATGGGCCGGGCAACTGCAACAGCGCAAAGAGTTGCAAGATTCTCTCTCAAGTCCGCGAGAGGTAAACCACTTCTTCACGTTCAACGACAAGAAATCCGCAGGGGAAGCCTGTAAAACTCTTATGGAGCTCAACTTTGATGTCACGGTTTCCAAGAGAGGGCTTTTCAACGTAGAGGTTTCGGCAACTCACGTTTCTGATCTTAAAGACGAGACAATAAAAGCGCTCCTCAAACAAATGGTGAGGATTTCTGAAAATCACTCTGGCGTATACGACGGTTTCGGTGCTGGCCTGGGAGGTTAATCACCAGTCAGGCGATTGGACAACAGTCACAGATCTGGGTCCCGCGCCTCGCGTCACCAAATTAATAACTTCATCGCCACAGTCATCCAAGTTCACGATGTCTAAACAAGTGGCGTCCGAGATGAACACATCGAAGCAGGAGATTGTTCTAACTGAGGAGAGCGTTAGAGTTTTCAGTTTCCTAGAAAGCCTAAGTTCTGCAAAATTTAGATGTTTCGCCCCACCAAGTTCTAAGTGTCTGAGATCCACAAATCGAGAAAGATCCAACTTACGATCACCGATGCTCCCAACTATCAATGTCTTGATACCGCTTGGTATCTCAGCCAAGTTCCCCTTTGCTCCCGAGCCCAGGTACACGTAATCGAGTCTCTTTAAGTTGTGCAAACCCCGCGCTTGACGAACGTTTCGTTCCAAGCCCAGCAAACGAAGTTTTTTTGTCTTGGCAAAGTTAATTGGCTTCAGGACAGGCGACGAGGTGTACATGCTCCTCAATGATTTTTTGTTCTCCAAACTGGTCAAATCGAGGGGATAGCTTGTTCTAATGGACATAGACCTCAGAAAGGGGCTGGCATCAAGCACTCTTTCGAGCTCCGCCTGAACCCCCTCGCCACTCAGATCAACCTTGTACTTAATTTTCCCAGAATTCACAAGAAAATCACTACGCCAAGGGAGATACGTTAATCCAAATCCCACGCTACTGAGAACAAATAACAAGCATTTTGGAATTGGTCGCTTGAACCAAAAGTGGATCCGCCTATTGGAAAACTCAAAGCCCCAGCCACGGACAAGATCGTCAATTCCTAGGTCGTACGGCATTGATGACGTTCCAAAGTTTCTTGTTACCGGCTCTTTTTGGGATCCCGCCCATTCCATCGATCAACTCTTGTTCGAATAGTCTCCGCTCTAGTGTCGATTTGCCAGGCATCGGTTCAAAGCTGAACTTTTCGATTTTATGGCCCTTCCATTCTGCTCTCCGCGCATGTTCCGCCATTCGCCTGGCCACGTCCTTAGATTGTCCAATGTACGTTTTCCCTGCGACCACGAACTTATAGACACCCGCTCCACTTGCCTGGGCTCGGTCTGTGACAGAGAGCGTCTTCCCAACTTTAGTCGCAGCTTTTGATGAAGCTGCCGCTACCTTCGATAGTTTTAGGACCTTACTGCCCACACTCATAGCCTTAGCTACCCACGCGATTTGTTGAATTCCTGGTATTGGCAGGAAGCTTGCGACGGTGAGTGTAAGGTCTAGTGTGTCTCCCCAGCCCCAGTTTCCGTCGAAATCTGTTTTGTTTATTGGGTCGTTTGGGTAGGTGTAGCTGGTTTCGTTTCCGCCAGTTACCGGGTCTGGGCTAGTGAACTGGTTGGTTACCGGGTTATAGACTCGTGCACCCATCAAGATCAGGCCTTGACTGGTTGTTGCACGTTCATACTGCCCGTATGCGTCGTAGGTGACTAGCTTTCCTGTAGAAGCACCTTCACGGTTACCGTATTCATCGAAACTGACCCAACTATCGGTAGTGGCACTATCAACGTTGATACGGGTGACTGTGTTGCCACGTAGATCGTTCACATCAAGGCTTAACGTTTTCACACCGTTATCCACATGAACTGTACCGTTTAGGCCGGTGCCGAGAGAACTGGTGTAAATGTCGCTAACACCAGCATTGTTACTGCTCCAGGAAGGGTTATCTGATGTTCCTGTGTAATGTTTCGTGACCACACTACTACCGGTTGTTTCGCTAACTCGTCGACCGAGGCCATCAAAACTGTAGGCGGTAGCT
>JBEDEQ010000080.1:0-4657 GCA_041175645.1 Actinomycetota bacterium | reverse complement strand
CACTTCTATTCCTGCAGCTGATTCACCTAACAGTGTGGGTGTGATTAGTCTCAGTTACCGAGTTAATGATCAGGTTGCTTCGATTACACAAAACGGTGTGACTACCGCCTACAGTTTTGATGGCCTCGGTCGACGAGTTAGCGAAACAACCGGTAGCAGTGTGGTCACGAAACATTACACAGGAACATCAGATAACCCGGCCTGGAGCAGTAACAATGCTGGTGTTACCGACATTTACACCAGTTCTCTCGGCACCGGCCTAAACGGTACAGTCACTCTCGATAACGGTGTGAAAACGTTAAGCCTTGATGTGAACGATCTACGTGGCAACACAGTCACCCGTATCAACGTTGACACTGCCTCAACTGATAGTTGGGTCAGTTTCGATGTACGGCCAGTATGAACGTGCAACAACCAGTCAAGGCCTGATCTTGATGGGTGCACGTGTCTATAACCCGGTAACCAACCAGTTCACTAGCCCAGACCCGATAACTGGTGGAAACGAAACCAGCTACACCTACCCAAACGACCCAATCAACAAAAACGACTTCACAGGGCTTTATACGGCACTGAATTTTGCAATCGATTTAATTGCGGGATTGTTGACGGCGTTTATCTGTGCAACGACGGCCCTGTTTGGTTGTCTATTAGGAAGCGCGATAGTTTCGGGCGTTACAAAAGCCATAGAAGCTGGAATCGATATGAAGGCCAGAAAAGGGTCCCAAGAACAAGTCGGTCGTGCAATGGCACGGGGATTTGTTATTGGCTTCGGAACAGGCCTTCTAGGAGGTGTTGCTGGTAAAGCATTCGGCTTCATTTTAAAGAGACTTAAACTTTCTTCAGGCCCGAAAGACAATCCAACCATGAAGGATATTCTCATTGACACCGGAAGAAAAACGGGAGTCAGCGTAGGAACTGACGTCGGGAAGGAAGCATGGAGTCGGACTTGGTGACATTAGCGTTCCAATTCATTGAGGCTGAATTTGGGCTAATTTTGATGACTTTGTTTGTTACGTCGTTTGCTTATTTCGGCGGCAGAATAGCGGGGACAAAGCCAGGGTCGCGCGATTGGATGGCCGTTGAGCACTTGTACATCTACCTCCCAGGTTTGCTTGCGATTTACACATTCTGCATATTTTTGAGCGAAGTTGCATTAACCGTCGTTCCTCTGGGAATCGTTCTATCCTCTGGCCTTTTTTGGCTTGGGTACCAAACTTCAAAGAAACAGGCTTGACATTGATTGAGTTCATAATTGGATCTTTCATAATGATCTTGGCATCAGGCTTTGCTGGCTTTGAAGTCGCTCATGGCAGCGCACGCGTAGGCACTGACCCTGATCTCTACTGGGGCGGCAAAGCTCGCTGGCCCAACATCCCCTTAACTTTGATTCTTTTGATCGGCTGCAACATTTTCATGGGCATAATTGGCTATTTCCCATGGTTTTGGATTTGTGTGCTGTTGGCATCCTGCGTAGCGATATTCCTGTTGTCACTTTTGGTTAATGCATGTGTGAAGAAAAAAACGTAGCGTCTGTGCAGGCCTGGTTTTTCTCGGGTTCAAAAGAAACACATAACGTTCAGTTACCTGCCTAAACCTCCAAGTAGGCACCATAACCGTCGTAGAGACCTGAGTGATTTTCGGCAACGCCGAAAACGGTGGTGAGAAACGCGGTGACGGTTTCATCACGAAGGTCAGAGACGTGGCTTGCGTATACGAGGGATTTGAAGAGACCGCGTTTGGTGACATCCGCTTCAAAATTCAACGAGCGAAGTTCTGATACTGCGGTTTCGGCCTCGGTTTTGTTGATGCCTAGCCTAGCGACATAGCCTCGAGTCGAATAGCCGAAGTGCGATCGGTGCGTTGGCCGAGTAGAACGCGCAGCGCGGCACCGGTGGCCGAAGGGCCGCGTTGCTTGGCGGCGAACCGGTCAGCTGCCAGTTCGAAAAGCAGCTCGGTTTCGCGAGTCATGAGCCGTGTGGTGAGCAGCCGCGACGTGAGCAACGAAAGCAGCTTGACTAGCCCGTTGCAAAGTTGGTGACGCGCCTTCAGGTGATAAAACTCATGGTCGAGCACGGCATCGAGTTCAGCCTCGGTGAGCTGGGCGATGGTTTGGCGGGTGACGACAATTTGAGCATCCGTGCTGGTGATGCTTCGACCGAGAGAGAACGCCAAAACTACAGCAAGTTCAACCACAACAACCCGCACCCCGCGATGCATTCGAAGCGTGCTGCCACCGGTGATTGAGGTGGGTGCTGTGGCGTCAAGGCTGCCGAGTGGATCGAGGCGCTGGGTGATTAGGGCGAGGCTGATGCCGCCGAAAGCGAGCAAAAGCCAAGGGGCAAAGCTCGAGGCGATGCTTGGCCAAAAATCTGCAGCGCCACTGACGGTTTGCAGTGTTGCGTAGGTGTCGAAGATTGACCAAACGGCAAGACCGAGGGCGGTGAGCAAAGCGAGGGCCGAGGTGGTGAATGCCGTGAACCACAGGGTTAGGCCAAAACGCGGATGCGCGTAGACGAAGCGATTGTTCACCAAGGCGAACGGCGTGGCGATGGTGACAACTAGAACCCACTCGATGAGCAGCGGAATCGCAACAAGCAGGTTTGACACGAGGGTGAGTTTAGTCGAGCAGCTTTTTGAGCTCGGCCGCCGCCTCGGCCGACAGCCCTTTGGCAAAGTGCGAAAGGGCAAGACGAGGGTCGCCGGTGCGTTCGAGAAGGTCGAGCAGCTGGGTGGCGGTGTGGCGCTCGCGGGTTGTCGTTGGGGTGAAAAGCAAACCGCGACCGGTGGCCGGTTGGGTTTTCTCGACCAAGCCTTTGTCGGCTAGGCGGGTGAGCACGGTGAGCACCGTGGTGAGCGCTAGTTCGCCCGATCCGTTTTGTTGGGTTTGGGCGGTCAGGGCATCCAAGATTTGGGTCGAGGTTAGCGGGGCTTTGGCCGACCACAGCACCTCGAGCACCTGCTGCTCTAGTTCACCTTGGTTTCGCGATCTTTTCATGATGTCTCCATTGTCTTAGAACAGGCCACGGCCGGGGTAAGAGTCGAGGTCGAAACCGGCGGGAATCACAAAAACTGCCGAGCCAACCGGGGTGGTCCATTTGTTGAGCAGGTCGCCGCCGGCAAGTCGCTTTTGCACCGGCAGGTATTGATCGGTGAGGTTGGCGCTGTAGGCGGTCCAGAGTAGGCCGGTCTCGCCGGTGGCACCGTCGACATAGTTGAACGGGCGTCTGAAGAATCGCTCTTTCATGTCGCGAGCGGCGGCGTTTCGAATGTGGGCGAAATCGGGAATCACGTGCAGACCGACTTCGTTTCGCGCACCGAAATCTGGCATGTCGGTTTCGTTGGTGCCGCCGATCGGGGCACCGTTAGATAGCTTGCGGCCGATGATCTGCTCTTTTTGTTCGGTGCCCAGGGTGTCCCAGGTGCCGAGTTCCATGCGAATGCGGCGCAACACCAGCTGGGTGCCGCCATTGGCCCAAGGCTGCGCGTCGCACATCCACACCACATTGGCAAAGTCTTCAGAGCCGAGCTCGGGGTTGTCGGTGCCATCGACCTGGCCCATCATGTTGCGTTGACGCACGCCCTTGCCCACCACGCCCTGGGCGTTGGCGAAACCGTCTTGGCTCCAGCGCACCGTGGCAAAACTGGTCGAGTCGCGAATGAGGCTGCGCGCCGCGTGGTTGAGCATCGGCAGGTCGTCGCAGCTGATCTGAAACAGCAGGTCGCCGTCGCAAAAGTTTGGGTCTAGTCGGTCGATACCGAATGCAGGCAGAGGGGCAAAGCCTTTTGGCATGGATGCTTCGAGACCGAGTTTGGCGAACAGACTAGGCCCGAACCCCACGGTAACGGTTAGGCGGGCGGCGAACTGGGCCAGCTGCGGTTGGGGGTCCGCCAGCACCGGTTCTCCGTTGGCAAGACGTGCAATGTCATCGGCGATGAGCTGCATGTATCGCACCATCGCTCGGCGGTCGGTTTCGGGCAAAATGTCTAGCGCGATGAAGCGGGTGTGCGACTGAAGTTCTAGTTCGACGCCGGCTTGGTGAAGCCCGAGTGCCGGCACCTTCGCCCGACCCACCGAGTGGGCAACCGTGTCGGCGAGTTTGGTCTCGGCCGCAGTGTTTGCCAGGGCGCTCGCCGAGGTTGCACCTACGGCGAGCCCGGCCGCGCCGCTAACCGCGGCTGCTGTTCCGGTTCCTAGAAACTTGCGTCTGCTGATCATTTAGTTGTCGTGGTATTCCTCGTCGCCGCCGTCGCTCACCTTTGCGGTTAGCTCAAACGACTGCTCGCTACCGTCATCGAAAGCGAAGGTGAAGTTCACTTTGTCGCCCGAGACGATTGGCTTCTTGAGGTTCATCAGCATCACGTGAAGGCCGCCTGGCTCTAGGGTCACGCTGCCACCGGCCGGAATAGTGATTCCGTTCTCGGTCTCTTGCATCATGCCGTCGACTACCTCGTGGGTCTGCACCATCATGGCGATGTCGGTTGAGCCGCCGGTCAAGATGACGTCGTGGTCAGAGCCGTTGCTGATGGTTGCGAACACACCGGTCATGCCACCTTCGTGGTCTGAATACTCGGATGCTCGAACCCAAGCATTCTCAATGGTCAACTCGTGCGAGTGCTCGCTCGAGTTGTGGGTGGTGTCGGCGCAGCCGGTTAGGGC
>JBEDEQ010000079.1:0-6271 GCA_041175645.1 Actinomycetota bacterium | reverse complement strand
ACCGAGCATCCGGTCTTAATGAGCATTCTCTCGCCAGCCGGAACAACCGCGTCGTGTGACGCTCTCAAATCTGCGCCTGCGTCTCCAGGTTTTGCATAGAGCGGAACCATTGAGTCGTCGCAGACAATGAGCACTGGAACGGTATCGGTCATGAGTAGAGCGTAATCTAAAGTCATGACCGCAGCAGATAAGGCCCAAGCGAAAGCTTTTTCTACAAGGGTTTTCCCTTCAATTTTGTCCCTACTGCCGATTTCGGTCGTGGCACCAAGCGTCGCTTTGGTCGTTTTGCCGTTCATGAGTGACATCGCCGCCATTGCCATCGGAACGGCAGTCACGGGTGCGATCTATGCAGCTGTTTTGCTTTATTCGCCGGTCGTTTCGGTCTCCAGCGGCAAGAATGCGGAGCTACGAGTTGGGCGCGCCCGGATTCCGGTTAAGTATGTCTCGAATGTCCAGATCATTTCAGGAGAGACGCTCAGATTCGAAAAAGGCCCTGGCCTCAAAGCGAGAGCCTATTTCGTTAATCAGGCCGGTGCTAAAGAGTTTGTGAAACTTACTATCAACGACGCCAGTGACCCGACACCCTATTGGTTGTTTGCTGTGAAAAAGGCAGAAGATCTAGTAGTCGCACTCCGTGCAAACGGGTAGGTTCTTCTTTTTTCTTGCGAGCAGGCTGTACGACCTCGAGGTCCTCTGAAATGACTTCGTGGCCAAGAATGCCCTCGCCGTGCTCTGAGTCATCAATGTCGGGTGACGCTGCGATTTTCTCGGGGATGCGCTCCTTGATTGCCTCTAGCGATTCAGCGTCGTCGTCCGACTTTCGTGGGGCGTCGTAATCGGTGGCCATCGAAAAAACCTTTCTTGAGCGTTTGTTAAGGCGGGCATAGTCTCACCGATAAACGAGTGAAAAGCAACGACAACACGCCTCAGGCACAAAAAACCTAGAAATTTGCAAAAAACTTCCCAAACGGCACACCGCATTTGCTACGCGGGATAGCAACAACATGCTGGCAAACTGAAGCCAAGGTTTGGAGGTTGTTTTGAGCGACTTGCGTTTAATCGGGTCAGAAGATGGCTACGTTCTGTTTGAATCACTGGACGGAACCAAGCACCGCGCACTGGCAGACAACGCTTTGAAGAGCGCCATGCGCAAGGCCTCCGCTCAAGACACCAGCAGCTACGTGTCTCCAAGAGAGATCCAAGAGAGAATCCGCAACGGTGACTCAGTAGCCCAAATTTGTGAAGACACCTCTTCACCCGAAGACTACGTTTCGAAGTTCGCAAAGCCCGTGATTGATGAACTTGAACACATGATTGAGTCAGCCAAGGCTGTGAGGCTGGTCGTACCAGGAGACCGGTTCAATGATGAAGGGCAAATCGAATTCGGTGAACTAATCTCAGCGAGGCTTGAACAAGCCAATGCCGTCGACATAGTTTGGTCTGTCAAGCGATCTGGCGCAACAACATGGGACGTAACAGTCGTCTACACAATTGGCACAAACTCTGGACTCGCACTTTGGGCTTTCGATCCGCGAAAGGTTCTACTTACTCCCGAAAATGAAGCCGCCTCTGGGTTATCAACCGTTGAGGGTGCATCTGGGCCAATCACTAAGGTACGCGTCATTGCAGACACTCCGGCGGCATTTAGAAAAGTCGAGGCAAGTGAGCCAACCATAGCCAAGGCGAGCCTCGCCGAACCAGTCGCTGCCGAGCCGATCGCAACAATTGAGTCACTTGACGACCTTAGAAAAAAGCGCGAAGCGGCAAAAGCAGCTGATGTTTCGGTTGTTGAGCCAGCAGCTGAAGACCTTGATGAGACCATTGTCGAAAATGATGCTCCGTTAGAGACCGCTCTAGAACCAGAACTAGACGACTCCCCCGAGGTGTTCTTCGATGATGGTTTGACGGCATCAGAGGACGACAGTCAGGAAATCGCAGAGAATGCTCCGGAAGAACACGTAGAACCTGAACCGGAAAAACAGGTAGAACCTGATCCGGAAGTGCTTGCGGAGCCAAGGCAAGAGGAACCTGTCGAACCTGTCGCTGAGCGAGCTCAGGAACCTGACGCTAAACACCAGGATTCATCTAGCGAGCAACAGCCCGCAAAGAAACCTCGAGCTGCTATGCCTTCTTGGGACCAGATCGTCTTTGGTACCAAGTCAGAGGATTAACTCAAGCGAATAAGCGGAACCTGGGTCTCAGCATCCGTGATTGAACCGTGGTGTCCCCTCATAAGCAAAGAGCGCGGCTTGCAGGTTCTACGGTCATAAAGAGTTACCGAGGCACTTGCAAGCAAAACGATGTCTGGTTGCTTCTCTATCGGCAAGCCAGAAGCTACCCAGCCCGCGGTTTCTAACTCTTCCCAGGATGCGCACCAGGCAACGCCTCTCAACTCTTCGCCAACTCGATTGCGAAGACCATCAACTTCGTGCTGCGAGATTGCCTTTTCGCCTCGCAGGTAAATCAGCGAGGAACGTGTGTCTCCTCCGGCAATGAAATCTACAGAGTTCAAAGAATCAAGAGTCTCGAGATGGATTTGACCCTCGGGACCGACGTTGACCATGCCGTGGTCTGCAGTAAGAATCGCAATGGAGCGTCTGAGGCCTTGCAAGTGCTTGGCAGCGCCGTCGATCTCTTCTAGGGTAGCCAACCACTCTGAACTACCCGCACCAAGACGGTGCCCAACTTGGTCAAGTTCGGGCACATAAAGATAAACCACGCCACCATCGCGCTCGACAATTTCGGCCGCCGCCCTAAAGCGATCGGAGATGTCGTCAACACCGTGAAAGTTTCCGGAAGGCAAGGTCAGCGATGTGAATCCGGTGTTTCTGTAAATCGACGGGCTGACCACCGAGATGACATAGCTGTCGCTGAGGGTTGGGTAGGTCTTATACATGACAGGGTCGTTACCATCGACCTCCCAACCAGACAACAGGTTGTGCAACTCTTTGCGATCGCTTGTCGGAACGTTGTACCCAATCAACCCGTGCTTTGCCGACCGTAGTCCAGTGGTCAACCCGGTGAGGCTAACGACCGTTGTGCTCGGAAATTCGCAACGAATTGTCGATCTTTGCGCGCGCCAGACGCGCCCGATGTTCGGCGCATGCCCCAAGTGTGCCTCAAGGTTATGACTGCCCAAGCCGTCTACGACCAACACCACGTAGCCGCGCGATTTCTCAAATCTCAATGAGTTCTGTGGTTTCGCGGAGGATGTTGAAGTTGCCGAGATTGCGGAACTCAACACAAGGCTCAGTATCCCGACATCCTTGGGTGCGGCAGGTATTCTCGTAACAGTCATCCCTGACAGTTTCGCACAGTAGTTTTCGAAAGACCCATGAGCTCAGAAATCAACCCTGAAGAACGCATCGTCGACATAGATCTGACGGCAGAAATGCAGGACTCGTTTCTTGAGTACTCGTATTCGGTTATCTACGCTCGTGCATTGCCCGACGCCCGCGACGGACTAAAGCCCGTTCACCGTCGAATCATCTATCAAATGGGCGAAATGGGCCTACGCCCCGACAAGGGTCACGTCAAATCTGCTCGTGTATCGGGTGAAGTGATGGGAAAGTTGCACCCTCACGGCGATGGCGCTATCTATGACGCAATGGTTCGAATGGCACAGCCTTTTACCCTGCGCGTTCCGCTAATTGATGGTCACGGAAACTTTGGTTCGCTGGACGACGGGCCTGCTGCCGCACGTTACACAGAAACGCGCCTAGCGCCCGCCGCGCTACTCATGAATGAAGGCCTAGACGAAGATGTCGTGGACTTCAAGCCAAACTATGACGCTCAGCTTTCAGAGCCTGAAGTTTTACCGGCGGCATTCCCGAACCTGCTGGTAAATGGTTCTTCTGGAATCGCCGTAGGTATGGCCACCAACATGCCCCCGCACAACATGCGCGAAGTGATTGCCGCTGCAAGACACCTGCTAGCTAACCCAGCTGCCACTACCGAAGATTTGATGCGATTCGTGCCAGGCCCAGACCTGCCGACCGGCGGAATCATCGTTGGGCTTGACGGTATCAAGGACGCCTACGAGAGCGGACGTGGCTCGTTCAAAACACGAGCGAAGGTAAGTGTCGAGAGTGTCAGCCCTCGCAAGCTCGGCTTAGTGGTTACTGAGCTCCCCTATCTGGTTGGTCCAGAAAAGGTAATCGAGAAGATTAAAGATGGCGTCAACAACAAAAAGTTGTTGGGTATCTCTGATGTCATCGACCTAACCGACAGAACGAACGGACTCAAACTGGTTATCGAATTGAAGACCGGTTTCGATCCGCAGGTGGTTCTCGACTTGCTCTATCGCTATACGCCTATGGAGGACTCATTCGGCATCAACAACGTCACTCTTGTTGACGGTCGCCCGAACACCCTAGGACTGCGAGATCTGCTAGGCGTTTACTTGGCGCACCGAGTTCAGGTGACCCGCCGTCGAACAACTAACCGACTTGGCAAGAAGAAGGCCAGACTTCACCTGGTCGAAGGTTTGCTCATCGCTATCGTCGCCATTGACGAAGTGATTCAGGTGATTCGAAGCTCAGAAGAAGTAGATGAGGCTCGTTCAAGGTTGATGCAAATCTTCGAGCTCAGCGAGATTCAGGCCGAGTACATTCTTGAACTACGTCTTCGCAGGCTGACCAAGTTTTCGAGAATTGAACTCGAAACCGAGAAGACGCAGCTCGAAGATGAAATTCGAGCACTCGAGCGAATTCTCTCGAACGACGCAGAGTTGCGAGACGTAGTTAGCGAAGAACTTGCTCAGGTTGCAGACAAGTACGGCGACGACAGGCGAACGCTACTCATGGATGAATCTAGCTGACAGCGCGACAACTGTTCTACTGACCGTTACCGGACTCTTGTGCCGCGTGGCCGAAATGCCAGCAACTGGTTCAAAGCGCAAGAAGCACGATGTTTTCAGTCATCGTATCGACACAACCACCCGAACAGACATTGGTGCAGTTACAAGCGCTGGTCGAATGATTCGAGTTCACGTTGGCGACATTCCAGACGCAGGGGCTGCTCTTGACGCCAGCGCTTTGGTTCGAGCATCCGAGTTCTTTGGGCTAACTCCAACAGAGACCCTTGTTGGATTGATCGAATTAGTCGACACCAACGAGATAGCTTTGGCGACCTCGCAGGGCACCGTGAAACGCGTTCTAGCTGACTACCCTGCCAAAGAGCAGTTTGATTTGATCGCGTTGAAAGAAGGCGATCGAGTTGTTTCGGCCGAGCTAGCTAACTCCGCCAAAGAGTACGTGATCGTGTCGAGCGACGCTCAAGTGTTGCGATTCTCAGCTGACGCAGTAAGAGCCCAGGGTCGTGCGGCTTCGGGAGTGGCCGGTATCAATCTGAGTGATGGCGCGAAGGTTATCGCTTTCGCATCCATCGAAAACCCTACAGAAGCTTTCGTCGTCACTGCGGCTAACTCTTCAGCGGCACTTGCGGGTACAGACGCAGGAAGCATCAAACTTTCGTCCCTCGAAGAGTTTCCTGCCAAGGGTCGAGCTACTGGAGGCGTAAGAGGTCAGAAATTGCTGCGAAACGAAGACCAGCTCTACTTTGCATCTATAACTAGCACACTTCCAGCAGCAAGCGCCACAGACGGCAAGCCTCTAGAACTGCCCGAACCTGCCAAACGTGATGCTAGTGGTTCGGCAGCAAGCTCAGCCATTATCGGCGCTGGATTCTTATTGGCATAGAGAGTTTGCAACGCTGCCTCACATCGCAAAGGCATCAAAAAGCAAGCTTTAGCTAGGCGTCGACCCTATCGGTGTCGAAGTCGTCAGCGCTATCGATAATGAAGTCTCGTCGGGGCCCTACATCGTTGCCCATCAAAAGCTCGAATACTCGTTCGGCTGCCTCCGCGTCTTCTACGCGTACACGCCTTAGGGCGCGTCTGGAGCGGTCCATTGTGGTTTCAGCCAACTGGTCGGCATCCATCTCTCCAAGGCCCTTGTAGCGCTGAATAGGCTCTTGATAGCGCTTACCCTGGGCTTTCAACTTAGCCAAAAGTGATTCAAGCTCTTGCTGCGAATAGGTGTAGATGGTGTCGTTTGGCTTGGTGCCAGCATTGATCACCACAACTCGATGCAGTGGTGGAACCGCAGCATAAACTCGACCGGCATCGACAAGTGGTCTCATGTACCTGAAAAAGAGTGTCAGCAGCAGAGTGCGGATGTGAGCGCCATCAACATCGGCATCGCTCATCAAAATGACTTTTCCGTATCGAGCAACGTCTAGGTCGAATGAGCGCCCAGAACCAGCACCAATA
>JBEDEQ010000078.1:0-11720 GCA_041175645.1 Actinomycetota bacterium | reverse complement strand
GCTAGGTGCAAACAACAGCAAGTTCTCAGCCGCAGCCAAGTCTGGCTTCTCGGTTTACGGCAAGCTATACGGCGTTCCAGGTTGGACCGAGAACACCGCTCTTATCGTTAACAAGAAGAAGCTAAACCCGAAGTCTGTTGACACCACTGCTGAGTTCAAGGCCGCTATCGCAGCTGGCAAGGTCGGTATGCACATCGACATCGCTGGTGGCGGAAACGACCCTTACCACATGGCTGCATTCGCTAGCTCATTTGGCATCAACCAGTACGTTCGCAGCAACGGCACCTGGACCTCAACCATCGGCTTCACCAACGAAGCTTCTGGTGGCGGTTTCACCAAGTACGTTAACTGGCTAAACGGCGACGCTAAGAAGATCGTTTTCGCAGGTTGGAGCAACCACGCTCACAACTTCCAGAACCCTGCCAGCCCAGTTGCTGTCATGATCTCTGGCCCATGGGGTGCTGGCACCGTTGTCAACGACACCCACAAGGTTGGCGAAGTAACCCCTGCGAAGCTAGCTAAGAGCGACGTAGTCGTTCAGGCTATCCCTTCAATCGGTGGCAAGACTGTGGCCCAGTTCTCTGGTGTTCGCGGTTACTGGATGTCTTCGAAGGTTCCAGCAGCTAAGAAGCTTGCAGTTGGAAAGGTCTTGGCAGCTCTTGCTGGCAAGGACATCCAGCTTGCATCGTTCACCAATGAAGGAAAGTCGCCTGCAAACAGCGACGCACTTGCCAAGGTCTCTGACCCATGGGTAAAGGGCTTCGGTGTTGCTGGTAAGAACGCTCTTCCAATGGCTTCGTTCGCATTCCAAGACGGAACCTGGCAGGCAATCGGTAAGGCAGAAGGCGCAATCCTTAAGGGTGGCGCTGCTCTGAACGGTAAGACTCCTCTAGAGTTCTTCACCGCATCGGTTGAAGCACAGCAGGCTGTAATCGACGGCTAATAACCCTCGAAACAATCGAAAAATCGCGGCCCTCAGCAATGGGGGTCGCGATTTTTTTGTGCCGGTAACTCAGCGAGCTCGCTGCCAGATTTCACTTCAATTTTGTTTTATTCCAACGGCCCAACACTGTAAACGCTTGCAAACTAACGATTAGGTTTCGAACCCCAGTACCTGACAATTGCAACTGCCTCAATAATCTAGACTGACCTAGAGTTTTTTACTTAAAGAAGGTTTCATTTCATGGCAAAAACCAAAGAAACGCCGGTCACAGAGACGGCTCGCGCGATGAATCTGAGTGTCAAAGACGCTCGAAAGCGCCAGAGGATGGTCGACGACGGTGGAACCCCAACACTTCGCGGCACCGTACTCAAAATCATTCTTCTCGGTATTGCTGATGCAATAGCCATGTTTGTCGCCATGATTCTTATTGCCGGAAAGCGATGGGATTACGCGATTGCTGTGGTTGTTGTCACTCTGATTTTCAACTGGATCTACCTTCGCCGCGGGGGTTTACCAGCCAAGTACCTGGCCCCAGGTGTTCTCTTTCTAATTTGTTTCTCTTTCTCAGTTGTTGTTTATTCCGGCTACATCTCTTTCACCAACTACGGTGGCCAACACAACGGCTCTAAAGAAGACTCAATTGCATCGGTCGAGCTTGGTGCGGTGGTCACTGACACCGCAGCACCGTGGATGGACGTCACCATTCTCAAAGACGATGCTGACAGGCACTATTTCTTGGCAACCGACTGTTCCACCAGCGGTTTCGATGAGCTCGGCGCTTGCCTAGACCCCATCTACTACTTCGGTGGCGAAGAGGGAACCAACGTAGAGTGGGCTGAACTTTCGGCAGACGACTCAAACCTTGAACTCGGCGCGGGAATGTCTGGCTACGAGGTTGGCGTTGGTTATGGCGGCTACACCGCACTAACCTTCGATGACATCAACGCCCAGAGCGCCAAGCTCGCCGGCGTTCGAGTGAACATTCCTGGAGACGAGCAAAAGGGCTTCATGGCGCTCGACCCGACGCTTGCTGGTGTTCAAAGAACCTTCATCGATGCTGTTTATGACAAAGCCACCGACAGCTTCACGCGTCAAAGCGATGGCGTTGTGTTCAAGGCAAACGACGCAACCGGATTCTTCGAAAATGAAGCTGGCGAACGCCTAAATGACACCGGTTGGCAGGCCTTTGTGGGCTTGAAGAACTACGAGCTGATTTTCGGTAAAGAAGAACTTCGTGCGCCACTACTAAAGATTTTCTCTTGGACCGTGATCTTCGCCGTTGCGTCGGTGGTTTCGACCTTCGTTCTCGGTCTTGCCCTTGCACTTCTATTCAACGACGAGCGCTTGAGGGGTAAAAAAATCTACCGTGCAATTATGATTTTGCCCTATGCCTTCCCAGGCTTCCTCTCGGCTTACGTGTGGAAGGGTATGTTCAACTTCGAGTACGGTTTCGTCAACTACAACATCTTGGGCTTTGAACCCGGGCAAGGAATTCCTTGGCTTGCGGACGAAAACTGGGCGAAGGTTGCCATCTTGCTTTGTAACCTCTGGCTCGGCTTCCCTTACATGTTCTTGATCACAACAGGAGCGCTACAGGCTATCCCAGGTGAACTCGTCGAATCGGCTACGATCGACGGCGCTTCGGCTTGGCAGATTCTTCGCCAGATCAAGCTTCCGCTGCTACTGATTTCGCTTTCGCCGCTGCTGATATCGTCGTTCGCGTTCAATTTCAATAACTTCACGATCATCTATCTGCTTACCGGCGGTGGTCCGTCCGGTGATCCGGCGCTGGGCGTTGACGCAGGTGGAACAGACATCCTGATCTCATTCGTTTACAAGATTGCGTTCTCGAGCTCGCAGGGTGCTGACTACGGTCTAGCCAGTGCGTTCTCGGTTCTAATCTTCTTTATCGTTGGTGGTCTATCGATGATCGGATTCCGCCGTACCAAGTTCCTAGAGGAAGCTGCTGACTAATGGCTGACACCGCAATTAACACAACGCCAGAGCGCAAAATCGGCAAGCGCCGCATGAGCCCATTCCGTTGGGCAGCAACCATCGGATGGAAGCATGTGGTCGGTTTGGCTGTAGTGGTCTACTCGCTGTTCCCGATTCTCTACATCATCTCGGTGGCATTCTCAGACAGCGGTGACATCACCTCTGGTCTTTTCGGTACCTTCACCACCAAGAACTTCGAGCAACTGTTCGCCGGTGACGACCCTGACCGCCCGTTCGTTCAGTGGATCATCAACACCGTGTGGATTGCTTCGGTCTCGTCGATCGGTTCGGTGTTTCTCTCGGCCTTGGCTGCCTACTCGTTCTCGCGTCAGCGCTTCCGCGGTCGCCGTTCGGGTCTGCTCGCGCTGATTCTGCTTCAGATGTTCCCATCGGTGCTTGGCCTCGTTGCGATTGATTCTGCTTCAGATGTTCCCATCGGTGCTTGGCCTCGTTGCGATCTACGCAATCTTGTCTGAGCTCTACAAGTACATCCCAGCTCTAGGTTTGAACAGCCCATGGGGTTTGATTCTGGTTTACCTAGGTGGCTCACTCGGTGGTGGAACCTACCTAATGTACGGATTCTTCAACACCGTACCGAAAGAGATTGACGAAGCTGCCAAGATCGACGGTGCCACACACACCCAGATCTACTTCCAGATCATCCTTCGTCTGGTTTCACCGATTCTTGCGGTTCAGATGTTGCTTTCGTTCATCGGTATTTCGAGCGACTTCATCTTGGCCTCGATCGTTATGAACAAGCCTGACCAGTACACCCTCGCGGTTGGTCTCGGTCTGTTCATCGACCAGCCTTACTCAAAGAACTGGGCAATGTTCTGTGCCGGCGCTGTGATCGCCGCAACACCGATCGTGGCTCTGTTCATGGGTCTTCAGCGCTACATCGTCAGCGGTCTTACCGGTGGCGCCGTCAAGGGCTAGCCAAATAACAATGGTTAACCTGGCAGCGTTGCCGATGGGGCTTGCCCCACACCACGACGGATCGTCTCTTTATGTGCCGAACCAAGCACCGAAACTTCTCGACAAAGTTAAGGTGCGGGTTCGTGTTCACCAGGCCCTCGGAAAGGTCAAAGAGGTTCGGGTGCGCTTCAGCGAAAGCGGTGAAGCGTTCCCGACTCCTCCTGCCAAGGTGATTCGACGCGACGGCCAGTGGAGCTGGTACGAGTCGACCATCGTTATGCACAACCCAAAGATGAACTACCGGTTCATGATTGTGCTCGAATCGGGCGAGACCGTTTGGTACAACACCCAGGGGCTCAGCCTTCGCAACCCTGCCGACATTCTCGATTTTCGAATCAACACTTTTTCGAGCGCGCCAAAATGGGGCAAAGATGCGGTCATGTACCAAATCTTCCCAGACCGTTTTGCCCGCTCATCCAAGGCCGACAAGCACAAGACGCCAGACTGGGCAGTGCCCCAGAAGTGGGGCGACCCGGTTCTAGTCGAGGGTCGCGACCGCTCACAGCAGTTCTACGGCGGCGACCTCTGGGGTGTCATCGAGAAGCTCGACCACCTCAAGAAGCTCGGCATCAACCTCGTCTACCTAACCCCGATGTTCCCTGGTCGTTCGAACCACCGCTATGACGCATCCTCGTTCGATCAGATCGACCCGCTAGTTGGCGGCAACAAGGCGTTCGAAGAGCTCATCAAGGCTGCCCACAAGAAGGGCATGCGCGTGATCGGCGACCTCACCACCAACCACTCGGGCGACGGCCACGAATGGTTCAAGGCAGCGTTCGGCAACCCGAAAGCGCCTGAGAGCGAGTTCTATTACTTCAGCGAAAAGAACACCAAGTACGACTCCTGGTTCGGGGTTCCGAGCCTGCCCAAGTTCAATTGGAAGTCTTCAGAGCTGCGCAAACGTTTCATCGAAGGCAAGCGCTCGGTTGTAGCAAAGTGGCTTAAAGCGCCATACAACATGGATGGCTGGCGCATCGATGTGGCCAACATGACTGGGCGCATCCGTGATGAAGACATGTATCTCGACGTGGCTCAGACCGTGCGCAAGACCATGGTCGACGTGAACCCGAACACCATCATGCTCGGTGAATACACCGGCGACGCGGCCTATGAGGTGCAGGGCGATGGCTGGCAGGGCGCAATGACCTACAGCAACTTCACCAAGCCGGTTTGGCGCTGGTTCTACAACACCAAGACCCAGGCGCAGCGCGCAAAGGACTACCCGAACTTCGAGTACGCCGGTTTCATGATGTGGGATGGCGCGCAGACCGGCACCGGCCGCGACCTGGTTGCCTCATACAACCAGTTCATCGCCGGGTTCCCTTGGCACGTTCGCCTTTGCAACATGAACCCGCTAGACACCCACGACATCCCTCGTTTTAAGACCTATGCGATCGACGGTGCTCAAAAGGTTGCCGCCGCGATGCAGTTCACGTTTCCGGGCATCCCAGTTATTTGGGCGGGCGACGAGTTTGGCCTAGACGGCTACAACGGCGAACACGCCCGCACTCCGCTGCCTTGGAACGGCGAGCTACCGACCGACCCAACCTTGATCGACATCTACGCCGAGTTGGCCAAGTTGCGTCGCGAAAACTCGGCTCTCACCGAAGGCTCGCTGCGTTGGGTTTATGCATCTGACGAGGCCGTGGTTTATGTGCGCGAAAACGCCAAGCAGAGCGTTGTAGTCGCGGTAACTCGCGGTGCCGACAAGAAGATTGTTCTAGCCAAAGATGCCGTGCCGGGCCTAGCTCGCGCCAAGAACATCTATGGCGGCGGTCGAATCACCAAGGTCGGCGACCAGCTCGCTTTGCCTGGTGAAAAGCTCAGCGTGAACGTTTGGCGCATCGAAGCGTAAAGTGATAATGTTTTCTGGTGCCTGCGCCTTGCGCGATTTGGTTACGCCCCGATAGCTCAGTGGTAGAGCACTTCCATGGTAAGGAAGGGGTCGACAGTTCAATCCTGTCTCGGGGCTCTGCGGCTGGGTAGCTCAGGTGGTTAGAGCACACGACTCATAATCGTGGGGTCGCGGGTTCGAGTCCCGCCCTAGCTACCAACTCGACTATGACCGGCCTTCGGGCCGGTTTTTTGCTTTTCGTCTACGCTTGTTCTCGTGGTCAATCCAAACGTTGAGGGCAAGAAATATCCCGCCACCGAGCCTTATCTGGTCGGTCGCGAGAAGATCCGCGAATTCGCCCGCGCGGTAATGTCAACCAACCCGGTCAACACCGATGTTTTCGCAGCCCAGGCTGCCGGATACACCGACGTAGTTGCCCCACCAACCTTCGCCGTCGTGATTCAAGAGCGCAGCCTCGCTGGCGTTCTAGCCGACCCAGAAGCCGACATCGACTTCAGTCGAGTTGTGCACGGCGACCAGCGCTTCATTCACAATCGCCCGATCGTGGCTGGTGACGAACTCGTCAGCGAACTTAACGTGGCCAAGGTGGCTAGCCTCGGCGCGCATTCGATGATTACCTTCGAGACGCGCATCCTCGATGCAAAAGGTGAGCACGTTTGCACCGCCATCTCAACGCTTGTAGTTAGGGGCGACTAATGACTCACTTCGACATCGCAGGCCTTGAAGTTGGCCAAGAAATCGGCTCACGCGAGTTTCACCTCACCCGTGACTCACTCGTGAAATATGCCGGAGCCTCGGGCGACTTCAACCCGATTCACTACCGCGACGACTTTGCCCAGGCCGTTGGCCTGCCGGGCGTTCTTGCCCACGGCATGTTGACCATGGGCGTTGCCGTTCAGGTTGCCGCCGACTGGGTTGGCGACGCTGGCAAGGTTATCGATTACGGCGTGCGCTTCACCAAGCCTGTGCTCGTCGACGCTGCCGAGGGCGCGCTCGTGACCGTCACTGGCAAGATCGGTGAAATCAACGAGGATGCACGCGAAGTGCGCATCGACCTAACCGCAGTTTTCGCCGACACCACGGTGCTGGGCAAGGCTCAGGCGCGCGTTCGCGTTTAGCCGAGCATCCGATAAAAAATGACCACACCGCTGAGCGAACTAACCACGATGCGAGTCGGCGGCACCCCCGCCGAATTGCTCGAGGCGCACAGCCGTGACCAGCTGATCGAGTTTGCTACGGGCGTTTGGGCGACCGGCGAAGACTGGCTCGTGCTCGGCGGTGGCAGCAACATCGTGGCCGCCGACGACCTGAGCGAGCTAACCGTGATTCGCACGCTGAACCGCGGCATCGAGCGCGATGGCACTCGGTTGAGGGTTCAAGCTGGTGAAAACTGGGACGAGTTCGTTGCTTTCACGGTAGACGCAGGGCTGACCGGCGTCGAAGCGCTAAGCGGAATTCCGGGATGCGTCGGTGCCGCCCCCGTTCAAAACATCGGTGCCTACGGGCAAGAGGTGGCCGAGACCATCACCCGACTCGAGTTCGTCGAATATCCGAGTGGCGAAATTCGCGTTTTAGAGGCGAGCGAGCTCGGCTTTGGCTATCGCGATTCGATTTTTAAGCGCGGATGCCAAGGCGTAATCACTTGGGTTGAGTTCGAGTTGCGCGAGGGTTCGCCGGCTTCTCTCGACCGCCTAACTCAGGCGATCGGTCGAGAGGTTTCGACTTCGGCCGAGATTCGCCGCGAGGTTTTGGCCACGCGCGCACTCAAGGGAATCTCATGTGGCTCGTTCTTCACCAACCCGATCGTGAGCGAAGGTTTTGCGCTCGGCATTCCGAGCGAGGCCCCGCGTTGGCTTCAAGAAGACGGAACCGTGAAACTCAGCGCCGCATGGCTCATCGAAAACTCAGGGCTACGCAAGGGTTTCAGCCTAGGTGCGTCAAAGGCTGCCATTTCGACCAAGCATTCTCTCGCGATCACGAACCGCGGGGGAGCATCCGGTGAAGAAGTCGCCGAACTGGCGCGCTTTATTCAGCATCAGGTGTCAAACCGCTGGGGCATAAACCTCGTGCCCGAGCCGAACCTAATCGGCTTCTAGGTAAACAACTTCTGCAGGCGCTGGATGCCCTCAAGCAGCGGCCCGTCGCCAAGCGCGTAGCTCATGCGAACGTAACCCGAAGGCCCGAAAGCCTCGCCAGGAACAAGCGCCACTTCGGCAGCATCCAAAATGTAGTCGCAAAGCTCGAGCGAGGTGTTGATTTGCTTGCCGCCCCATTCGCGACCGAGAAGGCCAGAGACGTCTGAGTAGACATAGAAAGCACCCTCAGGCATCGGGGCAACCCAGCCAGGAATCTTGTTCAGTTCAGCCACTGCCAACTTGCGGCGACGGTCGAACGATTCGCGCATGGCCTCAACCTCTTCTTGCGGGCCGGTGAGGGCTGCAATGGCTGCGCGCTGCGAGATGTTCGAAACGTTCGACGAGAGGTGTGACTGCAGGTTGCCTGCTGCTTTCATGGCATCGAGCGGGCCGACCATCCAGCCCAAGCGCCAACCGGTCATTGCATAAGACTTAGCCACGCCGTTGACCAAAATGGTGCGGTCGATCATTTCAGGCACGGCTTCGGTAACCGAAACTGCCTTGATGCCGTCGTAGGTGAGGTTCTGGTAAATCTCGTCAGAGATGATCCACAGGCCGTTGTCAAAGGCCCAGCGACCGATGGCCTCGACCTCTTCGCGCGAATAAACCGAGCCGGTTGGGTTCGAAGGCGAGCAGAACAGCAAAACCTTCGAGCGATCGGTGCGGGCAGCCTCGAGCTGAGCCACGGTCACCTTGTAGTTCTGGTCTGAACCGGCGAAAACTTCAACGGTCTTGCCACCGGCCAGGGCAACGGCCTCAGGGTAGGTGGTCCAGTAAGGGGCAGGTAGCAAAACCTCGTCGCCCGGGTCGAGCAGGGTTGCAAACGCCTGATAAACGGCCTGCTTGCCACCATTGGTGACGACAACCTGTGCCGCGGTGTACTCGGTGCCCGAGTCTTGCTTGGTCTTGGCAACAATCGCCTCGCGCAGCTCTGGCAGACCGATTGCTGGGGTGTAACGGTGGTTTTTCGGGTCGCGAGCGGCCAAAACGGCGGCCTCAACGATGTGCTGCGGGGTGGCAAAATCTGGCTCACCGGCGGCATAAGAAATCACCGGGCGACCAGCGGCCTGCAGCGATTTAGCCTTGGCGTCTACCTTGAGGGTGGCTGACTCGGCAATCGAGCCAATACGTTTTGAGATTCGTGCAAATTCGGGCATGGTTCAAGCCTACCTTCAGCGGTAAACGGTTCACCTACCCTCGCCCGCGTGGTTCGAGTTTTGCACCGTTCGGCCCACTTTCCCTTTGCATTTCTGGGCAACAGTGGGCTAAACTCCTAGGAGGTAGTTGACAACTTCCGGAAGCCTAATCTGGCAAATTAATCACCTTAGATTTCAATCTAGAAGTCTGCCCTTTTCGGGGGTGATGCCACGGATGCTCCGGCGGGGCCACCGCAAGAACGCGAGTTCTAGCGGCAGCTGCCAAACACCGTTTAGGGCGGTGGCTCAATTGGTAGAGCAGCGGTCTCCAAAACCGCAGGTTGCAGGTTCGAGTCCTGTCCGCCCTGCAAGGTATTAGCAAACGCAAAGGAAAGCTGATGGCAGAAGAGTTCGAAGCATCTGAGAACCTCGTCGACCAGGCGAAGGCCGACCGTGCAAAGGCACGCGGCCCGATCGGTCGTTTGGTCTTGTTTTTCAAGCAGGTTCTTGGCGAGCTAAGCAAGGTCACCAAGCCGACCGTTGCCGAACTTCGCAACTACACCGCCGTTGTGCTCGGCTTCGTCGTTGTCGTGATGGTCATCATCTCGGCTCTCGACTGGGGCTTTCTTGAGCTCGTGAAGCTTGTCTTCGTCGGCTAATCAAAAGTTTTACAACATCCGAGTTTTCAACCAACGAATAGGAACCACCAAGTGAGTGAAATCGAGCGAGACGACCTAGAGGCTGCTCTAGACGCCGTCGAAGCAGTGCACGAGGCCGAAGACGCAATCGCCGAAGAGGCTGATGAGGTCGAGGCCGCTGCCGACGAAATCACCATCGACGCCGGCGACGACGTTGTGGTTGATGTTGAAGAAGTTGCCGTTGACGAAGTTCTAGCCGAAGAGGCCGCCGATGCTGTTGAAGCGGATGCACCTGCCGAGGCCGCACCTGCAGCCGCTGCCGATGCAGACGACGAAGACCCATACGCCCAGTTCCGCTCAGAGTTTCGCGCCCTTGCTGGCAAATGGTACGTCATTCACTCTTACGCCGGCTACGAGAAGCGCGTAAAGCAGAACGTTGAAAACCGTCGCCTAACCCAGGCCGGCGGAGACGACATCTTCCAGATCGAAGTTCCACTAGAAGACACCGTCGAGATCAAGAACGGTCAGCGCAAGCTGGTCACCAAGGTCAAGGTTCCTGGCTACGTGCTTATTCGCATGGAGCTAAACGAAGACTCATGGGCTTTGGTTCGCCACACCCCAGCAGTCACCGGCTTCGTAGGCAACTCGGTTCACCCGAGCCCGCTACGCCCATCCGAGGCATTTGAACTTCTCAAGAAGTGGCTCTACGAGCTTCCAGAAGAGGCCGCCGCCAAGGCTGCCGTCAAGGGTTCGGTTGCTGTTCGCGGCAAGTCGAAGGCTGTTCCAATCACCACCGACTACAAGGTTGGCGAAAGCATCATGATCAAGGATGGCTCGTTCGCGGGTCTTCCGGGCACCATCTCAGAGATCAAGCCAGAGAGCGGCAAGCTCACTGTTCTGGTCTCACTGTTCGAGCGCGAGACTCCTGTAGAGCTCGGCTTCGACCAGGTTGGCGCACTTAACTAGTTTTCACAGAGTTCCAAAAACAAACCAAAGGAATAACAAATGGCACCGAAGAAAAAGATCACCGGAATGATCAAGCTTCAGATCAAGCTTCAGATCCAAGCGGGCGCTGCTAACCCAGCTCCACCGATTGGTCCTGCACTTGGTCAGCACGGTGTAAACATCATGGAGTTCTGCACCGCTTACAACAACGCGACTGCAGATCAGCGCGGAAACGTAATTCCGGTAGAAATCACCGTTTACGAAGACCGTTCGTTCACCTTCGTTCTGAAGACCCCACCAGCAGCTGAGCTAATCAAGAAGGCTGCCGGCGTCGCTAAGGGCTCGTCAACCCCACACACCGTGAAGGTTGCCAAGCTATCTCGCGAGCAGGTTCTAAAGATCGCAGAGCAGAAGATGTCTGACCTCAACGCAAACGACGTAGAGGCCGCTGCAAAGATCATCGCCGGAACCGCCCGCAGCATGGGCATCACCGTCGAGGCTTAAGACTCACCCAACCAATAGTCGTGGGAGGGGCAGCGCGCCCCGTTCAACCACAACTGTGACCTAACAAAGAAAAGGAATAACAGCATGCCAAAGCGCAGCAAGGCCTACCTGGCCGCAGCAGCAAAAATCGAAGAGGGTCGTTTCTACACCCCTGCCGAAGCAGTAACCCTGGTCAAAGAGACCACCACCAGCAGCAAGTTCGACGCCACCGTTGAGGTCGCCGTCAAGCTTGGTGTAGACCCTCGCAAGGCCGACCAGATGATTCGCGGAACCGTATCGCTTCCGCACGGAACTGGTAAGACCGCTCGCGTAATCGTGTTTGCTACAGGTGCCGCAGCAGACGCAGCCCGCGAAGCCGGAGCCGACGAAGTCGGTGGCGACGAGCTAATCGAGAAGGTTGCCGCAGGTTGGGTTGACTTCGACTCAGCAGTTTCGACCCCAGAGCTTATGGGTAAGGTCGGTCGCCTAGGTAAGGTGCTTGGCCCGCGTAACCTCATGCCAAACCCTAAGACCGGAACCGTTACCCCAGACGTAGCGAAGGCTGTTACCGACATCAAGGGCGGAAAGATCGAGTTCCGCGTTGACAAGCAGGCC
>JBEDEQ010000077.1:0-4348 GCA_041175645.1 Actinomycetota bacterium | reverse complement strand
GCGCAGGGCGTCGGCAAGCGAAACGGTAGCGCGCCCACCGCAGGTGCCTTCGCCAGAGTTGTAAACATAGGTCTCGGTGCCGGGCAGCTTGAACTTGCTCGGGTTGTCGATTTTTGACTCTGGAGAAAAGTTGCCGCTTTCGAGTGCAGCAGCCGAAACTACAAGTTTGAACACCGAACCCGGTGCATAAAGGTCGCCGCCGATGGCGCGGTTGATAAGCGGGTCACTCTTGCGACCGAGCAAATTCTTGTAATTCTCGTTGGCTTCGACGGGGTCGTGGGTAGACAGCAAGTTGGCATCAAACCCCGGCTTCGAAACCATCGCCAAAATGTTGCCGGTGACCGGGTCGATCGCCACGACCGCGCCCTTCATGTCGCCGAGCGCATCCCAGGCTGCCTTTTGCACCTTCGGGTCGATGGTCAACTCGACCGAACCGCCGGTGACCGGGTTGCCCGAGAACAGCGCGTTGATTTGCTCGAAAAATTGCGAAGAGTTCTTGCCGGTCAAAAAGTCGTTCGACGCGGCTTCGAGCCCGGTGGCTCCGTTGAAGAACGAGAAGTAGCCGGTCACTGCCGAGTAGCGGCTGCTGGTGTATTCGCGCAGGTAGTGATACTCGTCGTCGGTCTTCACCGACTTGGCAATCGGCTCACCGTCAATCAGAATGTCACCGCGCTGGGTTTCATAAGAGTCATAAACGCTGCGAACGTTGCGACCATCGGCCGCGAGCGAATCGGCAGAAATAACTTGGATGCCCGTGCTCGAGGCAAACAGACTCAAGAACATCGCACCGATGACCAGCGAAACCCGTCTAAGTTCTTTCTCCATTACTCATCACCCCGATTGCGCGATGCGGTGTCGCTGAGGCGAAGCAGTAGGCCGATGATCATCCAGTTGGCGAGCAGCGACGACCCACCGGCGGCGAGTAGCGGGGTGGTCAGACCGGTCAGCGGCACAACACGGGTGACACCACCGATAACGATGAAGGTTTGCAGAGCGATTACGAACGAGAGACCGACCGCAAGCAGTTTTGAAAAGTCATCCGAGTGAGTGAAGCCGATGCGCACACCGCGGTAGACGAGCAGCAGGTAGGCGGCCAAGATCACGAACATGCCGGCCAGGCCAAGCTCTTCGCCGAGGGCGGCGATGATGAAGTCGCTTTCGGCAAGCGGAACCAGTTGTGGCACTCCGCCACCCAGGCCGGTGCCCAACAGACCACCGTGGGCCATGCCGAACAGACCTTGCACCAGTTGGTAAGAACCACCGATCGCGTCGTAGCGCTCACTGCTGAACGGGTCGAGCCAAGCACCGAAGCGACCGGCCACGTAGTCCATTACCTGTGACGCAACCAGTGCACCGGTGCCGAACATGCCTAGGCCAACCACCACATAGAGCGCACGGCCGGTGGCCACATAGATCATCACGAGAAAGAGTCCGAAATAGAGCAGCGATGTTCCGAGGTCACGTTGCAACACCAACACCGCGAGGCTCGCTACCCAAATGACAAGAATCGGGCCGAGTTCGCGCGCTCGCGGAATGTGCACGCCAAGCACTTTTCGCCCGACCATCGCGAGTGAGTCTTTGCGATTCACCAGGTAGCCGGCGAAGAAGATAATCAGGGCGATCTTGGCGAGCTCACCGGGCTGAAAGGTGAACGGCCCGATGGCGATCCACAGCTGAGCACCGTTGATGTTTTGACCCAAGAACGGAACCATCGGCAGCAGCAACAGCCCGATACCGGCGACCATCGCCACGAAAACGTAGCGGCGCAAGAACAGGTGACTGGTGACATACCAAATCACCGCGGCGCAGGCTGCGATGGCAACGACCGTCCAGATAACTTGCTTCACCGCAAACAGGTCGGTGTCACCCGAGGCGGCCTTGGCAATGTCGAGACGGTAGATCTCGGCCAAACCCAACCCGTTCAAGAAAACACCCAGAGGCAAGATGAGCGAGTCAGCCTCAGAGGCCTTGCGACGCAAGATGCCGTGAACCACGAGCGCAGCCAGAGTGAGCGGCAGCCAGTAGAACCAAAAGTCTGGTCGCAAAACCTCGAGCGTGCTGAGTTGAATCTGCGCCAACTCATAGGCGTTGATGCCAAACACGAAAAACAGCAGAAGCGCCTCAATGTTGCGGCTTCGAGGAACCACCCGCATAACCTTCGGCACGTTGCCGGTGAGAATCGCGCTAACCATTGGTCTGCGCATCCGTGCCGCATTCGGCAATGTTGGTGGCCAAATCTGCGCCGATTAGCTCAGGGGTATTCTCGGCGAGCTTGCCCAAGATTCGATAGGCGTCGCAGAGGTCGGTGGCATAAATCGTGCGATCGACAAGCCCGCGGCTGTATTCGGTGAGGTCTTCAACACGGATGCCCGTGCTCTGCTTCACGCTCGAGAACGCCAGCGGCCCGAGGCTTTCACGAATGCCCTGGTAGATGACGACTTCGCCGGCCGATTCGCCAACGTAGAACTTGGTTTGTGTGTAGGCGTAGCCACCCCAGAGCGACGCGATCGCGGCAGCCGAGATGGCGATGATGGTGAGCACCTGGCGCAGCTTGCGGTTGAAGATGCGCTTTCGGGTGTCGGCCAGCACCTTTTCGAGAAACTCGTCAGACTCTGGCACGAAGTCGGTGGTTTCTTCGCTACCTCTAAATAGGTCACCGATCTTGCGTGGGTTGAGCAGAGCCAAGCCGCGGCGTCCCTTGCGGTCTGAGATGACAACGTCGTTCGCGGCCGAGCCAACGTAGTTCGGTTGTGCCTCGTAGTCGGTTGGCGTTTCAGAGGTGAGCACATCGACGGTCACGATGGTCACGTTGTCTGGGGCGCCGGCTTCGAGTGCCTCACCGAGCAGGTCTTCGGCGATGGTTGAGCCAGGGGCAAGCGAACGCATGTTGCGCTCGATCACCTCATCGCTCACATACCCGCACAGCCCGTCGCTGCAGAGCAAGAATCGGTCACCAGGCAAAACGTCGATGACCCAGCTGTCTACCTGTGGCGCTTCTGGTGTGTCACCGAGCACGCGCATCAGCACATTACGACGTGGATGCACGAGAGCCTCGGCCGGCGTAATTCGGCCGGTATCAACCAGCTTTTGAACAAAGGTGTGGTCGGTGGTTACTTGCTCAAAGGCCTCGCCACGCACTCGGTAGATTCGCGAGTCACCGATGTGGGCAACCACGGCTTTTTCGCCGGTGAACATCAATCCCGAGAAGGTGGTGCCCATGCCTGCCATTTCGGGATGCGCCTTGACGGTCGACGACAACACCGCGTTCGCCTCGAGGAGGGTCGAGAGCAGCACGCTGCCAGCATCCTCTGGGGTTGCATAGTTGTTGTCGATTGGCGCAACGCGCTGCGAGACCATCGCCGAAGCAATGTCGCCGCCGGCGTGACCGCCCATGCCGTCTGCTACAAAGTGCAACTGGTATCCGGTGTATCCGCCATCTTGGTTGCTCGAACGAACCCGACCGATGTCAGAAACCGCATAGGTGACCAGCTTGATCGGCACGACTAGGCTCGCAACTCAAATACGGTCTTGCCGATTTTCACAGGGGTGCCGAGTTTGACCACGGCAGGGGTGCCAACGCGTGCGCCGGCCAGGTAGGTGCCGTTGGTTGAGTTGAGGTCTTGAATCAGCCAGTCGTCGTTCATCAGCACGAGCTTGGCGTGTTGGGTCGAAGCGTATTCGTCGTTCACTACGAGGTCGCTGTTCGCGGCGCGGCCGATGTGCAGCTCGCGGCCGGTGAGCGGCAACTCGCGCCCAGCGTTCTCACCCTCGGTGACCACAAGGCGAGTGGCTACTGCGCTCGCGGCACCGGTGCTCGGGGCGACCACGGTGACGGGGGCCGATGGGGCAGCCGGAATCACCGGGCTAGAAAGCACGGTAGGGCTGTTTCGTTCGGTTGCTCGGCGAACCACCTTTTGACCAAAAATGTCGGCGCGAATCACCGAGATAATGCTGAAGATGAAAATCCAGAGCACAGCCACGAAGCCGATGCGAACCAAGAAGAGAGCTAACTCACTCATTGCTCACCGACTTTGCGATGACGCGAAACACAAAAGTGCTCTTGCCGGCTTCGATGACGGTGTCGGTTGCGATGCCAACCTCGGTGATTGGGCGACCGTTTACTTTGGTGCCGTTGGTCGATTGCAGGTCGCGAACGCCGGCCTTCGCACCATCCCAGAGAATCTCAAAGTGTTTGCGGCTCAGCCCGTTGTCTGCGACTTGAATGTCGGCACTGGCGTCGCGGCCAACTACGGTTCGAGACGCCGAAATCACGTAGCGCTGACCGGCCACCTCGAGGGTCGGGGTCCATTCGACTTCAACCTTGGCGGTCGCCGAGGTGATGCGCACC
>JBEDEQ010000076.1:0-4431 GCA_041175645.1 Actinomycetota bacterium | reverse complement strand
TGATCTTGAACGCGCTCATCGGAGCCGCCTTCTTGTTCTCTGTTCCAAAGCGCGTGGCTGAAGACATGCCGAACTCGGTCATTGCTTCGCAGGTTGCCGCTTACGTGAACTGGGCTCTGTTCGGCCTGCTAACCCCAGTTGATGTCAACTTCAACCTTTACGCATCAATCTGGCTTGGTGTCATAGCGGCAGCGCTAATTGCTAAGTCGCTAGTGGCTAAGGCTCAAGTCTTGGCTTGGGTCGGCCTGGGCGTTGGCTCAGCATCCACGCTTCTGCTCATCTCTAACCCGAGAATCGACACGTCTGCAGATGCGGGGCTATCGGTCTTCGCCCTCATCGTGCTAGCTCTGGCGCTCGCCTTTGCTTGGCGAGTTGTAGTCGAGAAGTCGCTCAAACGGAGCGAAAGCACAAGCGTCTCAGCAGTCGGTTGGATCTACTTTGGCGTCAACTTCCTTGTCACCGCAGCATCCATTTCGCTCTGGGTGCGACACCTCTTCGAGGCAGGGCAAACCAACAACTTGGCATCGTGGCCAGTGCTTAGCCTGTTCGCGGTTCTCAGTGCTGGCTTCGCTTGGTTGGCTACGGCGAAATCTTCGAAACTGGTCGACCTACCTTCACCGAGCCTCGTTGCCGTTTCGGCCAACTACGCGCTCGCGGGTTATGGTCTGATGATCTTGAGCCCTGTCGATGGAACTCAAAACCTCTCATGGGCCATCTATTCGCTAGCGGTATTTGGTTCGGTTGTTCTCTATGCTCTTCGCGCCAAGTCAGACACGGCAAAGTCGCTGGCTCTGGCACCGGCGTTTCTCGCAACAATCTTCTTTGCACGAGAGCTGGTCGATTTGAGCGAACCGATTGCACTGATCTCGCCGCTCTACTTCTTTGGTATTGCAATGCTCTTCACGGTTGCGCTGAAGCGCTTCACCAAACCGCAGGGCAATGGGTTCACCATCAGCGCTTTGGTAATCTTTGGCTTGACCTTCGTCGAGTACTGGGTCACCAAGACAGACAAAACCCAAGCGTGGATGCTCGACTCAGCCGCCCAGCTCAACAACGCGGCCTGGGCAACCCTAGTCTTCGTGGTGATCGCCGCGGTATCGCTGACCACCATGCTCAAGAGTGGTTTCACAAACGACAAGTTCTGGTCGATCTACCTTCGGGTCACCGGAATCTTCACACTGGTTGCGGCTCTTCAGGTCGCCGCTAGCGTCACCGAAACCATGGTCTCTGTCTGGCTTGCAACAGCCGTGCTGTTCGTGGCAGTCGTTCTAACCGGTCTGGTCGGCTCGAAACTGCGCAGCCGCGGCTGGTTGGTAGCGCTGCTCGCATCGGCACTCTCGTTCGTGCTAGCGCTACAAGCCTCAGCAATCGGCGAGTTCGCTTTGGTAACAGGTGGAATTTTCGAAGTCTGGGTGGCCTTGATCGTGCCTGTGTCTCTCGCATTCGCGTGGCTGGTTTACTCGATCGTCGTCACCTTCAGCGCAAAGCGCGAAGTTACCTTCGGCTGGATTGGCCTACCGGCGACAACGGTCGCCGCCGCCTTGCTTGCCTACCTCACGACACCGCTGCTGGGTCTCTATCGCAGCGACGCCCTTCCGAGCATCGATTCGGCCAACCCTTGGCCGCTGGTCTCTGGTTTTGTCGGGCTCACAGTTGCCTACGGCCTCATTCGCCTGCGAGTTCGTGAAAACGCGGATGCCGGCCTAGCGCTTCTCGCCTCGTCGTTCGTTGCACTGGCCCTGAGCATCATCGGCTTGGCCGCATACGACCGAACGGCCCCAGGGTTTGAGTTTGCACTCGCAGCTCTGCTGGCTGCGAATGCGCTCATGCACTTCGCCGCTTCGTTCATCGCTAAAGAGGCCAAGACTGCGCTCTACGGTTTCATTCTCGGAGTGGGAGCATCTTGGGTTGCGCTGGCCGAACTCGTGCAGCAGTTCGACCTGTCGTTCGTGCAAAGTTTTGCGTTTGCATCCACGTTGCTATTCGTGGTCACCACGATTCTGTTCAAGCGCTCTAACGAGAAGCCTTCGATGGAAACCTGGTCGCTGGCGCTTCCGGTGACCTCGGCAATCGGTTACTTTGTTGCCCTGCTGTTCATCGACGTGTACTCATTGATCGACCAGCCAACCTTCTGGATTGAACTCATTGTTGCCGCCCTCGTGGGTTCTGCCTACCTCATGCTCTCGCGCACCAAGGTGTTGGGCGAAACCGGTCAGGCAAAAGCTGCGCTGATTGTCTCGGCAGCTATTTCTTGGGTGTTTGCCGTTTGGCAGTCGACTCTCGATAGCTCAACGCGAGACATCCGCTTTGGTATCGTCACTGCTGTAATCGGCGTTACCTTGCTGGCCTACACTCTGCTCGAGCGCAAGTTGGTCACGGTATTGGTTGGCGCATTAGCGCTAGCGCTTTCGGCCTTCTCATTTGCTGAAGTGCTGGTTCGTCAAATTGGCGGATACGACGCTCCCGAAATCCACGCCACGCTGATTGCCATCACCCTCGCCATCTCGGTGCAGGTGGCAAACCGTGCAGAGCTTGTGGCCGACAGACTCAAGTCGCTGCTTTCTCTCGGACTCCCACTGTTGGCAGTGGGGCTACCCTCGACGGTCTACAACTGGGGCGCGGTCGTGCAGAACTTCTCAGAGCAGTCTTCGACCGACATCACCAGAACACTCGTTCTGATGATCGGTGGTGCGGTGCTTCTGACTCTCGGTTTGCGATTTGGCAACCTTGGTCTCACCGTTGCGGGTAGCGCACCGCTTGCCCTAACACTGCTACCGAGCATCTGGTTCAGAATCGGGGAGTACTTCGAGGGCAAGGTCGAAACCGAAATGAAGGCGCTGTTCATCGGGGGTCTGCTCTTCGGTATCGGATACGGTCTGGTGGCCGCGTTCAAGCTCAAGCTGAACTCGTCGTTGTACATCGGCCTACCGATCTTGGTTGCTATGTCACCGGCACTCGCCAACACCTTCGGCGCGCTAAACCAGGCCACGCTCTCGGCCGAGGATTGGTATCGCTTTGCTATTGTTCTCGGCGGTTCTCTGGTGTTCTTGATTCTGGGAGCCCTTCGTCGCCTCGCCGGCTTCTTTGCCCCTGGCGCAATCGGTGTTCTCATTGCAGCTGTGCCTTATGCCTGGAAACCGCTGTCTGAACAGACCTGGTCGGTTTGGGTGGTGCTCATCATCGTCGCCGGTCTCTTGGTTTGGATGGCGATAAAGCTCGAGCAATTCAAGAAGAACGCCAAGTCGACAAGCGTTTGGCTCAAAGAACTCCGCTAACCCCCATGTGTTAGCGGCGGCAATCGGGTGACCAGATCCCCTCGGGTCACCCGATTTGCAGTTAAGCCCTAACCGGCGAATGCAACCGAGGGCTTTAGTCTTGGCTTGGTCGAACTACAAGAAACGAGGGATGATGCCGACGCAGATTCGCCTCGAACAACTCGGGCCAGAAGTGATCGAGGCATACCTTGAGATGCTGGCCGACCCTGAAGGTAGAAGGCTCACCGCGACCACGGCTCAGTTCGACCGACCTCAGATTATCGAGTGGCTTAGCACCCGTGCATCCGTGCCGAACCGTCGAGACTGGGCTATTAAGAACGCTGAGACTGGCGAGTTTTTGGGTGAGGTTGTGCTCAACGAGTTCAATGACGCCAAAAACTCAATGAATCTGCGCATTGCACTGCGCGGCCCGCAGTTTTATGGTCAGGGTATTGGCACGCAGGCGGTTTCGATGGTGCTCGAGTTTGCATTCGACGAGCTCATGGTTGATAAAGTCACACTTGAGGTGCTCGTTGACAATCCGAGGGCTAAGCGGGCCTATGAGAAAAACGGCTTTGTTGCCAAGACTCAGTTCACCGAAAAATCGTTCCGTTACCAGCGGATGGTTTGCACCAAGCCTGACTATGTCGAGGCTCGGGCGCTGGATCTGATGAAACAACACTTGGATGTCTCGCGCTGGAGTTTCGGCTGGGACAACGCCAAACGTCGTGCCGGACTATGCAACTACACCGAGAGTCGCATAACAATCTCGAAATACCTGGTCATGGCACACTCGGTCGACGAGAGCTTGCAGGTAGTGCTGCACGAAATCGCTCACGCCCTGAGCGGCAAGAAAGAGGGCCACGGCAAGAAGTGGTTAGCAACTGCTAAATCAATCGGCTATCGCGCCGAGCGTTTCACTGGAACCGAGATTGCCCGTGAGGTAGCGCCATGGCGTGGGCAGTGCCCGGTAGGTCACGAGCACTACCGCTATCGCAAGCCAACGAGGCCGCTGTCGTGCGGGGTCTGCTCAAGAAGTTTTACGGCGGCGAACTTAATCACCTGGCAGCACGTTTAGAGAAAAGCTGCCCAAATCGTGATCATCGTCACGATGAATCCGGCCAGGTAGTTGAGCTTGATGAACTGCTTCCAGCCGCGGTTGGCGGTTTCGCACGAA
>JBEDEQ010000075.1:0-8139 GCA_041175645.1 Actinomycetota bacterium | reverse complement strand
CGCCTGGCGGCGGTGTTGCGGGCGGCGGGCTCCAGCAGCACGGTGGCCTGCACGGCAGCGGCTTGGGTGGCTTCCTGCACCAGAAAGCGGTGCTCTTCGCTGGCTAAATGCGCGAGTGAATAGTGAATCCAGACTCGAATCTGCTCCATGGGCTCAGCGATTCCGGCCAGATGGCGGTCAACCTCGTTAGAAAAGTCAGCCAACTCGTTAATAACTAGCTCTGCCAGAACATGTTCTCTCGAAGCAAAGTATTGGTAGATTGCCGGTCGGCTCAGTCCGGTTGACCTCGCTAGGGTAGCCATTGTCACTGCCTCGGCCGAACCTTCACAAACCAGTTGTGAGGCGGCCTCGAGAATCAGATTTTGTCGCGCATCACGCATCGAGGCAGGTGTCATTATGAAAAAGTTTACAAAAAAAGTAGACCGCCTATTCCCGCGGCTACACTCTGGTCGATGCCGGCCAGCAAAGTTCTAGTGAACCGTGACCTGCCCGACCCCGTCTAGCGAATACACGCGCACGTGGTCGATCGCCATCTCGGCGTGAGTTAGGGCTGGGTCGATGTCGCCCGTGAATCCGCCGCCCATCGCTAAGTTCATGATGATGTAGTGCGGGTGTTCGAAAACCCAGTCGCTTGGCGCGACATCCGCTGGGGTTTTGGTTTGATAGTGGCGGTCGTCGATGTACCACGAAATCGAGCCGGGCAACCATTCGACGGCAAAGGTGTGAAAACCTTCGCTCATGTCGGCCTCAACCGAAATCTCGGTGCCCGAACCGTTATCGCCCGAGTAGCCCGGGCCGTGGATGGTGCCAACCAAAGTGTGTGGGTCGCGGCCGCGTACCTCGAGAATGTCTATCTCGCCGCAGCTCGGCCAGGTGACTTCGACGAGGTCGGTGCCGAGCATCCAGAATGCTGGCCAAGTGCCAGCGCCCTTTGGCACACGAACGCGCGCCTCGATTCGGCCATGCAGCACCGAAACTTTGCCGGCGGTGTGCAGCTTGGCGCTCGCCCAATCGGCGGGGGTGCCGTAGTAGGCCATATAGGAGTTGTCGGCCGGTAGCTTGGTGGCCGTGATTACGAGCGAGCCGTTGCCATCGGTAGCCGCCTGCTCGGGCAGATACCACTCGCGCTCTTGGTTGCCCCAGCCAGGAATGCCCACTTCGCTGCCGTCGCCGATGTCGAAGTTCCAGAATGTGCGGTCAACGCTAGAGCCGGCCGCCTCGTCGAATTCTTGTGACCAGAGCATTTTGAGCTCTGCGCCACTTGGCGAAAGGTGTGCCACTGGAGAGCCGGTTTCGTTGGGTGAAAAGTCGTTCAATGCGGGGCCCTTTGTGAAAGAGGATGCACCACCGAAGTCGCCGATGGCTCTGGGCTCGAACGCACACTCGAGATGTGGTTAATTTACCAAGAAACTCTCAGGGTCGAGTGTGTATAGAGGGGTATAAATCGTCGTCGCCAGAACTTAGGCTAGAGGCATGTCGAAACTAAGCCCACGCCTGTCGCGAGCAATCGCCGCGTTGGTGGCAACACTCGCTTTTCTAGCGACATCGCTGGTGGTTGCACCCAGCGCTTCGGCGGTCGACATCGACGAGGTCAAGCCAGACGACAACCAGTCGAAATATGTGGAGGGCGCCGACCCGGCTGCCTGGTTGTTCGACCCACTGCGAGTGCATCGCATCGACATTACGATTTCTCAAAACAGTTACAACATTCTGAACTCGAGTTCTTACAACAACAAGGCCGAGTATCAAGCGGGCTTCATGAAGTTCACCACTGATACAGGTGTAGTGGTTACCCAGAACAATGCGGTTGGGGTGCGACTCAAAGGCGGTTGGGGTTCTTTCAGAAACCTAGATCAAAAGGCCGCCTTCAAAATCAAGACCAACTTCGTCAAGGGTGAAAACTTCTTTGGTCTCAAAAAACTAACGCTGAACAACATGGTTCAAGACGCGAGCATGCTTCATGAGGCAACCGTGTACCGGCTGTATCGCGCTATGGGAGTGCCAGCGCCTAGGGTCGGGTACGTAACCGTATATGTAAACGGCGTCAATTACGGCCTTCACGCAAACATCGAAACGTATGACGACGTGATGCTTAAGCGTTGGAAAACCTCAACCAAAAACCTTTATGAAGGCGCTTACTTTCAAGACGTAAATCTTGGGCAGTACAACGAAATTGAGGTGGATGAAGGCGATGCTGTCGATCGCACCGATCTTAGAAAATTGGCCACAATCAATGACCAGCAGTTTGGTTCAGCTTGGTACAACGAGTGGATACGCCTAGTCGACGCCGAACAGTTCATAAATGAGTGGGCGATTGAGCGTTACGCTGCCCACTGGGATGGTTACAGCTGGACCATCAAGAACAACTACTACCTACACACTGATTCTGAAGGCGTATTCACTCTTTTCCCTTGGGGAAGCGATCAAACCCTACTTGGGCACTTGCCGTTCTTAGCTACCGACAACGTCGGCGTTATGTTCATCAAGTGCATTCAATATTCGCCGTGCCAGCAAACATATAAAGGTGCCTTGTTCAAGGTTCACGCGGTCGCCCAAACCCTGCAGCTAGGGCAGATGATGGATGACATTTGGGGCGCCATCGACCTCCATGTTATGCAAGATCCTCGAAAAGAACGAAGCTATGAGGAGGCTAGGGGTACTGTTCAGGCATCCAAGGATTTTCTGAGCCAACGGGCATGGAACCTTCAAAATGAAATTGGCACCGACAAGAGCACCAATTTAGAAGTGGCTTATAGCTTTGAAAAACAGGAGGTTGGAGCAACCGCCTTGCCCCAAGTTTCTCGCGACGGAGGTACTGGCGCTGTTAGCTACAAGGTTGTCGGTGGCGATGCAAATTGCTCGGTTAATTTCAACACGGGGTTATTGAGAATCGACAAAATCGGTTATTGCAGAGTTCTGGCGAGAGCTGCCGCTTCACTTGGTTGGGCCGCGAGTCTCGACGTCGACACTTTCTACATGACCCAGGCGGCAGGCTCTGTTGTCATCACACCAATAAGCGGAATTGTCTATGGCACCGAAGAGTCTCTCGAATTCAGTTCACTATCAACAGCGCAACCTGCCATTTCTGTATCGGGACCATGCACTTATGGAAATGGTTTTGTGAGAGCTACATCGGGGCAAGGCACCTGCCGTGTCACTGTAGAAGTTGCTGAAGACGATGCTTACACGGCGGCATCAGCATTTATCGACATTCCGCTAATCAAGGGCGAAGGTCAACCTGTGACCCTTACCACTTCTCAAGAATTTAAGGGCAAGCTTCCTAAGGGTGGTTCCATAGCGCTTACCAAGATTCCCAATGCAGTGGCTGGGCCGTGCAAACTGGTGGCGACCAAATTGTTCGCGAACGCTTCGACTGGCAAGTGCACTCTCACTTGGATCGAGTATGAAACCGCCAATTTCGTTTACCCCGAAACTGTGCACGAGGTAACCCTCGGTACAGGCACCCAATCGTTTGCATCAACCGTCAGCAAAGCTGCAACTTTTACCAAGAAAAAGACCAACAAGGTTTTGTTGTCGAAGGTCGCGTCACCTGTTACCAACCTAGGTGCATCCACCACCTGGGTCACCAATGGCCAGTGCAAAATCACAACTTCGGGCAACAACGTCTACGCCGCGGTAAAGGCAAAAACCACCTGCCGAGTCAGCCTCAAGTCAAAGGCAATCTCGGCCTGCCCGTCATCACCAGAAGCTGGGTAATCGGCTACTAGACTGCGAGCATGATCAAGCAGGTTCGCGCAGCAGCCCTAGTCGCCTCGGCGGCACTTCTTCTCAGCGGATGCACCACCGGTGCCACCCCGCAACTAACCCCGAGCTACACGCCCAAGGTTTATGTGAACGCGCCACTCACGGGCATGCCGTTTGAAGAGGGCACACGTCCATCGCTCAACGGGCCATCTGTAGCCTGCAAGATCGACAACGTGCACACCGAGACGCTCAAAGCAAACATCAACCGCACCGATCTGGTTTTTGTCGAAATGGTTGAAGGCGGTCTAACCCGTCTCGTTGCCGTTTGGCACTCTGACCTGCCAACCGCGGTTGGCCCAGTTCGCTCGATTCGCCCGATGGACCCAGACATCATCAGCCCACTCGGCGGCATCGTTTGCTACTCGGGTGGGCAGCTGAAGTTCGTCACCATGATGCGCAACACCAACGTTTTCAACGCGAGCGAAACCAGCGAGCAGGCAAACGGCACATTCACCAGAGCTAAAGATCGCGAAGCCCCAAAGAATGTGCTCGTGGATGCTGCCAAGCTCGCCGGCGCTCACCCCGACCTTGCTCCACCTGCAGCGCAGTTTGAGTTCACTGCGATTACCTCTGAGGCCTCAGCAGTTGCTGCTGGAAAACCCGTGGCGAATTTCTCGGTTTACTACCCAAGCGCTCTTAGCCACTGGGTCTATAACGGAACCAACTTCGCTCGAAGCCAAGACGGCGTTGAGCACAAAGACTCCGAGTCTGGCCTGCAAACCACCGCCACCAACGTGGTTGTCTTGAACGTTCAGATTGATCGCCAATATGGCAAGGTGCCAAAGACCACGCTGGTTGGCTCGGGCACCGGTTGGGTCTTTTCGCAGGGCAAGCAACTGGCCGTGAAATGGTCTAAGGCATCGCAAACCGCGCCAATCGTGTTAACCGACGAGGCTGGCGCCCCGATCAAGCTCGTTCGCGGAAACACCTGGGTTGAGCTTCTGCCACAAAACGAAAACGGCCGCCTCGAGGTTGCCTTACCTCTCGAAGACGAATCCAAGTAGAAAACCACTCGTAAACATGATTCAAAAGACCCAGTGGTCAAAACTTTATGTGCTCGCTATTTTTGGTGGACTTTCGTGGCTAGGTAGTGCTCTCACCACCTTCACCGTGATTTTGCGTGACAAAGACGAAATCGGAGCTCAGGGTGTTTCGGTGCTCTTGCTCGCCATGGCAGTGCCAACGATTGTGCTCTCGCCACTCGCAGGCTGGCTTGCCGACCGCTACTCGACTCGTGCAGTGGTTATTCCGCTTCTCATAGTCATGGGTTTCTCAAGCGGTTCACTCGCGTTGCCAGACATGCCAACTTGGTATGCGCCTATTGCTCTGGCAATTACCGCCGCCTGTGGCACACCTGTTGGCCCTGCCTATCAGGCAGCATTGGCCACCATCGCGAAACCAGAAGACTTACCTCGCGTGCAGGGTCTGATGCAGACAGCCTCTTCGCTCGGCACGCTTTTCGCCCCGGCGCTCGGCGGAGTGTTGACCGAGACCACAGGCTTTTTCTGGCCGTTCATTATCGACATGAGCTCTTTCTGGCTGATGGCCATCGGTTTCTTCTTCATCGGCATTAATCGCAAAGCGCAAAAGCCCGAGCCTGGCGAAAAACTTAGCGCGCTCGAGGGTATTCGCTTTTCGATGGGTGACCCGTTGATTCGAGCCATCGTCATTCTGCTTACCGTTCTGATTCTTGCCCTAGGCGCTATCAACGTGGGCGAGGTTTTCTTGGTGATCGATGAGCTCGGTGCATCCAAGTTCATTTATGGCATCGTGGGAATGCTCTTTGCGGCTGGTTCGATTGCTGGTGCACTCTTGACGGCCGCCATCAAAGTCGACAGCAAATATCATTCACGCCTACTTGTCATCGCCATCGGTGTGCTTACTGCCACCGTCATCGCCTTCGCATTTACCACCCACTGGTGGCAGGCGATGGCCCTCTCATTCATAGCGGGATTGGGCAACGCGGGCCTAAACGCCTATGCCATCGGTATCGTAATCGCGCGAGCCCCCGAAGCTGCCCGCGGGCGCGTGATGGCAGCGGTGGGTGCGATCATCACCACCGGTTCGGTTATTTCAACCGCCGCCAGCGGCGCGTTGATCGCTGCGTTTGACGTGCGAAGCGTGTTGCTATACGGAGGCCTACTTGCCGCTGTTATCTATTTCGTGCTTAGCCCAGCTGTGCTCAGAGAAGGTCGCGGGCATCAGCTTGCACAATCGACAGAATCCGATCAGCCGATTGACCTGCAAAAGGAACCGCAGAGCTAAATAGCCGTTCGATCTCGATTGATCGGCTGGGCAAACCCCATTCGATGGCTTTGTTAAGCGTGCTCTCAAACTCAGCGAAGCTTTCAACTCGGATGCTCGCCGCAGCCGCCTTCTCACCGAGCGGGTTGAACGCCCAGTGGTTTGGTTTTTCGTAGAACACGGGTGAGCGCCCAGTAACCAATGGATACTCGACCAAAAACGAGATTCCGTCGGTGAACATGAGGTCGGTGGCAAGCATCAGTGATGCGTATGAACTCGACGCATCGATGGCGGTGTTGGGCAGAGCGTTCCAGTCGGCCTTCCAGCCGTTCAGTTGCTCTTCGGTCATGTGGCCCTGGCTGGTGAGAGTTCCAAACATGTACGGATGCGGGCGAAGCACAAAGTCGATCTCGGGGCGGCGCTTAGCAAGCTCGAGCATTTGTGCACAGATTTCGTTGAACACCCCAAAGTTCAGCCAGCTCGGGTTAAAAGTGTGGTGTGGACCCCAAAGCACACGGAAAGCGCGCCCCTCCGAAGAGTTAGCGCGCTTGTGGTCGATTGGCCAGAATGGTGTTTCTGATTTCGCCTTAGCAATCAGCGCGTCAACCTTGGGCGTGCCCGTGAAGTGAACGTGCGAGCCGCCGCGCTCGGTGCCTTCAAAAGCTGCTTTGGCATCGCGGTCTTGCAAAAAGATGAGGTGGGCTAGTCGGTGAGTGCTTTGCCTAAACAGGTGAGGCGCAACACCTTGGATGCCCGGCTCGTTGACCAGCGGAAGCGAAAAGTACGGCACGTAGCAAACGCGCGCAATTGAGATAAGTTTTTCGATTCGATATGCCGGCTGGTAGTTCTTTTGCCACGGGTAGTTGAGAAAAATGTAGTCGGGGCTGATATCGCGAAGGCGTTCAAATCCGTCGTATGGGTCAGAGTAGTCGAATCGCAGGTGCTCAACGCCTTGGCTAGTTAGGTAGTCGCTTACTTTCGCTTCATCGCCAAACTCTTCATCGCCGGTGAGCTTTCGAGGAATGCTCACTACGATCGGCTCGAAGTCGGGTGACGCGTGCATTTTGCGATAGAGCTCGTCGAGAGCATCCCAGGCTTCGAAGTAGAACGTTAGAAAGACAACGCGAATGCGTCGGCCCACTACTTGATTCCGTTCTTCTTTAAAAGTGCAGCCACGTTGCTCTGCTGTTTCTTCATCCAGTTGATTGAGCGGGTCTGTTCGGCTTTGGCATCAGCGCTTGAAAACTGGGCGATTAGCCCAGAGGTGTTGGTCATAAAACTTGCCAACTTGCTGCTCGTTGCCTTTGCCGAGACGGCCTTTAACTCGTTGAGATAAATGGTCTTGCAGGGCTGATAGGTAAGGCACTTGCGAAACAGCAGCCCGCGCGGAATCGCCGGTTTCTTGTGACTCTGCATAACCCACGGGTATCCAACTTCTTTGGCATCCATCGCGAAGTAATAAGAGTCGCCCTTGACCGGCGTTTGGCGGTTTTCGCCGAACGTCTGGTCAACGCCAGCGGGAATCATGGTGAACTTGCCACGGTCGTTGCTGCGCAAGTAGTGGTTGTTGATAATCGGGCCTGAGTAGCTGTCCCAGTGACCAATAAAGTTTTCCACTGCAAACTGACGAATCAACTTGGCGCGATCTGTGTAGGTATCCATGGCCTTCCACCACGATGCGCCCGTGGTCATGTTGGCAACCTCAATCAACTTGCCGAGGTCTTTTTTGTCAGGGGTGGTTGACCATCCTTCGTCTACTAAATAAGGGCCGGTCTCGTTACCACCGCGGTCGTTGCCATACATGAGGTCTTTGAAAGCCTGAGCTTCATAAAGGTGCTGGGTTGGGTCGCCAAATCGCTTGCTCAAGAAAATGTCATCAGTCGTTTCGACGTTGATGTAAAGACCTTTGAAGGTTCCGTTCACATAAACCTTGGCGTAGCCCGTCTTTGGTGCCGGAATACCCATCGAGTTGAACAGACGGTAGGCGGCCGCTTCGTGAATCATCGACGTGTCTTGCTGCATAGCGTTTAGGGTCATCGACTTGAGACCCAGAAAACGCTGCCCCTTTAGGTTGCTCCAGTTGAATTTGAGCTTGAACGAGGGCTTACCGCTCAGCTTTTCTAGCGAAGT
>JBEDEQ010000074.1:0-8261 GCA_041175645.1 Actinomycetota bacterium | reverse complement strand
CACGCCAAGCGACTAAAAGAGGTTTCACACGGTGTTGGAGCCGCATTGCCGGTTTACATTGACCGAGCACATGGTGCAACCCTGGTCGATGTCGACGGCAACCAGTTCACCGACCTCGGCTCGGGCATCGGCGTAGTCACCATCGGTCACACAAATGACGCAGTAGTCGCAGCCGTTCAAGAGCAGGTAGCCAAGCTAACCCACACACTTTTCACCGTTACCCCTTACACCCCATACGTGGATGTCTGTGAACTTCTGAACAAGTACACCCCTGGCAACTTCGAGAAGCGCTCGGCACTGTTCAACTCAGGTGCCGAAGCGGTTGAGAACGCCGTGAAGTTTGCCCGCAAATTCACCGGGCGCGGTGAAATAGCCGTATTCGACCACGGTTACCACGGCCGCACCAACCTGACCATGGCGATGAACTTCAAGGCCATGCCATACAACTCGGGCTTCGGTCCGTTTGCACCGGGCGTGCACCACGTGCCAATGTCTTACCCGTTCCGCGACCCAGAGGGCATGACCGGCGAACAAGCAGCAGCCCGCGCCATCACCTACATGGAAAAGCGCGTCGGAGCTTCGAACCTCGCAGCGATCGTTATTGAACCGATTCAGGGTGAGGGTGGCTTCATCGTGCCAGCACCGGGATTCTTGCGCACCCTTAGCACCTGGGCGAAAGCCAACGGAATCGTCATGGTTGCCGACGAGGTTCAGGCAGGTATCGCCAGAACCGGTAAGTGGTTTGCTTCAAACTACGAAGAAGGCTTCGAGCCAGACCTTTTCACAATCGCTAAGGGAATCGCCGGCGGTATGCCAATTTCGGCTGTGACCGGTCGCGCCGAGATCATGGACTCATCGCACGCCGGCGGAATCGGTGGCACCTACGGTGGTAACCCGGTTGCCGCCGCAGCTGCAGTAGCCGTGCTAAAGCAGATCGAGGCAGGAGGCGTTCTTGAGCAGGCAATGCGCATCGAGTCGGTTCTGACCTCGCGTCTTGGTGCCATGAAGGCCAAGTTCCCTGTGATCGGTGATGTTCGTGGCCGCGGTGCCATGATCGCCCTCGAATTCGTCGAACCCGGTACTCTCAACCCAAACTCGAGCGCTGTCGACGCACTGGTCAAGCACTGCCACCAAAATGGTGTGCTCGTGCTGAACGCTGGAACCTACGCCAACGTCATTCGCTTCTTGCCTCCGCTGGTAATCAGCGATGAGCAACTAAACGACGCCTTGGATGTTCTAGAAGCCGGCCTCGCCAACCTCTAGACCATCTACCCAACGCACAAAAAACAACTCAACTCAAGAATCAAGGGTGATTCCTTTGCCATACGCAGATCGCACCAAACTAGCAGCGCTATTCGCTAAGGAGGTCGAGACCTTCAAGGCGAAGCATCCAGGCTCATTCACTCGCCACCAAAAAGCCCTCGGGCCCATGATGGGTGGCGTGCCGATGTCTTGGATGGCCAAGTGGCCTGGTGGCTATCCGGTTTACGTGGCCCACGCCAAGGGTTCGCGTTTCACCGATGTCGATGGCATCGAATACGTTGACTTCTGCCTCGGTGACACCGGTGCAATGGTGGGTCACTCCCCCGACGCATCCGTGAATGCAATCGCGAAGCAGCTAGCCCAGGGCATCACGTTCATGTTGCCGACCGATGACGCAACCGTTGCGGCCGCGACCTTGGCCGAGCGTTTCGGAGTGCCTAAGTGGCAGTTCACACTCACCGCAACTGACGCCAACCGCCACATTCTTCGCTACGCCCGCCACGTGACCGGCCGTTCGAAGATTTTGGTTCACGACTACTGCTACCACGGCACGGTTGACGAGACTTTCGCAAACCTAGACGACGACGGCAACACCGTCTCACGTCAAAACAACATTGGCCCTCAAGTTGACCCAGCCGAAACCACGATCGTGGTTCCTTTCAACGACTTGGATGCAGCCGAAAAGGCCTTTGCCACCGGAGACGTTGCAGCCGCCCTCATCGAGCCTGCCATGACCAACATCGGCATCGTATTGCCAGAGCCTGGCTACCTCGAAGGCCTTCGCGAACTAGCCACCAAGTACGGCGTGATTTTGATTCATGACGAAACTCACACCTTATCTGAGGGAGTCGGAGGCATGACTGCTCGTCGACACCTTCACCCAGATGCAGTTGTCTTGGGTAAAACCATCGGTGCGGGCATCCCAGCCGGTGCATTTGGCATGAGCGAAGAGCTAACCAAGCGAGTGTCTGACAGCCTTCACCTCGAACACATTGACGTTGGTGGTGTTGGCGGCACCCTAGCCGGTAACGCGCTGTCTATGGCCGCTGTAGCCGCCACCTTGACTCAGGTTCTAACTCCTGAGGCTTTCGAGCGCATGGAGGCTTTGTGCGACGTCTGGACCGCCGACGTGCAAGCAATCATCGACGAATACAACGTGCCTTGGCAGGTATCTCAACTCGGATGTCGCTCGGAATACTCATTCCGCGAAACCGCACCACGCACCGGTCGAGAGGCTGCCGACGCAGACGACTTTGAGCTTCAGCAGTTCTTGCACCTACACGCACTAAACCGAGGCATTTTGATGACGCCATTCCACAACATGGCCTTGATGTCACCGGCTCACACGATCGAAGACGTCAAGCGTCACACCGAGCACTTCCGCGAAGCGGTTGTCGCTCTGTTTGCCTAGAGGTTTTTTACTTGCCGGCTAGCAAGCGCTTTTGCTTGCGGGCAGAGTTGAGTTGCACCAACACCACGGTGATGATCGCGACCAAGAACACTGCCGAACCGACCACGTTTGCCTCAGCTGGAATGCCCTTCGCCGCAGCGGTGTAGACAAACTTCGGGAAGGTGTCGACCGGGCCTGCGTTGAAGTTAGTAATGATGAAGTCATCGAATGACAGCGCGAAAGCCAACAGGGCAGCCGACATGATTCCAGGGGTCAGTAGCGGCAACGTGACCTTGCGGAAAACCTGAGCAGGGGTGGCATAGAGGTCAGCGCCCGCCTCTTCGAGCGCAGGGTCGAGGCTGGCAACGCGAGCCTTTACCGTGACCACCACGAATGACAGACAGAACATGACGTGAGCCACGATTACGGTGCCAAGACCCTTGGTTACGCCCATGTTGAAGAACTGCGACGCCAGACCTGCACCGAGAACAATCTCGGGAGTGGCCATCGGCAAGAACAGCAACAAGCTAACCTGCGAGCGGGCCTTGAATTCGTAACGCACCAGCGCAATGGCAATCATGGTGCCTAGAATCGTGGCCAACACGGTCGAAACGACACCGATCAGAACCGATGTGCCGAAGGCATCACAGACTCCTGGTTCGCCACAGACGTTGAGCCAATTGTCGAAGGTGAATCCTCGCCAAGAAATGTTCGACTTGAAGCTGTCGTTGAACGAGAACACGAATGTGTAGACGATCGGGATTAGCAGATATATGAATGCCAAGACCGTGTAGAGCGGAAGGGCCCATTTACCGAGTGAGAATCTCACAGTAGGTCCTCCGTTCCACTTCGGCGAACATAGAAAGTCACGAGGGCCAAGATAGCCGCCATTAACAGAACCGAAAGAGCGGATGCGCTCGGATAGTCATTGATTCGCAAGAAGTTTGCCTCGACCACGTTGCCGATCATGGCCGTTTCTGAGGAGCCCAAGAATTGACTGCTCGCATTCACATAGTCGCCGGCAATTGGAATGAAGGTCATCAGAGTTCCAGAGATGATACCCGGCATCGATAGCGGCAAGGTCACTCGACCGAACACCTTGGCCGGGCTGGCGTAAAGGTCAGATCCAGCCTCGAGTAGGCGAATGTCTAGGCGCTCTAGAGAGGTGTAGAGCGGCAAGGTCATGAACGGAATGAAGTTATAGGTCAATCCAAAGATCACCATGAAGTCGGTTCCGACGAGGTACTGGTCAGGTGCCAAGACGCCCCAAGACTGCAAGGTGGTGACGATGAGCGATTCGTTGGCGAACATTTGCTTCCAGGCAAAAGTTCGAAGCAAGAAAGAGATAAAGAACGGCGCAATCACCAGGGTGAGCATCAAGCCCTGAAGCAATGGCCAGCGGCGAGCTTTAACTCCGATGAAGTAGGCAAGCGGATACGAGATCAGAAGACCGAGAATCGTTGCGGTTAGCGCGTAGAAGAAAGACCTACCGATGTGCGGCCAGTAGGTTTCGATTACTGCCCAGTAGTTGGCGATTTCAAAGCCATACGCGTATCGGCCGATTTCACCTGAGCCGTCTGGCACCTCTAGCGAGGTAACGACAAGCGAAACCAATGGAGTGATAAAGAAAAGTCCGAGGTAGAGCATGCCCGGAATGAGCAATGCCATCGCAACTTTTACTGAGGTTTTTCTTGGTGTCTTAAAGTCGCTCTTCGAGCCGCCACCGTGGCCAAATGCCGCGAAAGCCATGGCCTATTCCTCGTCGAGAGTGTCGGCTGGCTTCCAAGAAATCCAAACCTGATCGCCCAATTCGACCGTGCTGTTGCCCTCGTTCTGCTCGAACACGGTAACCAAACCGATGTTCGGAACATCCACCAAGAATTGGTTGCTAACGCCGGTAAAACGAATGTCTTTGACTTCGCCGGGACCAATCAGGTTCTCACTTGAGCTTTCGGCAGGCTTCTTCTGGAAGAGGTCGGCTTTTTCTGGGCGAACTCCAATAGCGATCTTGCCGGTGTGCTTTTCAGCGCGATCTTTAGGCACGGAGATTTTGTATCCCGCAACATCGATGCTCAGTGAGTTAGCGCTGGTCTCAACGATTTTGCCAACAAAGAGGTTTGACTGACCCAAGAACTTCGAAACGAAGACGGTCTTTGGTCGGTCATAAAGCTTTTCAGGCGCGCCCATCTGCTCGATGCGACCTTTGTTCATAACAGCAACGGTGTCTGCCATGTCCATGGCTTCTTCTTGGTCGTGAGTCACGTGCAAAAAGGTAAGTCCAACTTCAATTTGAATGGCCTTGAGCTCGATTTGCATCTCACGTCGAAGCTTCAGGTCTAGCGCACCAAGTGGCTCGTCAAGAAGAAGGAGAGAAGGTCGGTTCACTAGCGCACGAGCGAGAGCGACGCGTTGCTGCTGACCACCCGAAAGTTGCTGTGGTCGGCGACCGGCAAGGTGGCCAAGTTGCACCAGGTCAAGAGCCTCGGATGCTCGCTTTAGCGGGTCGGCAATCTTGCGCTGTTTCAAACCAAACGCGACGTTCTCTAGTACCGACATGTGCGGAAAGAGAGCGTAAGACTGAAACACGGTGTTGACCGGGCGTTCGTGCGGCTTGGTGTGCGAAACATCCTTGCCACCGATAAGAATTTGACCACTGGTCGGCTCTTCTAGACCAGCAACCAAGCGAAGGGTCGTGGTTTTGCCGCAACCCGAAGGGCCAAGCAGGGCGAAGAACTCACCAGCAGGAATGTGCAGGTCAAGATCGTCGATCGCGGTGAAGCCAGGAAACTCTTTGCGAATTCCTACTAAATCTAGATTTGAATTTGCGAATTCCTACTAAATCTAGATTTGAACCTCTGGCAACAAATTCTGTTGCCACTTATGCACCCAGCAATACTTCTTGGAATGCCTTGGTGAACGAAAGCTCTTCTTTTCCGGTTAGGGAACGGAAGCCGTGTGCGTTCTTCAAGAATTCTTCAGAAGGGAAGATTAGTTGGTTCTCGGCTAGAGCAGGGTCGATCTTCATCGCCTCTTCCTTAGCGCCAACTACAGGGGTCACGTAGTTAACCCACGCAGCAAGCATGGCTGCATTGGCTGGGTCGTAATAGAAGTTGATTAGTTCTTCAACATTCTTCTTGTGGGTCGCACCCATTGGAACGGTAAAGAGGTCTGCCGAGATGGTGGTTCCCGAGTCTGGAATGAAGAAGCCGTACTTTTCAGTGCCAGCACTTAGGTTCAACTGAACGGTGTCACCCGACCAAGCGATCGCCGCGATGGTGTCGCCGTTCTCTAGGTCTTCGCTGTACGAATTGCCCTTGATGCGAGCGATTTGGCCGTCGGAAACTTTTCCAGCAAAGAAGTCAATAGCGTTCATGAACGCGTCTTCAGTGAGGCTGTTTGCATCTGCGATGTCGATTCCGTTGGCAAGCAAAATCAAACCAATGGTGTCGCGCATCTCAGAAAGAACGCCAACTCGACCCTTTAGAGCTGGGTCCCATAGGTCTTCTAGTGAAGAAGGAGCGTCTTTGCCAGTTGCCTCTTTGAAAGCCTCTTTGTTGTAGGTGATGCCAGCCAAAATGCCCTGATAAGGCACGGTGTAGTCACGCTCTGGGTCGAATGCAGCACCCAGGTATGCAGGAGCAATGTTCTGCTTGTTCGGGATGTTCGCAGCGTCCATCTTCTGAACGTAGCCATTGTTGACCCAGCGAGCAGCCATCCACTCAGTTGGGCATGCAACGTCGGCACCGATGTCGGCACCCTGGGCAAGCTGATCTTTGACCTTGCCGTAGTAGGTGTCGTTGTCTTCGATTTCGATCTTGTACTCGACCGCAATGCCGGTCTCAGCGGTGAATTTTTCGAGAGTGGGGTAGGTGACAGCGCCGTCTTTCTCGACTTCGTCCATGTAAAGAGACCAGTTATGCCAGACTAGCGTTTTTTCGGTGTCTGACACGTCGGTAGCTGGCGTCAGCTGCGTGTCAGAACCACCCGGTGCACAAGCGGCCAGGGCGACTGCCGCAGCAGTTGCACCAGCACCGGCAAGGGCTGCACGTCTAGTCATTTGGTGACGGCGAGCCTGCTTAATCAGAAGTGGCTTAGTCACTGGCCGGCTCCTTAAACTAGTGGGCTGTCATAGCCCGACCAACAAGGGGTGCATGTCGCACAGAAAAATCTTGCCACATAAACAAGCACTAAAGGACCATTTTTGAATAGTGATACCCAATATTTACATTTCTTCTTTCCCCGACGCACCGCTCACGATCGACCTCGGGTAAACGATAGGCTTTAACTCGTGTGCGACGACGGAGTCGCCCAAAGGAGAATCATGCGGGTATCTGTACCTAGCGAGATAAAGAACAACGAATTTAGAGTTGCCATCACCCCAGCTGGTGTTCACGAACTCGTCACCGCTGGGCACCAGGTTTCGGTTCAGTCGGGGGCTGGCAAGGGCTCTTCGATCAGCGACGAAGAGTATGTAAAAGCGGGCGCAACCATCACCCCGGACGCCGCTAGCACCTGGGCAGCCGGTGATCTGGTTCTCAAGGTAAAAGAGCCAATCGAACCCGAGTACCAGTACCTACGGCCTGGCTTGGTGCTCTTCACATACCTTCACCTCGCAGCCGACCTAGAGCTAACCGAACAACTGATCAAAAACCAAGTCACAGCAATCGCGTATGAGACCGTGCAGTTGCCAAACCGTCAGCTACCGCTGCTCGCTCCAATGAGCGAGGTTGCCGGCCGCCTTTCGGTGTTAGTCGGTGCCCAAACCCTTATGCGCCACAACGGTGGCAACGGAACCCTCTTGGGAGGAGTTCCTGGCACTCGCCCAGCCAAAGTTGTTGTGCTCGGTGGCGGCGTGGCCGGAACCAATGCAATTGCCATGGCAGTGGGACTAGGTGCCGAGGTAACCGTTCTTGACACCAACATTTCAAGACTTCGCGAGCTTGACCACCACTACGCTGGCCGCCTAAGAACTATCGTGAGCAACACATATGAAATCGAACGTGCAGTTACCGACGCTGACCTAGTAATCGGTTCAGTTTTGATTCCGGGAGCAAAAGCTCCAAAGCTTGTGACTAATGACCACGTCAAGGCAATGCGCCCCGGCTCAGTCTTGGTTGACATCGCTATTGATCAGGGTGGATGCTTCGCCGACTCGCATGCGACCACCCACGCCGAACCGACATACAAGGTGCACGACACCGTGTTCTACTGCGTAGCCAACATGCCTGGAGCGGTGCCTCACACCTCCACCTATGCCCTCACCAACGCAACCTTGCCTTACGCAAAAGCGCTCGCAGGCAAGGGTTGGTTGGCAGCCTGCCAAGCTGACCCGTCTTTGGCGTTGGGTCTAAACACCCACGGTGGGCTATTGGTGAACGAACCAGTTGGAACCGCACACTCAATCTCTAGCGTTTCGCTAGAGAGCGTGCTTGCCTAGGGTTTCAAACCAACCCAACCGCAAAGTTGAAATCGCCATCAGGCGATTGGTGCGAAGTCATGCGCGCCGATACCAGCGGATGCTGTCCGCTGATTAGCGGCGAGGCTTTTCCTCCCAACTGAACGAGCTCTACTTGGTCGACCCCGGCGAGCGCTACCCGCAACCGTAGGT
>JBEDEQ010000073.1:0-4634 GCA_041175645.1 Actinomycetota bacterium | reverse complement strand
GACGAGCTGGTCGAGCTCTGCGTTGGTGTGAACTAGCTGCACGGGCATCCTCTGGTGTTTCTATTCGTCAAAAAGTTCGGTGGAGTCGAGCGGTTGGTGGCCGTCGGCAAGTGCACGTTCAACGGCGCTGCGCACGCTTGGGGCCAGAATGCCGCGGGCGTTGGCGATGCCCGCTTCTTCGAGCAGCCCGATGGCCTGGTTGACCACGAGCGTCGAGAAGGTGGTCGAAACTTCGAACGCTTCGGCATAAGCGGCGCGCTGCTGCTCGTCGATGACAACTGGCTCGCCGCCCATTTCGATTACCAATGCCTGGGCGATCGGCAACACCACCTTCGGTGCCGAAACCGCAAAGAACACCTCGCGCATGCGCTGAAGGTCGAGGCTGGTGCCGCTGAACGACATTGCCGGATGCACGGCCAAAGCAATCGCACCCTGCGCCGATGCCGACCCGAGCATCGAGTATCCGTGGCGGGGGTTGGTGTGGGCTACGAGTTGTCCAGAGCGCCAGAGGTGCGCCTCGCTGATCGCACCAACGGTTCCCTCAAGTTCATCGTCGGCAACGGCGAGCAGCACGAGTTCGGCACGGGCCAGCAGCTCGCGCAACTCGAGTGCATCGAGGCCGGGTAGCGCAGCATCCACTCGCTCGGTGTCGGCGGCGGTTGTGATGGTGATTCCGATGAGCAGGTGACCTGCGCCGGCGAGGGCCGAGGCCATGGCGATGCCGGCCGGGGCGGTGCCAACAATGCCTACCGCGAGCCTTGCCTTGGTGTTGTCAATCATGCGGCGGCTCCGTCGGCGTCGCCCGATTCGAGCTTGGCGTCTGGCGGAACCTTGCAGGCTCGCTCGACGAGCAGCCCGCAAACCACCATGGCGATAGACCCGACCACAGCCAAAATGGCGCGCCAGAGCAGGCTGGCGGTTGGTGCGGGTGAGCTGAGCAGTGCGATCAACACGCCTGCGTGCCATCCGCTGAAAAATGCGCCGGCGATTGCGGTCGATTTGGCCAGAAGCGCAACGCGCACGGCATAGAACGGGTCAACGCGTTTTGGTGCCGGGCTGTTGGTGGCGGCGGCCGGGGCTTTTTTGACCTGTTCGAGTCGAGCGCGCACGGCCGAACGGTATTTGAAAATAGGCCAGGCGAAGACCACGAGCGAAATCGAGATGAACGGCAGCACCGCAACCAACGAGGCCGGCGACACCGGAATCGGCGAGCCAGAGCGCACCAAGAACTCGGCTAGAAAGACGCCGATGATCGAACTGGCCACCGCATAAGAGACGATCGCCGACAGCTTGGTTGGCTTCATCGCGCCCCGCCCATCATGCGACCACCCAAACTTCAGACTCGACCGACTTTGCGAGCTTCGCCACCGACCCGTGGCCTGGCAAAACCGCCTCTGGATTCATGAGCGCCCAGGGCACTAGAACGAACGCTCGTTGATAAGCACGCGGATGCGGCAACTCAAGCCGCTTGCCCGCTTTGATCAACGTGCCATAGGTGATGATGTCAATGTCGAGGGTTCGCGAACCCCAGCGCTCTAGTCGCACGCGGCCGTGCTCTTGCTCGATCACTCGAACGCGGTCGAGCAGGTCGCCGGGCTTTAGCGTGGTTTCGATTTCGACCACGCCGTTTAGGTAGTTTGGGCGGCTTTCATCGACGCCGGCCTCGGTGACTGCATGTGATTCGACCAACGGCGACTTGGCAAGAACCTCGATGCCCTGGGTGTCTTTAAGCGCACGGATGGCCGACTTGATGATTTTCTTGCGGTCTCCGAGATTGCCACCCAGGGCCAAAACTGCGCGAACTGCAGACATTAGTCTCGCTTGGCTTTCACGGTGACCGAGACGTCTTCGAAGTCATAAACGATTGGCGCGTTTGGTTTGTGCACGGTGATTTTGGCTTTGCGAATGGTGCCGGTTGCATCGCCGCCAGCCATGTTCATCACGGTTTCGAGCAGGCGTTGGGCCAGAGTTTCGATTAGGTCGAACGATTCGCCCTTGGCATTTTCGACCAGAGCTTTGGCGATGTCTGCGTAGCTAACCGTGTGAGAAAGGTCGTCATTGACGGTGGCCTTGGTGGCATCTAGCCAAACCGAGCAGTCGATGTAAAAGTCTTGGCCGTTCTGTCGTTCGAAGTCAAAAACGCCATGGTAGGCGAAAACGCGCAGTCCTTTTAGTGAGATTTTTTGCTGCATGGTTTAGCTCTGTTCTGCGTCTCTAAGTGCGGCAACAATCTTGATGGCGTCTGATGTTGCAAGAACATTGTGTACCCGAACGCCCCAAATTTTGCGCTGCAACAGCAGTGCGGTGAGCACGGCGGTGGCTAGGTCGCGGCGTTCGTTGCTTACTTCGGCTGGCTCTTCTGGCTCGATGACTCCCGCAATGAAACGTTTGCGGCTGGCACCGACCAGAATCGGGTATCCGAGTTCTTCGAGCTTCTCGAGTCGTGCAACGAGCTTCCAGTTTTGTTGCATGTCTTTGGCAAAACCGAGACCCGGGTCAACCACGATTTGCGTTTGCTCTACGCCGACGGCCAGCGCGGCATCCACGCGCAGTTTCAACTCGGCAGCAACCTCGGCGGCCACGTCGTCGTAGGTGGCGAGGGTGTCCATCTGGTCGCTAAAACCGCGCCAGTGCGAAATGATGATGGTCGCGCCAGTGTCGGCGGCAACCCGAAACATGCCTGGGTCGGCGAGGCCGCCCGAAACGTCGTTGATGATCGATGCGCCGGCCGCAACCGCCAGACGAGCGGTTTCGGCGTTCATGGTGTCGATCGAAACCTTGGCACCGAGCTGGGTGACGATTGCCTCGATCACCGGCAGAACGCGGGCCTGCTCTTCGGCAAGTGAAACGCGAGAGGCACCTGGTCTGGTTGATTCGCCGCCAATGTCGATAATGTCTGCTCCGGCAATCTGCAGCACGCGAGCGTGGTCGAGGGCAGCATCGAGCCGAACGAATTCACCGCCGTCGCTGAATGAATCTGGGGTGACGTTGAGCACCCCCATCACTAGCGGCTGGTGAAAGTTCATTTGCTGATGAGCCCCATCACTTCGGCGCGAGCGACTGGTTCGTCGTAGCATCCGCGTGCTGCCATGGTGATGGTGTTTGCCTCGGGTTGACGAGCACCACGCGAAACCACACAGTGGTGACGGGCCTCGACAACCACCACAACGCCCTTGGTGTTTAGCCCGCGCACGAGTGCGTCGGCCACCTGAGCGGTGAGGTTTTCTTGAAGCTGCGGGCGCGATGCCACGATTTCGACAAGCTTTGGCAGACGACCGAGACCAACCACACGGTCACTCGGCAGATAAGCGACGTGAGCTACACCGGTGAATGGCAGCAGGTGGTGTTCGCACATCGAAACGAATTCGATGTCTTTGAGAATCACTACCTCATTGTGCTCTGCCTCGAACGTTTCGGCCAACACGGATGTCTCGTCGACGCCAACACCCTTGAAGAACTCTGCGTATGCCCCCGCCACCTTTTCGGGCGTTGCCATCAGTTCGGCACGGTTGGGGTTTTCGCCGATTGCCGAGAGTAGCTCGGCAACCGCGCGTTTTATGCGTTCGGAGTCGATCAAGGTTTAGGCCTTGGGTGCCGCTGGCTTCTTGCGAACCACGCGCTTGACCGGCTTAGCCGCCTCGTCTGCGGCAACCTTTGCGGCTGCTGCAACCTTCGACTTGGTCGAACCCTTGGCTGGAATCGCGATTGGACCCTGCTTCGAAACCGGTCGGGTCTTCTTCGATAGCCACTGGCTGCGCTTTGGCAGCTTTTTGACCGTCTTGAAGATCTTGGCGATCTGCTCTTGGTTGAGGGTTTCTTCTTCCATCAGCGCCTTGGCCAGTGCGTCAAGCACCTTGCGGTTTAGGTTGATGGCCTTGTAAGCCTCATCGTGAGCGGCGTCGAGAATGGCGCGAACCTCGGCGTCGATCTGCTGCGCTGTTGCCTCGCTGTAGTCGCGCATCTGGCCCATGTCGCGGCCGACGAAAACTTCGCCTGAGCCACCAAACGACATTGCACCCAGGTTCGACGAGAAGCCGTATTGGGTAACCATCTTGCGGGCAATCGAGGTTGCCTTTTCAAAGTCGTTCGAAGCGCCAGTGGTTGGGTCGTGAAAGACAACCTCTTCGGCAACTCGGCCACCCATTGCATAGGCAATCTGGTCGAGCAGCTGGTTGCGCGAAATCGAGTAGCGGTCTTCGAGTGGCAGCACCATGGTGTAACCCAGGGCGCGACCTCGAGGAAGAATGGTGACCTTGGTTACCGGGTCGCTGTCGTTCATGGCAGCGGCAACCAGAGCGTGACCGGCCTCGTGGTAGGCGGTGTTTAGACGCTCCTGATCTTTCATCAGGCGGGTCTTCTTTTGTGGCCCACCGATGACGCGGTCGATTGCCTCGTCGATGGTGGCCGCGGTGATCTGCTTTTCGTTCTGACGAGCGGTCAGCAAGGCTGCCTCGTTTAGAACGTTGGCCAGGTCGGCACCGGTGAAGCCAGGTGTGCGACGAGCGACAAGAGCTAGGTCAACATCGTCGGCGACCGGCTTGCCCTTGGCGTGCACGCGCAGAATCTGCTCGCGACCCTTTAGGTCTGGTGCGCCAACGCCAATCTGGCGGTCGAAGCGACCTGGGCGAAGTAGC
>JBEDEQ010000072.1:0-4684 GCA_041175645.1 Actinomycetota bacterium | reverse complement strand
ATCAAGTCTTGGCTCACCGACATGGATGGCGTGCTGGTGCACGAGGGTCAAGCCCTTCCGGGCGCAGCTCAGCTCATCAAGCAATGGCAAGACAGTGAAACACCGTTTCTGGTGCTCACCAACAATTCGATCTATACCCCGCGCGACCTTTCGGCCCGCCTGCGTGCCACCGGTTTAGACATTCCAGAAGAACGCATCTGGACATCGGCCCTAGCCACCGCCGCCTTCTTGAACAAGCAGAAGCCTTATGGCTCGGCCTATGTGCTCGGCGAAGCAGGCATGACCACAGCTCTGCACGAGATTGGCTATGTGCAGACCGACCAGAACCCCGACTATGTGGTGCTTGGTGAGAGCCGCAACTTCAATTTTGACAATCTCACCAAGGCGATTCGCCTAATCAACAACGGTGCGCGCTTCATCGCCACCAACCCAGACGCTACCGGCCCGTCGGCCGAGGGTGTGCTGCCGGCTACCGGATCGGTGGCAGCTCTAATCACCAAAGCAACCGGTCGCGAGCCATACATTGTTGGCAAGCCGAACCCGATGATGTTCCGCTCTGCCATGAACAAGATTTCTGCTCACTCAGAGTCGACCGGCATGATCGGTGACCGCATGGATACCGACGTGGTCGCCGGCATCGAAGCTGGTCTGCACACCGTGCTGGTGCTAACCGGCATCGCAGACGACAACGAGATTTCGAAATACCCGTTCAGACCGACCGAGATTCTGAACTCGGTGGCCGACCTGCTCGAGCAGTAACGCGTAGCGCTTAAGTAGAAACCGGCCGACTTGGCTACCCGCGAAGGTGGCTAGTCGGCCGGTTTTCTTTTTATTGGCTCTACTTGATCGTGTAAACCTTGGTGACGGTGGTGCCGCCAACAACTGTGATCTTCACGGTGTACTTGCCGGCCTTAGGCGCGGTGTACTTGTAGGTGGTAGCGCTGAATGAGGTTGGGGTTTTCACCAAAACACTCTTGCCGTTGACATAGATGGTGACCTTCTTGCCCTTGGCAAGAGTGGCCTTCACCGAAACAACTCGCTTGGCAACCGAAACCGAAAGAACCGGCTTTGGCGTGCTCCAGGTGATTGCAGTAACTGCCGTTCCGGCAATACCGCGACCGTCAACATAGGCAACCACAACGTTCTGCACGCCAGGCGCAGTTGCCGAAGCGGCAACCGAAACCTTACCTGCCGAGTCGGCGACGCCACTGGTCGACGCCAGAGTTCCCTTTGAGTTGGTGCTGAACTGAACAACTGCGCCGGGTACTACTTCACCGATTGCGTTCTTGATGGTGAAGGTAACGGTCTTGGCTGCGTTGATTGTTGCCGTGTCAGTTAGCTTGGCGGCAGAAACCGCAGGGGCTCCCATCTGAACCAAGTGACCCCAAACACGGTCGTACTTCTCGAGCACGGCACCGCCTAGAGTCGGGTAGAAGCCGGTGGCAAGCTCGTTGGCAACGTCAGAGTTCCATGCGCATCCGCGGGTTGGGCAGGTCCACTTGTTTTTCTCGGTGCGAACATTCTCTGCTTCTTCTTGGGTGTTGGTGTTCTTCAAAGTGAAGGTAACCTTGCCCGCAGCATCGGTAACGCCGCTGACCGAGCCCTCGTGGCCTGCGGTCTTGGCCGCATCAATCGGCGAACCATCGGCCTTCAGCCAGTTGGAGCGCTTTTCTGGCGCGGTCTGGTTGATGTTCAGCCACACGGTGGTTCCGGCAGGAACCGGGGTAACGCCATCAGCCTCGGTAACCACATAGGTCAACGAGCTGGTCGCGCCAGCGGTGAACCACTTGAGGTAAGCCGGTGAGCCTGCGATGTTGTACCAGGCCGAAGCATCCCAGGTGTCTAGGGTTAGGTCTTTTTGCTCTGGAATCAAGCGGATGTTGCGCGAGGTGTCAACCGCACCGGCCTTCTTGTGAAAAGAAAGGTCGATGATGTCAATGATCTGCTTGGTTTCGGTGTCGAACATGCTCGGAGCAACCTGCGAGTAGAGCGTGTTTGCCGGCATCTTGCTGCGGTCGGTAGGAATCGCGTCGCCCTCAGAGCCGAGGTTGTTGTTCTTGAGAACGAAGGTGACTTTACCCTCACCGTTGGTCGTACCGTTGACAACAATGCCAGGGTCAGCAATCGTCGTTAGATCGCCAACCTGCATCTTTGCGTTAGACAGCGACCACTGCTTGTTCACAGCCAACTTGATGGCGTGGTTGGCAATCGGGTTGCCGTCTTGGTCTGTTGCCAGGTAGGTCAGGCTGGTGGTTGAACCGGCCTCAACTGGGTAGCGGTAGTAACGAAGACCGTCGCGGTAGTAGTCCTTGGTAACCCACTCGGCCGCGTCTTTAGCGCCATCCCAAGCGTTGCTCGCGGTGATCACCGGATACACGAGGCGAATGGTGGCCATGGTTGGCTCAGCTGCTGCGGCCGGGCTTACGGCAATGCCGATCCCGGCGAGTGCCGTGGCGAAAGCTGCCAGTGCTGCAAACATTCTCTTCATTTTGGGTTTCCTTTTCAGCAGGTGTTCTGAAATCGATTTCGGGTTACGGAACGGTGATGGTTACGGTCTTCGACACCGTGCCACCCTTGATAACCAACTTGTGGCTACCCTTGGCTAGCTTGATGGTGTTAGATGCCTTAGCGCTCGATGGCTTGTAGGTGTACTTCTTCTTGCCATCGGTTACGGTCACGGTCTTGCCCTTTAGGTTGAGGCTGGTGAACTTGGCAGCTCCCTTTGCGGCAACCACGTCGATCGAGGCGGTACCCCAATTGAGCACGGATGTCGCGGTCGCGACGCCAGCGGCAATCTTGAACTCTGCGTTCGCAGCATCGGCAAACTGCGTGCCCGCGGTGTCGACCACGGTGGCGGTTAGCGTTTGGGCACCAGCCGCAGTTGCGCTAGCCGGAACGGTGATTAGACCAGCCGCGTTCGAGGTTACGCGCACGGTTGGGGTCGCGATCGAGCCGTTGCCAGTCGAGGTGACGTCTAGGTCGACTCCGGCGATGCCGTTGCCGAACCGGTCAGTCACCTTGAACTGAACGTTGGCTGCGGTCGACGGAACGCCGATCTGCCCGTTGGCAACGGCGACTACTGCGCGAGCATCCGCTTTGCCACCAGTTACACACTCCATCTCGTGAGTCTTTTTGGTGGTGCCGGTGTAGATGGTGAAGATGGTGCTGCCCGGCTTGGTGCAGGCGAAAACGAGTCGCTGTGGGTAGGTGTAGCCGAAGGTGAGGCTGCTAACCATTTGCGAAACATCGGCAAAGCTAGCCGCGGTCTTGCTGTTGGTGACCAGACCGATGCGGCCACCGTTCGAGGCAACCACCTTGATGTCTGGTGCGTAGAGCACGTTCGGAATCGAGTTCTTGAGGTAGGTGATGGTTAGGTTCACCACGTTGGTGTCGCCCAGACCTAAGCCCTTGGTGTCGATCGGTAGTGGCGGGTTCACGGCCATTTCTGGGGTGCCCGCACCGACTACAACGTTGCCACCGGCGTCGGCGGTTAGGCCGCCTCGGCTAACGACGTTCAACTTCGAAGCGCTTGCCTTGATGTTGATGTCGGTGACGATCTGTGGCCAGAACATGTCGGCCGACTCGTCAAGCTCGTTGGTGGTTGGCCACAGGTTGAACGAAACGAAACCGCGCTGCTTCTCTTTGGTGTCTGAGTTCACCGAAGTGAATGCGCCAACTTCTTTGACGGAGTTCTTGTTCGGCAGGCTAAATGACACGTAGCCATTGGCATCGGTCAGCTTGGTGCCCTTGAATGAACCCCACTTGCAAATTTTGCACTGAGGGTCGGCCGGCAAAGTAACCGACTTGCCAACGAGCGGGGTGCCCCAAATGTCGGTGACGCTGTATTTAACCTGAATGGTCGAACCGGCTTTGTAAGACTTTACGAACACCTGTGCATATTCAGGCAGCCAGTCTCGCTTGAACACAGACCAAGCCCAAGTCTTTTCGTCTAGGTCGCTGTCGACGCACTCAAAAGGGTTGATGCCACACACCGACTCAGGGCCGGTCCAGGTTCCGCGAAGTTTGATGATCGGGTAAAAGCCCGGCTCTTGCCAAAGCAAAACCATGTTGCCAACGGTTGGGTCTTCTTCTGCCGTGCCTGCGCGCAAACCTACATATAGGTTGTCTTCAGCCTGGGCTGGGTTTGTGAGAGTAAGTGTGATGGATGCGTTGCCCTGAGCATCGGTTACGGCAATGTTTTCGTCGCCCGCGATCGAGTCGGTGAACTCGATATCACCGCCTGGCAAGAACTGCACCGACTTGTTGGCGTTTACCGCTCCGCCGATGTAGCGCACGGTGACCGACTGGCGGTCGGTTCGAACCCACGCGGTGCTGTGCTGCGAGTCACTCTGGGTCTGAAGCACCGAGTTCACATCGAACTCGCGGCGGTACTTTTCGAACACGCCGTCTTCTTGCAGCACGTGCAAGTTGCTCCAGCTGAGACCGCTCACCCAGGTAACCGCAGCCGAGGCTGGGGTGGTGGCAACTAGGCCAACGAGCAAGAGAGATGAAGCAGCGATAGCTGCGGCGATGCGGCGAATAACTGTGCGCACGGGCATCCTTTCGGAAATGTCCAACAAGAAAAATCTCGGCAACGCGCGCACACGCGTTTGATTGAAAGTATAAGTTGTAATACCTTTTCGTGAAAGCGGTTTCGCGCAATCGTTATCGGTAATTTATTACG
>JBEDEQ010000071.1:0-4755 GCA_041175645.1 Actinomycetota bacterium | reverse complement strand
CGACTACGACACCGACATTCGCATTTTCATTTGGGTGCGGCCATCGAACCTGAGCGTCAAGATGCCGAAGGTTTTCGAATACACGGCGGCGGCGAACACTACGAGCAACGCGGCGATTCCGGTTGAGGCGATCGCCAACGGCGAGGTTCGTCTGAACGTTTGGCTCACTTCTTTCTCGGGAGTGAAAATCGGCAAGAGCACCAATCTTGAAATGACCGTTCAGCGCGACGTCGAGAGCTCGATTTTGATTGCGTTCTTTGTCGTGATCGGTGCACTCGGTGTCATCGGTACGAACCGCATGCTTAAGCGCAAAAAGGCCGGCACGGTTTGAGTACCGCCAGATCGTCGATGATTATGGCCGCGGGCACGGTTGCCTCGCGCATCCTCGGTTTTGTTCGTGCCGTTCTGCTGGCTCTCACCATTGGTGTCACCACCGACGCCGCCGACGCATTCGGTGTGGCCAATCAGTTGCCCAACAACGTTTACGCGATCATTGCCGGCGGTGTGCTCAACGCGGTTTTGGTGCCGCAAATTGTCAAAGCTCGCGCTCACCTCGACGGCGGGCAGAGTTACATCGACCGTCTGGTCACGCTAATCATCGTGGTGTTCGCTTCAGTCACCGTGCTCACCACTGCCGCGGCGCCGTTCTTGGTCAGCCTTTATACGCAGGGATGGTCGGGCGACCAGCTCGCGCTGGCTACGGCTTTTGCCTACTGGTGCCTGCCTCAACTCTTCTTCTATGGCCTCTACTCGCTGCTCGGTGAGGTGCTCAACGCGCGCAGCGCTTTCGGGCCGTTCATGTGGGCGCCGGTGCTCAACAACATCGTCGCCATCTCTGGCCTGGTTGCCTACATCGCGATTTTCGGCGCCGACCCGACCGGTCAGCGGGCAGCGGCCGAGTGGGGTGCCGATCAGGTTTCACTAATCGCCGCAACGGCAACCGCCGGTGTCGCAGCGCAGGCTCTTATTCTTCTCGTGTTCTGGCGCCGAGTCGGGCTCAAGATTCGCCTCAACTTTGGTTGGCGCGGAGTTGGCCTTCGCCCGGCAGCCAAGGCGGCATCTTGGACTCTCGGCATGGTGTTGGTAACCCAGATCGGCGGTCTGGTTCAGACCATCGTCGCATCGACCACGGTTGCGGCACGTGAAACCTACGGTCTCGCGGTTGCATCGATCGCCGCCTCGACCATCGCCTGGCTCATCTTCATGCTTCCGCACTCGATCGCTACGGTTTCGATCGCCACCGCCAGTTTCACCAAAATCTCGACGCACGCCCACGACGGAAACATCGCGGCTTTCAAAGCGGATGTGGCGGCCAGCCTTCGCGTGATTGTTGCCGTCAGCGCCTTCTCGTCGATTGGGCTGATGGTTCTCGCCTACCCGGTTTCACGTGTGTTCGTCGGAGAACTGCAGGCCACCGTCGCACTCGGCAATGTGCTGATCGCGATGCTCATCGGCCTCGTTCCGTTTAGCTTCGGCTTTATGCTGCAGCGCGCGTTTTATGCGCTCGAAGACACCCGCACTCCGTTCTTCTTCACCCTGATTCAGACCGTGCTGTTTATCGGCGGTGCGATAGCGGTGGCCTTCACGGTCAACCCGGTTTGGCTGGTGGCCACCCTGGCGCTGGTCAACTCAATCGCCATCACCGTTCAGGCCGTGCTGGCCTATCGACTGCTGCGCCGCAAGGTTGGGCGCTTCGATGGTGCCGGTCTAACCGGGGCAACCGCACGGATGCTCGTTGCCGCAGGCCTAGCGGGCGCATCCGGTTTCGCTGCCCTGTGGTTCACCGGCGGCTTCGCCCCAGGGTCGTTTGCCTTGGCCACCGTGCTCGGAGCAGTGGCAACCTGCACGTGGGTCGGGTTGCTCATGCTCGGCGTCTATGCGCTGGCTCTCAAGTCGCTCGGCGTGCCCGAAGTGAACTTTGCGCTCGGCGCGGCGGCACGCATCTTCAAGGGAATAACTCGCCGCTAAACTTGTGCTTAATTCCCTGAAAAATAGGAGAGCATTTTGCGCGAAGTCATCATCATCGGTTCTGGCCCTGCAGGCTGGACTGCCGCTATCTACACCGCGCGTGCCGGCCTCAAGCCGCTGCTCATTGCCTCATCGGTCGAAGCCGGTGGAGAGCTCATGAAGACCACCGAGGTCGAGAACTACCCAGGTTTTCCTGAAGGCCTAATGGGCCCAGACCTAATGGCCAACTTTCAGGCTCAGGCCGAACGCTTCGGCACCGAGACTCTGCTCGACGACGTAGTCGAAGTTGACCTTCGAGGCGACGTCAAGATCGTCAAAACCGGTGGCGGCCAGACCTTCGAATCGAAGACCGTCATTCTTGCAACCGGTGCTGCATACCGCGAGCTCGGCATCGACCGCGAAAAAGAACTCAGCGGCCACGGAGTTTCGTGGTGCGCCACCTGCGACGGTTTCTTCTTCAGACAAAAAACCGTAGCCGTGGTTGGCGGTGGCGACAGCGCCATGGAAGAAGCCAACTTCTTGACCCGTTTCGCCGACAAGGTTTACCTGATTCACCGCCGCGACACCTTCAAGGCGTCGAAGATCATGCAAGACCGCGCACTGGCCAACCCAAAGATCGAGGTTATTTACAACAGCGCCGTCGAGTCTCTACACGGCGAAGGCAAGCTCACCGGTGTGACCCTCAAGAGCACCGTGGATGACTCAACCAGAGAACTCGCTCTAGACGGCCTCTTCATTGCCATCGGTAACGACCCTCGCGTTTGGTTGGTCGAAGACCAGATCGAGTTGACCGAAGACAAGTTCATGAAGGTTGACGGCCGTTCGTCGAGAACCTCGCTGCCTGGCGTTTTTGCCTGTGGCGACGTAATCGACCCAACCTACCGCCAGGCGATCACCGCCGCGGGTTCAGGTTGCGTGGCCGCTCTCGACGCCGAGCACTACCTAACCTCGCACTAGGCGGCGCCCGCGCATCCGCGCTCGCTAACTAGACACACTTTTTCAACAAGCCAACTCGCCTGAAATAACTTTGAGGTTTTTGGTCTTACGATTTAGCGAGAGAAAAAGAAAAGAGAAACACAAATGGCAAAGAACGTAACCACCGCCACCTTCACCGCAGACGTGCTTCAGAACAGCAAGCCTGTTCTAGTCGACTTCTGGGCCGAATGGTGTGGCCCATGCCGCCAGGTTGCCCCGATTCTTGACGACATCTCGGCCGAATACGGCGACAAGATCGAAATCGTCAAGGTGAACGTAGACCAAGAGCCTGCACTGGCTCAGCAGTACGGCATCATCAGCATTCCGGCCCTCCAGGTTTTCCAGGGTGGCCAGCTGGTCAAGCAGATGGTTGGCGCAAAGCCAAAGCCAGCTCTGCTCGCCGACCTTGCAGAGTTCATTAACTAACTTTGACCGTCAGGCTGGCCCCTTAGTGGGCTAGGCTTGAGAAAACCCAGCGTTGCGTAAAGCAAATCACGCTGGGTTTTTGTCTTAAGCGCGGATGTTCGGGCATAGCATCCACGCAAAAAACCACTCAGTCAACTCAACTGGAGAAACATGAGCAACTCGGGCCAAAAGGGAACCAACTTCGATCAGTGGTTGGACTCTTATGCGGCGCGCGCCAACACCCTTTCGGTGTCTGAGGTTCGAGCGCTGTTCGCCGTGGTTAGTCGCCCCGAGGTTGTTTCGCTGGCTGGTGGCATGCCTTATGTTCACGCGCTGCCGAAAGACCTGATTTCTCGCTCGTTTGAGACTCTGATGGCCGACCGCGGTGACCTTGCCATTCAATACTCGGGTGGACAGGGCGATTTGAAGCTTCGCGACCAGGTTCGCGACCTGATGGCTCTTGAGGGAATCAAGTCTTCGGTCGAAGACATCGTGATGACCACCGGTTCGCAGCACGGTCTCGACCTGATTTCAGGCCTGTTTCTCGACAAGGGCGATGTGGTCTTGGCCGAAGGGCCGTCTTATGTTGGTGCGATCGGCATTTTCAGACATTACGAGGCGCACATTGAGCACGTCGAAACCGATAACGACGGCATTCAGCCCGAGGCTTTGAAAGAAGCCATCGCGCGCCTAAAAACTCAGGGCCGCAAAATCAAGTTCTTGTACCTGGTGCCAAACTTCGCTAACCCATCTGGTGTGACCCTGGCTGACAAGCGCCGCGCCAAAATCGTCGAAATTTGCCGTCGCCACAAGATTCTGATTCTCGAAGACAACCCATACGGTTTGCTGTACTTTGACAAAAAAGTGCCAGATGCTCTGCGCTCGATCGACGACAACGTCATCTATTTGGGCTCATTCAGCAAGATTCTGGCCCCAGGGTTCAGAGTTGGCTACGTTTTGGCACCGCCGGCCATTCGCGAAAAGCTGGTTTTGGCTCAGGAATCGGCCATTTTGTGCCCTTCGATGTTCAGCCAGTCGATGATTAGCGAATATTTGTCGAATTCAGACTGGCAGGGGCAGATCGATACGTTCCGCGGGGTTTACCGAGAGCGCAGGGATGCTGCGCTCGAGGCCTTGGCGGAATATTTGCCAAAGTTATCCACAACCCGCCCAGATGGTGGCTTCTACCTGTGGATAACTCTGCCAGACGGTATCGACTCGAAGGCCATGCTGCCTTTGGCGGTCAAAGAATTGGTGGCTTACACGCCTGGAACCGCGTTCTACGGCGACGGCACGGGTCAAAACAAACTTCGTGTTTGCTATTCGTTCCCAACTCCTGAGAACATCAAGGTAGGCATCAAGCGCTTGTCCACGGTTATCAACCTGCAAACCGAGCTGCTTGAGACC
>JBEDEQ010000070.1:0-4805 GCA_041175645.1 Actinomycetota bacterium | reverse complement strand
AACCAGAGGCCACGCGTGAGCCATCAGGTGGTGCGATAGCAGAACAGGCTGGGCGTGCTGAAAGTGGGTGCGACCAGGCATTGCGACGCCCATGTGCTCCTCAGCGCGGTCGCAGAGCACACGAATTAGTTCAAGCACCTGAGCTTCGATTACGTCAGACGAATCGAGTAGGTATTTGCGAATCAAGGTAGCGATTTGGTCGTTGCGTGAGCGGCCGGCACGAACCTTGCCACCTAGCTCTGGCCCCGCGATTTCAATGAGACCTCGTTCGAGTGCGCCGTGAACATCTTCATCGGAAGGCTTTGGAGAGAACTGCCCAGACTCGACGCGCTTGCGCAGCTCTTCGAGGTGACGGGTGAGTGCTTCGAGCTCGGGCGTGGTTAGGTAGCCAGCCTGGTGCAGGGCCTTGATGTGAGCGAGGCTGCCAGCAATGTCGTATGACGCCAAGCGCCAATCGAAGTGAACCGAGCGGCTCAATGCGGCGAGCGCTTCTGACGGGCCGCCCTCGAAACGGCTACCCCAAAGCGAATTCGAACCGCTGCCTGACATGAAACTCCTTATAAAACCTTGAGGCCCTTAGGGCCACTATGTGCTTAATCCTAGTTTGGCCTCTAAACAGAAGAGGCGAAGTGGATGCTCGCTAGCCCTGCTCGGCCAACCAGACCATTAGGGCCTTCTGGGCGTGAAGACGGTTTTCGGCCTCATCCCAGATGACCGACTGTGGCCCGTCGATGACTTCGGCACTAACCTCGTAACCGCGATACGCAGGTAGGCAGTGCAAGAAGATTGCATCGGCTGCGGCCAAGCTCATCAGGTTCGAATCAATGGTGTACCCCTTGAAGTCAGCGATTCGCTGAGCCTTCTCAGATTCCTGACCCATAGAGATCCAGGTGTCGGTGGTGACCACGTCTGCCCCAGCGATTGCATCAGCAGGCGACTGACTGAGCGAAACCGAACCACCGGTGGCTTCGGCGATTGCGCGAGCTTTGGCAACGACATCGGCGTTTGGTTGGTATTTTGCTGGCGCAGCTACTCGCACGTGCATGCCTGCCAAAGCGCAGGCGACGAGATAAGAGTTGGCCATGTTGTTGGCAGCGTCGCCGATATAGGCGATGGTCAGGCCGGCGGTTTTACCCTTATGCTCTTGCACCGTCATGAGGTCTGCAAGCAACTGGCAAGGGTGGTAGTCGTCGCTCAGCGAATTGATTACCGGAACCCTTGAGTTCGCGGCCATTTCTTCGAGCCCCGCGTGGGCATAGGTGCGCCACACGATGGCGGCGACCTGACGCTCAAGCACACGAGCGGTGTCGGCAACCGACTCTTTGCCGCCCATCTGGCTGGTCTGTGAATCGATGATCAGTGGTGCACCGCCGAGATCGGCAACGCCCACGGCAAACGAAACCCTGGTGCGCGTTGAAGTTTTGTCAAAGATGAGGGCTACGGTTTTCGGCCCTTCAAACGGGCGTCGCGAATAAGGCTTGGTCTTGAGCTCGATTGCTAGACGAATGATCTCTGCTTGTTCTGCCGAGGTAATGTCATCGTCTTTGAGGAAATGGCGAACCATTGCTCTCCCTTCGCTCACGGCTTTGCCCGTGAAGTAGAAAATCTTAGCTTGGCAACACCATCGTGCCGAAACCGTTTTTAGTAAAGATTTCAAGCAGGATGCTGTGCGGGGTTCGACCATCGATGATGTGCGCGCGCGGCACTCCCCCGCCAACGGCCGTTAGGCAAGCTTGCATCTTTGGAATCATGCCCGCCTCGAGTGTTGGCAACATCGTTTCGAGTTCGGTGGTCGTTATCTCGCTCACTAGCGAGTCGGTGTTTGGCCAGTCTGAGTAAAGACCCGCAACATCGGTTAGCACCATGAGCTTTTCAGCACCCAGCGCGACAGCCAGAGCGGCTGCGGCGAGGTCGGCGTTCACATTGAGCAAGTTGCCCTGTGCATCCGGCGCAACGGTCGAAATTACTGGAATGTCGCCCTGTTCTAGAGCGTCGAAGACGATTCGCGGGTTGACCAAATTCACTTCGCCGACCAAGCCGATGTCGATGGTTTCGCCGTCTTGCTCGATTGTCGTCTTGACCGCACGAAAGAGGTTTCCATCTTCGCCAGACATCACCCGGGCGCCTGCACCTGCGTGCCTGATCTGAGCGGCGAGCGATTCGCTGATTTCATCGCGCAGCACATCGCGCACCACACCGATGGTTTCGTCGGTGGTGACTCTGAAGCCTCCGCGAAACTCTGATTCAATACCGAGTTCTTTGAGCTTTGCCGAAATCTGCGGGCCACCGCCGTGAACAACCACTGGCTTGATGCCGACCCAGCGCAGATAGGCCATGTCTTGAGCAAATGCCTCGGCGAGCGCTTCATCGACCATCGCATTGCCGCCAAACTTTACGACGACCACCTTGCCGTGAAAGTTCTGCAGCCAAGGCAGCGACTCGATGAGCGTCTGGGCCTTGATGGCAGCAAAGTCGTGATCGTGGGTTTCTATAGGTTTCATTAGCTTGAGTACGCGCTGTTCTCTTCGACGTATTCGTGGGTTAGGTCGTTGGTCCACACGGTTGCGGAGCTGTCGCCGGCGTTCAGCGAAATTTGAATTTCAACGAGGCGCGGGGTTAGGTCGACAAGGTCACGTGACTGGTCTGGCTGACCTTTCGAGCTGACCCGAATTCCGTTGATGAAAACGTCGATGTTGTAAGGGTCGAAGGCGGCCTTGGTGACGCCTACAGCGGCAAGAATTCGGCCCCAGTTGGGGTCGTTTCCATAAATGGCCGCCTTGAATAGGTTGTTGCGGGCAACCGAACGGCCGACTTCAACAGCTTCTTCTTCGGTGGCTGCGTTGATGACTTCGATTGCGATGTCGTGGCTCGAGCCCTCTGCGTCGCTGAGCAGTTGCAGGGCTAGGTCTTTGCAGGCATGGGTTAGAGCTTCGGTGAATTCCGCTAGCTCTGGTTCGATGCCGGATGCACCGCTGGCCATGAGCGAAACGGTGTCGTTGGTCGACATGCAGCCGTCGGAGTCGAGGCGATCGAAGGTGACTCTCGTGGCGGCACGGAGTGCATGGTCGAGTTGTCCGCTCGAGAGAGCGGCGTCGGTGGTGAGAACCACGAGCATGGTTGCAAGGCCCGGCGCGAGCATCCCCGCGCCTTTTGCCATGCCGCCGATGCTCCAGCCATCGCGCTTGACCACCGTGCGCTTTGGTTTGCTGTCGGTAGTCATGATTGCTTCTGATGCGTCGAAACCGCCGTCTTCGTGCAGAGCCGCAACTGCAGCGTCTACCCCGGCGAGAACCTTGGGTCGGTCGAGTTGTTCGCCAATCAGACCGGTCGAGCAAACGATTACGTCACCAGCCGAAATGCCCAGCTTGTCGGCAACCGCCTCGGCGGTGGCGTGGGTAGTTTGAAAACCTTCAGGGCCGGTGTAGCAGTTGGCACCACCGCTGTTCAACACGATGGCCGAAACCTGCCCGTCAGCCATAACCTCTTTGCTCCAGAGCACGGGGTTGGCAAGGCAGCGGTTGGTTGTAAAAACGCTGGCGGCCGAGTTCAGCGGGCCGAGGTTTTGAACCAGCGCAAGGTCTGGGTTGCCTGATTTCTTGAGTCCAGCGCGCACGCCGGCGGCTTTGAAACCTTCGGGAACGGTTACGCTCACGGTGCTACCCCGTCAATCTCGAGCCCGGTTTGCTCGTCTAGGCCCAATGCGATGTTGAGTGACTGGATGGCTGCTCCGGCGGTGCCTTTGACCAAGTTGTCGATGGCCGAAACGATCACGACTCGTCCGCTGTGTTCATCGAGCGAAGCGCCAATCAGGCAGGTATTGACACCTAAGGTGCTTGCTGTTGAAGGAAAAGAACCAGTTTCAAGAACTCGCACAAAGGTCTCACCCTCGTAGGCCCTAGCAAGGCTGTCGTGCACTTCTGAGGCAGTGACTCCTGGCGCAGCCCAACCGGTATTCACTGCAAGAATGCCGCGCGACATCGGCACTAGAACCGGGGTAAACGAAACCGTGATGGCCTTGCCAGATGCGTTGCGAAGGTTCTGCTCAATCTCTGGTGTGTGACGGTGAACTCCGCCCACGCCATAGGCGTATGCCGAGCCGCCAATTTCGCTGGCGAGCAGATTGGTTTTTGGCGATTTACCGGCACCTGAGGTGCCAACAGAAAGAACGCTGACGATGTCTTCGGGCTCGATGAGGTGGTCGCGAACCAGAGGAGCAAGCGCCAAGGTAATCGCAGTCACATTGCAACCCGGCACAGCGATTCGCTTGACACCGGCTAACTTCGAGCGCTGCTTGTCCCCTGAGGCTAGAACCAGTTCGGGCATTCCATAGGCCCAAGTTCCCGAATGTTCTGTTTGGTAGTACTTCTTCCAGTCATCCGCGTTTTCTAGTCTGAAATCGGCACCGCAATCGAGCACTAGAGTGTCGTCAGCGAGCCACGAGGCAACCTCGGCCGAGGTGGTGTGCGGTAGAGCAAGAAATACGATGTCGTGCCCAGCGAGAACATCCTTGGTGGTTTTTTGCAACACCAAATCGGCAAAACTGAGCAGGTGAGGGTGCATTGCACCAATAGTTTCGCCCGCGTTCGTATTCGCGGTAACGGTCTTGAGCTCGAGCTGTGGGTGTTTTGCAATCAGGCGCAGGAGTTCACCGCCAACGTATCCGCTAGCTCCAGCAACGGCCACTGTGTAGACCATTAGGACTCCTTTATTTAGGCGCGTAGTTCTGCGCCGAATTTCTCCTTTGCGAGAGCAACTGCGTCGTCCTTGGCCGCAGTGGCCTCTGCCTGAGTAAGCGTGCGATCGGT
>JBEDEQ010000069.1:0-10887 GCA_041175645.1 Actinomycetota bacterium | reverse complement strand
AGCGGTCGAACCACCAGCACACCGGCTACGGCACCGATGAATGCCGCGAGCGAACCGACTGAAAGGTCGATGTGACCGGCAATGATGATCATGACCATACCGATGGCTAGAACGAGAATGTATCCGTTCTGCACAACCAGGTTTGACCAGTTTGTCGGAGTGATCGAAGCTGCGTTCGGTGTGGTGGCAGCAAAGAAGATAATCAGACCGAGCAGAGCCAAGAAGATTCCGTTTTGGCGCAGGTTGACGCCTTCGAGCTTCTCGCTCAAACCGCCTAGAAAGCCCTTTTTGGCGTTCGATGCATCAGACATTCGACTTTTCCTTTTCTTTGGTCATGTACTTCATAAGTAGTTCTGGGCTAGCCTCGGCGCGGGTAGCCTCGCCGGTGATCACGCCCTCAGAAATCGCATAGATTCGATCGCAGATGCCCAAGAGCTCTGGCAGCTCGCTCGAAATCACGATCACGCCTTTGCCTTCGTCAACGAGGCGCTGGATGATCGTGTAGATCTCGTACTTAGCACCAACGTCGATGCCTCGAGTTGGTTCATCCAAGATCAAAATTTCAGGGTCGGTATTGATCCACTGGCTCAAAACCACCTTCTGCTGGTTGCCGCCAGAGAGTTTGCCAACTATCGAAAGCACCGATGGGGCTTTGATGTTCATGCTCTCGCGAAAGCCACTCGCGACGCGGAACTCTTCATTGTCATCGACCAGACCACGCTTGACGAACTTTTTTAGCGATGCCATCGAGATGTTGCGCTTGATGTCATCGATTAAGTTCAGGCCGAAACGCTTTCGGTCTTCGGTTGCATAAGCAATGCCACCCTCGATTGCGCCCCGAATGGTGCGCACGTCGACCTCTTCGCCGTTTACATAAACCTTGCCGCTGATGTTTGAACCCCAGGAGTGCCCGAACACGCTGCGAGCCAATTCGGTGCGACCGGCACCCATGATTCCGGCTAGGCCTACGATTTCGCCTCGGCGCACGTGCAGGTTTGCCTTGTCGACAACAACGCGGGTTTTGTCTTCAGGGTGGTGAACGGTCCAGTTTTCAACTCTGAAGACTTCTTCACCAAGAGTCGGGGTGTGAGCTGGGTAACGGTTTTCCATCTCTCGGCCGACCATGCCCTTGATAATGCGCTCTTGGTCAACCTTGCCCCCAGCCATGTCGAGGGTCTCGATGGTCTTACCGTCGCGAATGATGGTGGTTTTGTCGGCAATCGAGGCAATCTCGTTTAGCTTGTGCGAAATGATGATGCAAGAAATGCCTTGGCTGCGTAGCTGGCGCAGTAGGTCGAGAAGGTGTGCCGAGTCTTCGTCGTTGAGGGCGGCGGTTGGTTCATCCAAGATCAAAAGGCGAACCTGCTTGCTGAGCGCTTTGGCAATCTCAACCAACTGCTGCTTTCCAACACCAATTTCCATAACCTTGGTGTCTGGCTTCTCGCGAAGACCAACCTTGGCCATTAGCTTCTGAGCTTCTTGGTTGGTGCGGTTCCAGTCGATTAAGCCGCGCTTGGTGATCTCGTTGTTGAGAAAAATGTTTTCAGCGATTGAGAGGTAGGGGCTCAGCGCCAATTCTTGGTGAATGATGACGATGCCTTTAGCTTCACTCTCGCGAATGTTCTTGAAGGCTTGAATTTCGTTCTCATAGAAAATGTCGCCCTCGTAGGTGCCGTGTGGATACACACCAGAAAGCACCTTCATGAGTGTCGATTTGCCCGCGCCGTTCTCGCCACAGATGGCGTGAATCTCGCCGCGCTTAACTTCGAGGCTTACGTTATCTAGTGCTCGAACACCCGGAAAAGTCTTTGTGATGTTTCGCATCTCGAGAATGTTGTTCATTTGACTTCGACTCTATCGTTTTGGGGCTGGCGTTTCGGGTGGAGCGGTTATTGCTTGCAGATTGTTGCTGGGTTTGTTGCGTGGATGCTGCGCTTTGGTTCTGTGTGGGGGATTGGTGGGGCGAATTGCTTCGCCCCACCAATCTCACAGCGTTGCTGGGTTTACTTAGCCTAGGTCTTCAGCCTTGATGTAACCCGAGTCGATTAGAAGCGACTCGTAGTTGTCAAGGGTGACGATGTAAGGGGTAAGTAGGTAAGAAGGAACAACCTTTACACCGTTGTCATAGGTGGTGGTGTCGTTCGTTTCTGGGGTCTCGCCCTTTAGCAGTGCAACAGCCATGTCTGAGGCAACCTTCGCGAGTTCGCGGGTGTCCTTGAAGATGGTTGAGTACTGCTCGTTGGCGATCATGGCCTTGACCGAAAGAACCTCGGCGTCCTGGCCAACGATGGTTGGCATGTCGGTGCCGGCGCTGTAACCAGCGTCAGTCAGAGCAGCGATGATTCCGCGGCTTAGACCGTCGTATGGCGATAGAACACCGTTAACCTTTGAGCCATCGTTGTAGCTACCTACAAGGATGTCTTCCATGCGCTTCTGAGCAACGGCGCCATCCCAGCGAAGGGTGGCAACGGTCTCAAACTCGGTCTGGCCAGACTTGACTACGAGCACGCCCGAGTCAATAAGTGGCTGTAGAACCGACATTGCGCCATTGAAGAAGAAGGTTGCGTTGTTGTCATCTGGTGAACCAGCGAACAACTCAACGTTCCATGGGCCAGCAGCGTTAGGGCCGTCAGCTGAGGTGCTCTCTTCAGAAGCGTAAACGCCCATGCCTACGAGCATCGAAGTTGCCTGCTGAACGCCGACCTTGAAGTTGTCGAAGGTTGCGTAGTAGTCAACGTTTGCTGAGTCACGGATCAGACGGTCGTACGAGATAACAGGTACGTTGGCGTCTTTAGCTGCCTGAAGAACGTCGGTCAACTGGGTGCCGTCGATGGCTGCGATGATAAGAGCCTTAGCGCCCTTAGTCAGCATGCCCTCGAGCTGGGTTACCTGGGTTGGAATGTCGTCTTCTGCATACTGAAGGTCAACTTCGTAGCCGGCTGCTTCTAGAGTCGACTTGATGTTTTCACCATCGCTAATCCAGCGAGTTGAAGACTGAGTTGGCATCGAAACACCAATTAGTCCACCCTCACTTGAAGTGGTTGCACAGCCTGCGAGGCCGCCGACCACAAGGGCGCTTGCGGCAACAACGCCGAGCACCTTCTTGATCAATTTGATCATTGGGTTTCCTTTCGGTTTGGACAAGATGTGATTGCTCGCTCCCAGTCGCGTCCAGCTCGACCAGTCACTTGGGAAAGGTTCTCGCTCTATTTCGGCCCTAGGAAAGGATTCAAAGTCTCAAAAATGTGAGCGGTAACATTTCTTAACACTTATTCAACCATAATGGCGCGCGTGAAAAAAGAGAGTTTGGTTACTTTCCGTAAACGTTTTGATAACGGTTATATAAAGCATCGATATTTGCCTGCGAAATTGGCTTCGGAGCGCCGAGCGCAACCGCCAAGTGAGTCGTTTTCGCGACATCCTCGCACATTACCGCAGCTTTGACGGCAGCCTTCGGCGTGGCCCCGATCGTAAACACACCGTGATTTTGCAAGAGTACGGCCGGTGACCGGTGACCGGTGAGGCCGGTGACCGGTGACCGGTGAGGGTTTCGACTATGCCACGACCGATAGAGTCATCGCCGATGATGGCGAATGGACCGACCGGAATCTCACCGCCGAACTCGTCGGCCTGCGCTGTCAGCACGCACGGAATAGGTTCAGCGCGAGCGGCCCAGGCAGTTGCGTAGTTGCTGTGGGTGTGCACAACTCCACCGACCTCAGGCATATTGCGGTAAACATAAGCGTGAGCCGCGGTGTCGCTCGAAGGCGACCTGGTTCCTTCAATCAGGTTGCCATCGAGATCGCAAACAACCATGGCGGCGGCATCCAAGTCTTCATAGGCAACGCCCGAAGGCTTGATCACAAACACGTCTGGTGCGCCTTCAACGCGGATGCGCGCCGAAACATTACCGCCGGTCCACACCACGAGCCCGTTGGTCACCAAGGCCTGGTGCAGTTCGGCTAGCTCGGCACTTGCCATGGCGATTTTTGAGCGCTGTAGTTCGGTGAGCGTAACGGTTGCTTGGTCGCCCTGATTAGTCATGTGAACTTACCTCTCGCTTAATCTGCTTCAAGCGTTTCATAACATCGTTGGCTCCGCGACCGAAATAGTCGTGCAGCAGTTGGTATTCGGCGAACAGCGCGTCATAGCGCGCGGCGCGTTCAAGGTTCGGCTGATAGACACCTTGATTCGAGCGACCCATGGCCTCGGCGGCGTCGCGAATCGTTGGGTGAACACCGGCGGCAACCGCTGCGTGAATCGCGCTGCCGAGTGCTGGCCCCTGGTCGCTGGCAATAGTCGAAAGAGGCAGCCTTGTGACGTCGCTGTAAAGTTGCATCAAGAATTGGTTTTTCAGCAGGCCACCAGCCACGATGAACTCGGTAACCGGGACACCCGACTTTTCGAACGCCTCAATGATGACGCGAGTGCCGAACGCGGTCGCTTCGAGCAGGGCCCGATAAACCTGCTCGGGGCGAGTTGTGAGGGTAAGCCCGAGCACCATGCCCGATAGCTCGTGGTCGACAAGAACCGAGCGATTACCGCTGTGCCAATCGAGCACCAACAGACCGTGTGCGCCGACTTCTTCTTTAGCAGCTAGGTCGGTCAGATATTGGTGGATGCTCTGCCCCGCGCTCGCGGCTGCATCGAAGTAACTCTGAGGCACCTGGTTGTTTACGTACCAAGCGAAAATATCGCCCACGCCCGACTGGCCAGCCTCGTAACCGTAAAGCCCGCTAACGATTCCTCCGTCGACAACGCCGCACATGCCAGGCACTTCGGTGAGTATCGAGCCGTTCATAACGTGACAGGTCGAGGTGCCCATGATCGCGACCATTTGCCCAGGCTGAGTAGCCTTGGCGGCCGGTGCCGTCACGTGTGCATCCACGTTGCCTACTGCAACGGCGATGCCCTCGCGAAGGCCCGTCCATGAGGCCGCCTCGGCGGTTAGCCCGCCGGCACGCGCACCAAGCTGCCCGATTTCGTGAGCAAGTTTGGTTTCGGCAAAGTCTTCGAAACCGGCGCTAAGTGCTCCAAAGAATTCGCGCGACGGATACTCGCCATCTTGCAGATTGCCCTTGTAGCCAGCGGTGCATGCATTGCGCACGTAGGTGCCGCAGAGCTGCCAGATGATCCAGTCGGCTGCTTCGACGAACTTGAACATGCGGTCATAAACTTCACGGTCTTCTTCGAATAGCTGAACACCTTTGGCTAGCTCCCATTCCGACGAGATCTGGCCGCCATAGCGCGGCAACCAGCTTTCACCGCGCTCGCGGGCGAGGTTGTTGATGCGGTCTGCGTGGGGTTGAGCGGCGTGGTGCTTCCAGAGTTTCACATAGGCGTGTGGCCTGTTGGCAAACTCGGGCAGGTCGCTCAACGGGGTGCCATCTTCGAGCACGGGCAAGATCGTGCATGCGGTGAAATCGGTGCCGATGCCAACCACGTCGGCTGGGTCGATGCCGGCGGCGGCGATAGCCGCGGGAACCGCATGCTTCAGAACATCCACGTAGTCATTCGGGTTTTGTAGTGCCCAGTCTGGTGGCAGGGCGACGCCGCTGTGGTTGAGCTTTTGGTCCATCACAGCATTCGCATATTCGTGCACGGCCGATCCCAGCTCGGTTCCGTCTGAGGTGCGCACCACAACGGCGCGGCCAGACAGCGTTCCATAATCAACGCCGATGGTGTATTTCTCTGACATGTTTGCCCTAACTCTCTGCATTTATGTTAGCGATAACAAGCGCGGAACAAGAAACTAGATTTTTCGTCGCCGGGGTGTGGGTCTTGCGGTTGGTCTAGTTTGCGTCGGAGGCGTGAAATGTGTCAGACGCGTCGAGTCGACTCGCGAACTACTAGGTGCGGCACCGTCGGCTCGAGCTTCGGCGATTTCTTACCCGTGAGACGGTTTATCAAATTCTCCATGGCCGCTTCACCGATTACGTTGAACTCCTGAATCACGGTAGTCAACGATGGCTCGAAGTATGGAGCTTCTGGCATGTCATCGAAACCGACAATGCTCACCTGACCCGGCATCTCGATATTGCGCAGCCGCAGTGCCTTCATTAGCCCGAGTGCCAGATGGTCGCCGTGATCTTGTCGAGTTCGAGGTTTAGGTCAACGCCAAGCCTGAAGCCGGTGGCCGACGACCAGTCGCCGCGAATCACGTTTGGCTTGAGCCCCGCGGCCGTCATGCTGTCGCTGTAACCCTCTAGACGTGCCGTAGCTTCGATTGAATCGGCTGGGCCGGCAATGTGCAGAATGCTCTTGTGTCCAAGTTCGATCAAGTGGTCGGTCGCCAGTTTTGCTCCCGCGTAGTTGTCGATTCCGACGGTGTCAACGCCCGCGACATCTTCGGTGTCAACACCAACAATCGGAGTGTTTGGGTAGGCAGCGGCTACCATCTCAACGGCACCGCGCTTGATGGCGATGCACACCACGCCCTCGACCCCCAAGCGACGCAGGTGCTCGATTGGGTCTGCCCAACTGTCGGGGCTATCGTTTTTGAGTGCGATTGTTATGGCGTAGTAGCCTGACAGGCGGGCCTGACGCTCGAGCGCATTGAGCCAACCAGCCGGACCGAACAGGCTTGTGTCGCCAACCAAAAAGCCGAGCATCTTGGTGTTTTTGGTCACAAGTGCACGAGCCGCCATGCTCGGTTGGTAGTCGAGCTCTTTAGCCGCTGCCTCAACTCGAGCCTTGGTTGCAGGTCTAATGCTGGCATGTCCGTTGAGCACGCGCGAAACTGTTTGGTGCGATACCCCAGCAAGCTTGGCTACGTCATAAATGTTGGCGCGCTTAGCGCGTTCTCGAGGTTCACTCGCCATTCGACACCTCCAATTCGGCAGCAATTCTCTTAGTTAAGTTGGCGGCCGTGCTTTCAAACGCCTCACGATGTTCGGGCAGCACCCACCTAGAAAATCGTAAATGCAGCTCGGCACCGCCCCGAGACTTAACAGTCGAAAGTTGTAGTTCGCCAAAATTCTCGCTGATCATGGTGACCTGCTTCGGCAAGCTCACCGAGGTAAAGGTGACTTCACTTTGAGTGGCTGGGTCAACCGGGGTCAGCTTGCCGCCGATCGATAGCTGATACTTGGTGAACGCTCCAAGCCATCGGGATACCTCGGTTTTGGCGAATAGTCTGGCCGCAGTCGCATCTTGGGTCAAATCGCTCTGCAGAGTTGCCGAAACCACAACCAACTCGGCCCCCTCGGGTGGTTTTGGAGACTCGGCGAACCCAACAAACTTAACCATTTATATGCAACCTACTTTTTGCGAGCCGGTGCGCGAAGGTAGGTGTAGGCCGCTCCTGCGAAAAGCAGAGCAAGTGCCGCATGTGCGAAGAAGAAAACTGGAACGTTGGTGAACAAGTTGCCGCCTAGTGCTGGATCAACGAAAACTAGAGAAGCCGGCAAGATAGCGAGGCCAAAAATCGACTTCGCGCCGATAGCGAGATAGCTAACGTATGCAGCACCGACGATCACGAGGGCGGCCATGAGCCAGGGGTACTTGTCAGCCGGGTCGGTGAACGCCTGCGCCGCAACCAGCACAGCGAAAAGTTGGGCCATGAAGTTTGGTTTATCGGTTGGCTTGTAGTGGCCGAGCAGCTTGAATTTCTGAATTGCCACTAACTTGCTCCGATCGTGATGCCCCAGCTGCCAGTGAAATTTTGGCCGCCATCTAGCCAGATTAAGCCATCGCCTGTGTTCAATGCGTTTGCTGCGGCCGTTTGGGGCTCGAGCGCAACCAGGTTCGGCCGTTCGCTACGGCCGGTCTGCAGCGTGAACACCTGCAGGTGGGTGAATGCCTCGTCTTGCCAGAGCGTTACGGTGAGGTTTGCGCTCGGTCTCGAAAGCTGCGCGGATGCTCTGCCGCTAGCATCGCGCACCAACCCCGTAAAGCACGCGTCTGTGTAGTGTTTGCGGTTGGCCACTTCTAGCACGGTTGGGGTTCGGTCAATCGCGCTGATGTCGGTAGGCAGCAAGCGCCCGTCGACTTCAACGCGCCCTTGCGCTCCAAACTCGAGAACGCTGTCTTGGTCGGCCAGCAAATAGGGGTGCCCACCGATCACGAAAGGTAACCGAGTGTGGTCGGGGTTAGCGACTTCGTAAGTAGCTGTAAGGCCTGTGTCGGTGAGTGTGTAGGTCACGGCCAGATCTAGCGCTGCCGGGTAGGCATCGTCGGGTTCGAGGGTGATGGCGAACGTGATTGCGTTATCGGTGCGGGCGGCGATTCGAAAGTCACGGTCGAAAACCAGGCCGTGGTTGGCGCAGTTGTTTTGGTTGTCGTTTATTGATGCTTGCAGTTTTCGGGCATCAAGGTGCCAGGCGCCGTCGGCCAAACGGTTCACCCATGGAAAGAGTGTTGACCCCGAAAACCACTGGGATGCTCCCGCCCAACTGCTTGTCGTGACCACGGTTTCGCCGTGGCTCAGCTCGACGAGTGCTGCGCCTCGTTGGCTCAAAAGGGCAACCCAATCACCCGAAGCGATGTGAATCATCGTCTCGTCGTGCATGTTGTTAGCGGTCACATTTTCGAGTATACGCTCTCACTTTTGCCATGCGTCGGCTGGGGCAAAGCGAAAAGCGGGGCCGACTTGGGGTCGACCCCGCTTTCGCGTGTCTGGGTGTTCGAGGGGGTTAAGCCCCGAGCATCCGAGTTATTACTTGCCGGTCTTGGTTACCTTGATGGTCTTGGTAACGGTGAATGGCTTGTATGTGTAGTCACCTGGGTTGCTGAAGGTGACCTTGCAGTTACCGGCCTTGTTGGTGGCCTTGATTACCCAGCGAGGCTGCTTGACGTTCTTGCCGTTTAGCTTCACCGTCTTGGTGATTTTGGTAACCGTGCAAGAGCCGGTGGCAACTGCATCTAGAGCTAGACCCGCGTCGGCTCGACCGGCGGTTTCGTGCTTCGCACCAAATTTGAGCTTGGTCGGAGTCTTGATTGCTTTGGCGGTCTGGAACTTCTGCTTGTAGCACTCGTTTATGCTGCGGGCACCAGGTAGCTCGGTGGTGAGCCCAGTAGCACACTTAGTTGCCGAGGTCGCACCCGTTTTGTTTACGAAGTAACCCTTTGGAGCTGGTGTGCAGTTAATTGAACCTTCATCAGCGCTGAAAGTACCTAATGGGCACTCGGTCGCTTCGACGCTTCCCGGATTAGGCGCGTGGTAACCAGCTGGCGAAGAAATACAAGGAGCGAATCCTGTTGGTGAGTGAGTGCCAGGTTCACAGGCTATTGGAGCGGCCAAGCATCCAGCTGCGTTATCTGTCGCATATCCCTCCGTTGATGTTCCAGCAGGACATTCGGTGTAGGCAGCAGACGCGAATTGATCAACAAAAGTATTTTTGGGAGCTTCCAAGCAGAACGAAGCGCCTTCATTTGGTTGAAATGTGCCGAGTTCACATGGTTTTTGGTCGGCTTGACCCTCTTGGTCGACGTAATGTCCTGGGGCAGCCGGTGTGCAAGAGGAATTGCCGTCAAGCGCCGCATAAGTTCCCTTGCCGCAGACGATTGGGGCGTAACCACCTTCGTTAGGAACAAAGGTGCCCGAAGGTGCAGGAATACACTCACTCGCGCCTCCCTCTGAGTAATAGCCGTTCGGGCAAGGAATTGGGTCGGTTACCATGTTGGCTGCATCGACGAAAGTTCCTGGCGGGGCGGGAATGCAATTTCTGAATGTTATCCCGCTAAAAGAAAACACCTTTCCAAAGCTTCCCGGCTCGCATTTGGCCGTATTCCCAATAAAGCTGTGCGGGATCACCGATTCGCCGATTCCATTCATGTAGGTTCCTGCGGTAAACATCGCGTCACCACAAACAAAAGGGTCTCCCCAAAATAGTGTTCGTTCGACACGAGGGTTTTGGTTGATGGATTCCTCGCTGTGGTAGTCAAGAACCACGTCAAGTGGACTGTCGGGGGTTACGTTGTTAAAGAAAACATCGACACCACCATTGAGGTCTTTGACGGTTACTTTGAAAAGGTTGTCGTCAGTTGGAAAAGGTACTGTGCCGAGAATGCGAACCGTGCACTCAGACTCTGCAACCGGCGTCAGCCACATGTCGCCAGTCTTACTGGTGGCGTTCATAAGGGGATAGACGTTGTACCAAGAATTGTGCACTGTCGTGCCAGCGTGTTTATAGGTGAAGTAGACGTGCACATTGGTGCGGCACATGTTTGGTGTGTTACCGAAAGCCACAGCATTCACGCCTCCGGTGTATTGAAGTTGCCAAAGTTTGCTCATGCTGACTGTAAAGTCAAAGACTTCATTGGTCTGAACGTTGGGCAGGGTAAGAACGTAAGGGTCTAAGAATAATGGTTCCGTTGAAAAGCTGACTCGGGCTGAACCCGGATCAGCTCCGAGCGGCATGAGCCCCCGAAATCTAACTGTGCAGTCTTTGTCGTTCAGAGGATCGATAAGAATAGTGCCAGTTGCTTGAGTGCCATCAATTACTCGAATTGTGGTCATGTAGGTTGGCCCACCGACAGTCATGCTGCTTTGCGTGCGGCACTCCCAATCACCGAATGAATACTCGCCTACTGTGGTCGGTGCCCCCGATAGTATGCCCGGGTTCGTCCAAGTCATTCCTGGTGGTATCGAGCCAACCTTGTAGTTAGACTCCGTTGTCACCTGCCCATCCGGGGGAGTGCAAGTGAAATCCATATTGAAACTCTCGCCTACGAGCAGCGTGAAGCTTTGCCCAGCATTCGCATTTGGAGAAGCGAATACGGGGTCTGCTTGGGCAGCTGCTCCAGACCCGAGCACGACCATCGCGGTAACAGCAAAGGCTACGCCCAAATTGGCTATCTTGTTCAATATCGTTTTCATGACTGTTCACTCTTGGGTTCAATTGAGTTTATTTGTGCTCATTTGTGCACAAATGTTTTCTAAAGCCT
>JBEDEQ010000068.1:0-4922 GCA_041175645.1 Actinomycetota bacterium | reverse complement strand
ATAGCCGATAGCCCGCTTGGATGTCTTGGCCTCTCGCAACCCTTGGGCGATGAGTTGCTCCACCTCGGCAACCAGACCACGCTGCCACATTTTCTCAACCCGCTGATTTAGACGTTCGACCAAATGAGCACGATCGCTGTTTAGCCCGATTTCGAGAACTGGCTGCCAAGATTCCGGCTCATCAGGCAGACTCGCGGCAAACGGTTCACCGGTAACAGAAATAATCTCGATTGCGCGAACGATACGACGCCCGTTGAGGGGGTCGATGCGACTTGCAGCAATCGGGTCGAGTTGTTGAAGCTTTCGATGCATCAAACCAGGCCCGACCTCGATCAGTTGTTGCTCTAACTTGGCGCGCAGGTCTTCGTCTTGACCCGGAAACTCGAATGTGTTCAGAACTGCAGCGATGTAGAGCATCGAACCGCCGACAAGAATCGGCACTGCTCCCCGTGACTGAATGCCTTCGATGACTTCACGGGCTTTCGATTGGTATTCCGCCGCCGTCGATTCATCGGTGACCTCTAACCAATCGATTAGGTGATGCTTGACACCGCCTCGTTCTGCTTCGGCAAGCTTCGCGGTGCCAATGTTCATTCCGCGGTAGAACTGCATTGAATCCGTGTTCACGATTTCAGCGGCCTGACCGCTCTCACTTAGAGCATGGGCGATTGCAAGGCCTAGATCTGACTTTCCGGTACCAGTTGGCCCAACAATCGAGATGAGCCTAGGCATCGAGTTCGAAGTCGTTTGATGTCGTTTTAGGCGTGAGAGACAGAACCTTTTTGCCGGATGGTGCGGCCGGTGGAACTCCGCAAGATGCAGCCTCGGCGCGATCCCACGCGTCACCCGCACGGGTGCGTCGCATTGAGTACTCGTCGATGCTCGCTGGATCAGCAATCAGGTGGTACGGGGCCGCCCCTGTAACAGTGACTTCGACGATGTCACCTGGCCTCGGCACTGCAGCGCCCTGAGGAACCGTAAAGTGCACCAAGCGGTTACAACGGCTACGGCCAGACATTCGAAGCGTTGCAGAGTCTTTGCGGCCTTCATTAGCCACCAATACCTCAACTCGACTGCCAATCATCGCCTCGTTCTCTTTCCAAGCAACGTGGTTTAGGCGTGCGATGAGCCGTTCAAATCGCTCTTGAACGACTTCTTTCGGAACCTGGTTTGGCATAGTCGCAGCAGGTGTGCCGGGTCTGATCGAGTATTGGAACGTGTATGCCGCGGCAAAGCGCGAACTCTCAGCAACGCGCATGGTTTCTAGAAAGTCTTCTTCGGTTTCACCTGGGAAACCAACGATGATGTCGGTCGTGATCGCCGCGCCAGGAATCGCCTCGCGCACGCGGTCGATGATTCCAAGGAACTTCTCGCTTCGGTAGCTGCGGCGCATCTCTTTGAGAATACGATCAGAGCCAGACTGAAGGGGCATGTGCAGGCTTGGCATAACATTCGGTGTCTCAGCCATGGCCTCAATGACGTCATTGGTGAAGGCGGCCGGATGCGGGCTGGTGAATCTCACTCGCGCGAGGCCCTCAATCTGCCCACACGCCCTTAGCAGTTTTGCAAACGCACCTTTGTCGCCAAACTCTACGCCGTAGGTGTTTACGTTTTGACCCAGCAGCGTGATTTCAACTACACCGTCGGCAACCAGAGCCTCGATTTCTGCCAAAATCTCACCCGGACGGCGATCACGCTCTTTTCCTCTGAGCGAAGGGACGATGCAGAAGGTGCAAGTGTTGTTGCAACCTACCGAGATCGAGACCCAAGCTGCGTAGGTGCTATCTCGTTTGGTGGGCAGGTTACTTGGGAAAGTCTCGAGCGATTCGACGATCTCGATAGCGGCTTCTTCGTTGTGTCGAGCCCGTTCGAGCAGTGCTGGTAGTGAGCCGATGTTGTGCGTGCCGAAAACCACATCAACCCAAGGTGCCTTCTTGAGAATGGTGTCTCGGTCTTTTTGAGCCAGGCAGCCACCAACTGCGATTTGCAAGTTAGGGTTCTCGGTTTTCTTGGGCAACAACATGCCGAGGTTTCCGTAAAGCTTGTTGTCAGCGTTCTCACGCACGGCACAAGTATTGAAAACGATCACGTCGCTCGAACCGGCCTCACCAACCACATAGCCCGCGTCTTCAAGGATGCCCGCAAGACGTTCGGAGTCGTGAACGTTCATCTGGCAACCGTAGGTTCGCACCTCGTATGAGCGCTGGATTGTGTTGGTGTTCATTAGAACTCCGATTTTACCGCCTCTAGTTCGGCAGCCTTTATTGCGGTGAAAACTGCTTGCTGCCCGTAGCCTTTGCGTTGCAGAAACCCGATGAGTCTTCGCTTGCGAACTTCGGGGGCGAGATTGGTCATTGAGCGTGCCCGTCTGATGGCCAAGGAAGTTGCAAGAGTGACTTCTTCTTCGGCAGTGATCGACTCGGTCACCTGCTCAATCAGACTTTCGCTTATTCCCTTGGTGCGAAGTTCTCGCTTGATCGAAGACGCACTTAGACCTCGCCCTGCCCTTCTGCTGGCCACGATAGTCTCGGCAAAAGTCAGATCATTGATTAGACCAGCTTCTTCGAACCGGTCGAGAAGAGGCTCGTAGATCTCAGAGGGTATCTCTCGCTGAATCATTACCTGGGCGAGTTGAAACTTGGACTTAGCGCTTCTAGCTAACTGGTGCAGCAAAACGTTTCGAGCACGCTTTTCTAATCGCTCCGGAGAAAGCGAACGAGCCGCATCTTTGGTCTCAGATTGACCAGATGGGGCTCGTCGCTTTTGAAAAGCCAATTTAGGCGTTAGCTGCCTTTGGCGTGGCGGCCTTTGCAACGTCGTCGAGAATCACTTCGTCTTCGATTGGTAGGTCTGCCACTGCACGAGGAACACCGATGCCGAGCTTCGATTTGATCTTCTTCTCGATTTCTTCTGCAACCTTCGGGTTGTTTAGAAGGTAGTTTCTCGAGTTTTCTTTACCCTGGCCGAGCTGGTCGCCTTCGTAGGTGTACCAAGCACCCGACTTCTTGACGATTTCGTGCTCAACACCAAAGTCGATCAAGCTGCCTTCGCGTGAGATTCCAGCGCCGTAGAGAATGTCAAACTCAGCCTGCTTGAAAGGTGCAGCCATCTTGTTCTTGACCACCTTCACGCGGGTGCGGTTACCTACTGCGTCTTGACCATCTTTCAAGGTTTCAATTCGACGAATGTCGAGGCGCACCGAGGCGTAGAACTTGAGGGCCTTACCACCTGCGGTGGTTTCAGGGCTTCCGAAGAAGACACCGATCTTTTCACGCAGTTGGTTGATGAAAATCATTGTGGTGTTAGTGGTGCTCAAAGCACCGGTTAGCTTGCGCAACGCCTGAGACATTAGACGTGCTTGAAGACCAACGTGCGAGTCACCCATCTCGCCTTCGATTTCGGCTCTTGGAACAAGTGCGGCGACCGAGTCAATGACAATCAAGTCGATAGCGCCAGAGCGAATAAGCATGTCTGCGATTTCAAGAGCCTGTTCACCAGTGTCTGGCTGGCTTACCAAAAGTGCATCGATGTCTACGCCAAGAGCCTTGGCGTATTCAGGGTCAAGAGCGTGCTCAGCGTCGATAAACGCGGCAACGCCGCCGTTGCGCTGGGCGTTGGCAATTGCGTGCAGGGTCACAGTGGTCTTACCCGATGACTCTGGGCCGTAGATTTCTACGATTCGACCACGGGGCAATCCGCCAATGCCGAGCGCTGAGTCAAGTGCAATCGAACCGGTAGGGATAACCTCAACCGGTGCACGCTCGTCTGAGCCGAGTCGCATGACCGACCCCTTGCCAAACTGGCGGTCGATTTGAGCTAGGGCAGTGTCTAGGGCCTTTTCGCGTTCTGCTGGAGATGGCATTTGATCCTCTTGGTTTCTGACGTTTTCACGTCGCTAGATTCATTTTGCTTTGACACTATGGGGAACTGCTGACATTGAAACACTGTGGCGAAACATCTGTGGAGAACTTTTGCACCGTCTCTACGGTTCAAAACAACTTCTCATTTGCTTGCAAAGCGAGCATACCAATATTCGAACAAGTTTTCGAACAAATTATCTGCGGCGTGTCACTTTTTCGTATTTTTGTTCAATCCGTGCCACCGGTCGCTCGGAACGGACTGCGATTTGCATATCGCTAGCCACACCTCGCGCAAGTCTTCACCAGATGCGATGCACTGCTCTGCCGTGCGGTCGCCAAACTCGCCGAGAACCAGGTCTCTGGCAACCACCGCTGCGTATTCGACGCCAAACTCATCAGTCATGAGCTCGCGGAATTTACTGAGTCGCATTCGTCAAGGTTAAAGCAAAACCCCGCCACCGAAGTGACGGGGTTTCGATCAGGTTTGGTTAGTTGCTAACCGGCTGAACCTGAGAAGTGTAAGAAATAAGGAACTCTGCTGGAACCGTGTCTGGAATAGAGACATTCTCGATTGCGGCTAGACGGTCGCTCACGTCGCGCATGATTTGCGAGATAGGAACATCTAGGGCTTCGGCGATCGAATAGAGAATCTCGCTCGATGCCTCTTTTTGCCCGCGCTCGATTTCGCTTAGGTAACCCAGTGCCACGCTTGCGCGGCCTGCTACCTGACGAAGGGTGTGGCCCTTCTGAAGGCGAAGCTCTCGCAGTACGTCACCAATTTCTCGACGAACTAAAAGCATGTTGGCCTCCTTATCTAACGTTGATTTGCAGCTGCAAATCTAGAAGTTTTTTGACTTCGTATGAATAAGATACCCGTTCGGGGTGACACTTATTTCCGAACCAACCTTAGAGTTGGCTGAGAAGCGAGCCTGCTAGCTTTAGCGCCGCAGCGGTGGCCTGAGTTCGAACCTCAGCACGGCCGCCGTCGAAGAGAAACTCAGCTACCTGGATGTTCTCACCAAGGCACACTGCAAGAAAAACGGTTCCCGCCGGTTTGCCATC
>JBEDEQ010000067.1:0-4940 GCA_041175645.1 Actinomycetota bacterium | reverse complement strand
GCCCTTGCCGCCGGCGCAACGCGCACGGGGGTGACCATTCACGTTGTCGACGAGGGTGTCGACACCGGGCCTCACCTGGCACAGGCCGAGGTTCAGATTCTGCCTGGCGAAACCGAAGCCGCCCTGCACGAGCGCATCAAAGTTGTTGAGCGCGAACTGCTGGTCGACGTGGTCAAACAATTCGCCGAGGCGAAAGCTCAACAACCCGCTTGAGTCTCAGCAGCGCAACTCGCTGCTCTGGCTAAAACCGAAAGGCTGCTCGTGGCATCTGCCGACCGCAACCCAACCGAATACCGTCACCGTGACCGCGTAGCCATCAAGCGCGCACTCATCTCGGTTAGCGACAAGTCCGGACTACTCGAGCTAGCTGCAGCGCTAGACGCCGCCGGTGTAGACATTGTTTCAACCGGCTCAACCGCCAAGACCATAGCCGAAGCCGGCTTCAAGGTCACCGAGGTTTCTCAGGTGACCGGGTTCGCCGAAGCTCTAGATGGCCGCGTCAAAACCCTGCACCCAAAGATTCACGGCGGCCTGCTCGCCGACCTTCGCCTCGTCGATCACGAAAACCAGCTGAACGAACTCGGCATCGAACCGTTCGAACTTGTCGTTGTGAACCTCTACCCGTTTGTGCAAACCGTGGCCTCTGGCGCGAAGGGCGACACTGTGGTCGAGCAAATCGACATCGGTGGGCCTGCGATGGTGCGAGCATCCGCCAAGAATCACGCCAACGTTGCCATCGTGGTTGACCCATCGAAGTACAGCGAGATCATCACGGCAATCGCCGCTGGAGGCACAAGTCTGGTTCAGCGTCGCGAGCTAGCCGCCCACGCCTTCGCTCACACTGCGCGCTATGACGCAGCGGTTGCCGAGTGGTTCGCGGGCGAGATCGAGAGCCAGTGGCGAAAAGACGCCGGCCAGACCCAGAACAACGAGAGCAAGAACCCCGGTTTTGCCAGCACCTTCGAGCTTCAAGCCGAGCTGGCCAACACCCTGCGCTACGGCGAAAACTCGCACCAGGCCGCAGCGCTCTATCGCAACACCTCGGCCGAGGCAACCGCCGGAATCGCGCAGGCTCGCCTGCTCGGTGGCAAAGAAATGTCTTACAACAACTACGTCGACGCCGATGCGGCCCTTCGCGCAGCCTTCGACCACACCGAGCCGGCCGTCGCCATCATCAAGCACGCCAACCCTTGCGGCGTTGCGATCGGTGACGCCAACGCGCCAGACCCAATCGCTGATGCTCACGCAAAGGCCCACGTTTGCGACTCGGTTTCTGCGTTCGGAGGTGTGATTGCCGCGAACCGCACCGTGACTAAGACCATGGCCCAACAGGTCGCCAGCATCTTCACCGAGGTAATCATCGCGCCGGGTTATGACTTCGAAGCGCTCGAGATTCTCACCGCCAAGGCCAACCTGCGCATTCTGCAGTTGCCGCCGAACTACGGTCGAGATGCCCTCGAGATTCGCCAAATCTCTGGTGGCCTTCTGGTTCAAGAGCCAGACACCTTCGAAGCGCTAAACCCAAGCAACTGGACTCTAGTTTCGGGCACCAAGGCAGACCCAGCCACCTATCAAGACCTCGTGTTCGCCTGGCGTGCCTGCCGCGCGGTCAAGTCGAACGCCATCTTGCTAGCCAAAGAGGGCGCCTCGGTCGGCATCGGTATGGGTCAGGTCAACCGAGTTGACTCGTGCAAGCTCGCCGTCGAGCGCGCTAGCGGTCGAGCCAACGGTGCGGTCGCAGCATCCGACGCATTCTTTCCGTTCAAAGACGGCGTCGAAGTGTTGCTCGAAGCGGGCGTGAAGGCCATCGTTCAACCGGGCGGCTCGAAGCGTGACGAAGAAGTGATTGAGGCAGCCAAGGCAGCCGGAGTCACGATGTATTTCACCAACGAGCGTCATTTCTATCACTAGGCTTTAAACCAATCCAAAGAACATCCCAAAAGGAGAAAATCATGTCGCGTCACGGAAAAGTTTCGGTTATCGGATCGGGCTTCTACGGCACAACCACCGCCCAGCGTCTAGCCGAATACGACATCTTTGACACCGTCGTGCTCACCGACATTCTCGATGGCAAGCCTCAGGGTGTTGCTCTCGACATCAACCAGAGCCGCTCAATCGAAGGCTTCGAGACCGAAGTTGTTGGCGCCACCACCCTGCCAGATGGCTCGGGCTATGAGGCAATCGCCGACAGCGACATCGTGATCATCACCGCAGGTTTGCCTCGCAAGCCAGGCATGACCCGCATGGACCTACTCGAGGTAAACGCCGGCATCGTTGGTGGAGTTGCCAAGAACATTGCGAAGTATGCGCCAAACGCCGTCATCCTCGTGGTTTCAAACCCACTAGACGAAATGACCGCACTGGCTCAGAAGGCTTCAGGTTTTCCGAAAGAGCGCGTTATCGGCCAGGCCGGCGTTCTAGACACCGCACGTTTCACCAACTTTGTGGCCGAGGCTACCGGCGCTGCAACCGCGGATGTTCGTACCCTGACCCTTGGCTCGCACGGCGAGACCATGGTTCCGGTACCGAGCGTTTCGACCGTGAACGGCAAGAAGATTGTTGACGTTCTAGGTGCCGAGAAGGTTGCCGAGTTGGTTGACCGCACCCGCAACGGTGGCGCTGAAATTGTTGCCCTACTAAAGACCGGTTCGGCTTATTACGCACCAAGCGCAGCTGTTGCTCGTATGGCCAAGGCAGTGCACGAAGACTCGGGCGCTGTGTTCCCGGTTTGTGCATGGGTTGACGGTCAGTTCGGCATCTCGGGTGTTTACCTGGGCGTCGAGGCCAAGCTTGGCAAGGGTGGAATCAAGCAGGTTGTTGAAACCCCGCTAGACGCCGAAGAGCTAGAGAACCTCAAGGTTGCCGCTGAGGCCGTTCGCGCCAAGCAGGCCGACGTAGAGAACCTCTAAGCAAGGGCAACCTCGCAAAAAAGAACTACAAGAAATCGGGCTCGAGAAATTGGGCCCTTTTTCTTTGGCCGATATGGCATAACGCCACCAAGCAGCGTGTTAGCCTACAAAGCTGACCTGATTGTGTCGGCTCAAAGCTTTTTCAAAACCCAAAAGAACACGAAGGCGTTGTCTTGTCTGTAAGTACTAAAAAGCCCGGAAACGTGCGCACTCTGCTGCGCATCTTTCCATTCGCCAAATCGGCGCTACCCCGAGTGATTCTCGGCATCTTTGCCGCACTTGGCGCGCACCTGATTGCGTTGGCAATTCCGCAGTACCTACGCGGCCTGATCGACTCGTTCAATAAGGTCGGTGTCGAGAGCCTAATCTGGCCAACCTTCTTCACCGTTCTTGCACTCGGTGTGCTCGAGGCAACCATGGTGCTGCTTCGCCGCTGGCTCGTGCTCACCCCAGGAACCTTCGTCGAAGCCGGTCTTCGCAACACTCTTTATAAGAAGCTTCAAGATCTACCGGTTGCCTTTCACGACAAGTGGCCGAGCGGGCAGCTGCTCAGCCGTGCAACCCAAGACCTAAGCCTAATTCGTCGCTGGCTTTCGTTCGGTCTGGTTCTGCTGGTTGCCAACGGCATCACCATCATCGTCGGAATGGTTGTGCTGTTCTCGTTCCACTGGATTCTCGGAACGATCTTTCTTGTAATCGTTGCCCCACTTTGGGTGATCGGCTTCAACTTCGAAAAGAACTATCACAAGACCGCGCGCCTCAGCCAAGACCAGGCCGGTGACCTTGCGACGTCTGTCGAGCAGAGTGTTCACGGCATCCGCGTTCTAAAGGCATTCGGTCGTGGCGCGTTCATGTCAAACAAGTTCTCTAAGGCGGCCGCAGAGCTTCGCAAAACCGAACTCAAGAAGGCCGGCATGGTTTCGAGCCTCTGGTGGTACCTCTCGGTGATTCCAGAGCTGGCCGTCGGTGTTGCGCTATTTGTTGGTGTGTGGCTGATTCAAGATGGCCAGCTGACCATCGGTGCCCTCGCCGCGTTCTTGCTAACCGCAGCCGTGCTGCACTGGCCAATGGACTCGATCGGCTTCTTGCTTTCGATGACCATCGATGCCCGCACCGCGGTTGAGCGCTTTTTCGAGGTGCTCGATGAGCCGGTCGGCATCGACGACCCAACCAAGCCAAAGCAGGTTGAAAAGGTCGAAGGCCGTTTGGTGTTCGAAGACGTTCACTTTAGATACCAGGATGCTCCTGCAGAGCAGCCAGACCTTCTCGACGGCGTGAACCTCGAGCTCATGCCTGGCGAATCGGTTGCCCTCATCGGCGTTACCGGTTGTGGCAAGACCACACTCACCGCTCTAGCCACCCGCCTCTACGAGGTAACCAGCGGTTCGGTGAAAATCGACGGCATCGACATTCGCGACCTAAACCGCGAAGAGTTGCGCAGCCACATCGCCATGGCTTTCGAAGACGCCACCTTGTTCTCGGCAACCGTTCGCGAGAACGTGTTGCTCGGTGCACCAGATGCAACCGAAGAAGACCTCAAGCAGGCTCTCGCCATCGCTCAGGCACAGTTCGTCTATGACCTGCCAGACGGCCTCGACACCAAGATTGGTGAAGAAGGCTTGAGCCTCTCGGGTGGTCAGCGTCAGCGCCTCGCTCTGGCCCGCGCGGTTGCAGCCAAGCCCGCCGTTCTAGTTCTAGACGACCCGCTATCGGCCCTAGACGTCGACACCGAAGCAATGGTTGAAGACGCGCTGCGCACGGTGCTCAAGGCAACCACAGCGCTTATCGTCGCTCACCGACCATCCACTGTTCAGTTGGCCGACAAGGTAGCGCTCATGCAAGACGGCAAGATCACCGCCATCGGCAAGCACAGCGATTTGCTCGCTACCAACGAGCACTACCGATTTGTAATTAGCAGCTTGGATGCTGCGGGCGACCTGATTGAGGTGAAGTAGTTATGTCAATGCAAGGCGTTCAAAACGAAGAGAAGATTGAGCTCGACAAAGAAGAGCAGCGGGCGGTTCGCAAGCG
>JBEDEQ010000066.1:0-4947 GCA_041175645.1 Actinomycetota bacterium | reverse complement strand
GCTTCGGCTGCTAGCCCAGTCTTCGCGGCTGATGAGTCAACTTTTGGGGCAAACTTCAACGCCACGACCGCCCTAACCAACAACGAGGTGACCATTGGCGAGGGCATCTACACCCTTAGCCTCGACGGCCAGTTCTCAGCTGGTGAAACCTGGCTAAACGCAAACGTTGGCAAGACGGTTTCGGCCAAGGTTGAGATCACCGACCCAGACGGCAAAACAGTCAACATTAGTGACAACAACGGATACGACTCAAACTACCTGCGCTTGTGTAATGCAGACTTCATTACCTGTGACAACACCCAGTCACCAAACACCACCACTTTGGTTATTAAGAACACCCACAAGTATGGCTATTTCAACATCATGGCCAGCTATTACGGTGAGTCGTCGATGTCTGAAGAACCAGTTACTCTCAAGCCTGGTAAGTACACCTGGAATGTCGCGATCGAAGTAGATGGTCAGGCTGCTCCAGTTGTTGCAAACAACACACTAGACGGCGTTGTCAAAGACATGCTCTCCGGACGTTACTACATCGATTCGAACCCAATTACCGTAGGAACTGGAGTCACCGGCTTGAGCGGTGGAATCGGCGCGTGTATCGACTCAACCAAGGTAGCAGTTGGCGACGTAGTGACTCCTAGCGTGGAAGTCAACAACGCGCCAATCAATGCAAACGACGTCGATTTCTACTTCAGCTACCGTGGATCAGGCCAGCAGAGTCGTCCATCTTCGAACTTTGCCACTACAGCAACAGTGACCCAGGATGACCTCGATTACGGTTTGACCGCCCGTGCAAGTTTCTACAATCTTTATCAGCAGCTTGGTTTGTCGACCGGTAGCACCGTTGAGGCAAAGATTGCAGTCGTTGACCAAGACGGCAACGACGTTTCTGGTAGTTGCGCACCTGAAGCTCCTGGTAAACCAACTTTGACTCTTAGCGGAACCTCACTGACCGCAACGTTTGCCCTTGCAAAATTCGCTGACTCTTACAGCCACCGTTGTGAGTTCTCGCTTGCAACAACGCCGAATGTTGTTGCGTACAAAGGCTGGTCACAAAACGACCCAATGAACCCTAACAACCCAAACCGCACTTGCTCATACCAGAGCCCGCAAAGCGGTAAGGCCTATGTGGTTCGTGTTTATGCTGACTTCTACCAAATCAAGAGTCCATACTCAGAGACTTCTGAAGCGGTGACCGTACCAGCATCTGGTTACACCATTTCGTCTCCAGTTAGTGGTCTTACAGATGGTGGCAAAGTTTCGGTTGCCGGTACAGCTGACACCGATAGCTCGGCTACTCGCATCTTCGCTTCTGCTGATGGCAAGGGCGGCACCTACCGCCTTGCTACGTTCACAACCCAAGTGTCTTGCCCACCTTGTGGACCAAGCAACTCGGTTTACAAGCTGCGCAAGTCGAGTGCCTCGGCACTAGACAGCACCTTCGGTACCAACGGCACTCTCGACTGGGATCCAGCGGTTCCAGGCTCAATGAACGCAAACATTGCTTACTACGGTGCGAGTGCAGATAACTTCACTTTGACCACCACTGGCTACGACATGATGACCCAGACGATTGACTTCGAGTTTGTTCAGGGCAACGCAGCCACCAAGACCCTGCCTGTCGGCACCAAGGTAGCCGGCTCAGTCTTCCAGGCGGTGTGTGAAGCTCAGGGTTCTGGCTGGACGACCAAGATGTCTCAGTTCTCAAGCTCGCTCAACGTCTATCCGATCTCAGCTCCTACTTCGAAGCAACTATTTATGTTGAGTTGCTACAAAGAAGTAACCATGGCAGACAATGTCACCAAGGTTTACCAAGAAGCTCCAATCGTTGTGACTATCGACAACTCAACCACCGTAAATGTCGTTAAGGTGTTGGGTGAGCACAGCGCAAGCGTGAACCAAACCAGCGTGCGTTTCAGCGCTAACCCATCTGCGACTGGTTCAGCTGCCGCGCTCACCATGTTTGTTACGAAGCAGCTTGTAACCGCTTCGGCTATGAACGTAGTTACCGGAAACGTGGTTTCGCGTGAAATCGTGCGATTTGGTGCTGATCTTTCGGTAACTACTACGGCGAACGCGTGGACAGTAGCAAGCGACGCAATCTCGGCACAGCCGAGCTTCACGCTGCCTGTCGTCAACGACGGAACCATCAACGCGATCTTGCGCTTCCCAGGTGTTACCCCATCGTTCAAGTTGATTAAGGTACCTGCTTCAGGTGCGGCAACGGCCGGCGCAGATGTTGTGCTTGACAAGGCTGCAGAGTTCACCGGTTTGAACTTGAGCTTCCCGCTCGGCATTCAACCGGGTAACGCCACCGACCTAACCGTTATGGCTACTGCAGCAACCAAGGCAGCAGTTGCAACGATCAAGGTCGCTACTGGTGCCGCGGTTGCTGGCGAAATCGTCGGCTGGACTTTTGCCAACGGCAACGGCCAGACATCAGCGTTTGTCTATGAGCCGACCATTAAAGATGTTTACTGGTGGTTCAATGACTCAACCGCTGAAGCAGACAAGCTCTCGATTTACAAGTGGCGCGACCCACTATACGTAAAGCCAGTTGGTCCAGTGCCTGCAGTTACCTCGAAGAACCTCGAGTACGCAACAAACACCCCGGCTGCTGGAACCAAGGTGACCTTCACCGGAACAAACCTGAACCTAGCTACCGCGGTTAAGTTCGGAACCGTTGCGGCAACCCTCGGCACCAAGACCGCCACCTCGCTTGAGGTGACTGTTCCTGCCGGTGTTACCGGAACCGTCGCGATCACCATCGAGTCGGCTAACGGCAACGGTGCTGGTGGAAACTTCACCTACGTTGGCGCTAACAAGGTTGCTCAGACCGTCACCCTCGAAGCCGGTGCAAACACCGCAGCCGTTGGCGACGCAGACCGCACCCTATCGGCAACCGTTGCGATGACCGGATACACCGCTGTCGCAAGCCTCACCTACAGCTCGACCACCGCTTCGGTTTGTACCGTAACCGGCAACAAGCTGAAGTTTGTTGGCAAGGGAACCTGTAGCGTCAAGGCAACCCAGGCTGGTTCGTCATGGACCGCCGAAGGCGTTGCAACCAAGGACATCACCGTCACTGGCCCAGACGCTCAGACCATCACCATCAAGGCTCCAAGCACTGGTGAAAAGATGATCGGTCTAGATGGTTTCTTCATCTACCCGAGCACCGACTCAGGCCTACCGTTGAGCATCCGCTTTGACACACCAAGCGTGTGTAAGAAGGGAACCTACGGTTCAACCCACGTCATCAACGTCAAAACTGGTGCTTGTAAGATCACCGTTCTTGCCGCTGGAAGTGCACAGTGGATGGCTGCAACCAAGACCCTGAGCTACACAGTAGCCAAGGCGGGAACCACAAAGATTTCCGACGCTGGTAACGTTGGGGCTCCGGTCGTTCTAAACGGCAACGGCGCAAAGACCAACGTCTTGAGCGAGGTTGTGTCTTGGAAGAAGTCGACTGGCGCTCTAACCATCGCATCAAAGAGCGTTTGGGTTGGCCCAATCACTGCAACTGCAACCATCAAGGTTGGTGCGAAGACCTACAGCTGTACCGTGAAGTACGGAACGCTAAAGGCAGCATCGGCAACTAGTGTGAAGACCATTACAAGCTCTGCTGCATTGTGCTCAGGAAAGACTGCATCTGAGAAGGCTGCACTTGCAGCCCTAAAGAAACTGTCTAAGCCAATGGTCGTAAAGATTGTTGTAGTTCGCGACCTTCGCAACCCAACCAAGTACACCACCAAGGGTCAGTCGATCGCTCGTGCGATCTACGTAACCATCGGTTAGTAAAAACAGTTGAAAAGGGGATGGCCTGTGCGGGTCATCCCCTTTCGCTTTGCCCGGGCAACTAAGCCGAGCGTGTCGACAGCACCCTAGATTTAGGATTGACGCATGACCTTTTCTTCGCCATCAAAACCACGCCTCGTTGAGCTAGTTAAAGAACTCGCGGTCGTTCACGGTCGAGTGACGCTGTCGAGCGGCCTAGAGGCCGACTACTACGTTGACCTTCGTCGCGCGACCCTGCACCACGAGGCTGCCCCGCTGATTGGTCAGGTCATCCTCGACCTTCTCGACGCAAACGGTGTCACCGACTTCGACGCCATCGGTGGTTTGACCATGGGTGCCGACCCGGTGGCTACATCGGTGCTTCACCAGGGTGCCGCGCGAGGTCGCGCCATCGATGCGTTCGTGGTTCGCAAGGCGGCCAAGGCTCACGGCATGGGGCGACAGGTTGAGGGCCCAGATGTGGCGGGTCGCAAAGTGGTTGTGGTTGAAGATACCTCGACTACCGGAGGCTCACCGCTCACCGCAGCCGAAGCGTTGAAGGCAGCTGGCGCAATTGTTGTTGCCGTAGCAACTGTGGTCGACCGCGACACCGGCGCGCAAAAAGTCATCGAAGACGCAGGTTTTCGCTACCTGACCGCCATCACCCTGGATGATCTAGGCCTGCGCTAAATGCGCGCATTCGTCTTAACCCAAGCTTCAAATTTCGCCGGAGTGATTTCTGGCAGCATCATCTTTATTGCGCTGCCTTGGTTGGTGCTCGACGTCACGGGCTCATCGGCACAAGGCGCTGTGGTCATCGCGTTCAGCGCTATTCCAGGTCTCTTGCTGGCCCCGATGATGGGCTCGTTCATCGACTCGATTGGGCGCCGACGTGTGGCATGGGCCGCCGAGGCAGTCACGGTGTTGACCACAATAGCGTTTCCGCTCATCGCGGTATTCGGCGTCATCAACCTTTGGTCGCTGGTTTTGCTTGCCGTGGTTCGAAACATTTTTTCGCCGGGTGGCCAGTCGGCGCGCAAATCTTTGGTGCCGGATGTCGCGGCCAAGGCCGGCATGTCTCTCGACCGAGCCAACTCGCTGCACGAAGCGGTGTTCGCCGCTGGGTTTGCAGTTGGTCCGGCCGTAAGTGCGATTGTGATTGGTTTCTCTGGT
>JBEDEQ010000065.1:0-5044 GCA_041175645.1 Actinomycetota bacterium | reverse complement strand
ATCTCAGGGTTGATTAAATAACCAAGTTCGCCGTGAACGTTGTAACTGAATGCCCGCAGCGAAACACCGATTTGAGGTGCGGCAACCCCAGCTCGTCCAGGCAGCTGGGTGGTTTCGAGCAAATCATCGATCAAAGTGGATGCAGCTGAAAAATCGGTGATGCGCTCACAGATCGTTTTGAGAACAGGGTCACCGAATAGGCGAATTTCACGAACAGCCAAGGCCCTAAGCGTTGTCGCGAAGTGCGTCAACGACCAATGCCGCGAGCTCGCGGGCAGCTTCTTGAGTGCCCTTTTGTAGCTCGCTGAACTTGATAACCGAACCGGCGGCAAGTGACGGGTCATAAGGAATGCGAACCACTTCGCGAACGCGAGTTCTGAAGTGCTGTTCAATCTCGTCGAGCTTCACCAACTGAGTAGCCTGGGTGGCGGTGTTCAAGGCCACAATCGAGTTTCTAACCAAGTTGCCATAACCGTTGGCTTCGAGCCAGGTAAGAGTCTCAGAGGCAAGGCGTGCCTCGTCTACCGAACCGCCCGAGACGATTACTAGTCCACTTGCGCGCTGAAGAGTTGGGCGCATTACAGAGTGCACGATACCGGTACCGCAGTCCGTAAGAACGATCGAGTAATAACGTGCGGCCATGTCGGCAACTACGTTGTAGTCACCCTCGTCAAATGCTTCAGAGAGCATTGGGTCAGAGTCTGATGCCAAAACATCGAGGCGGGTAACGTCACGCGAAACCATGGTTGAGAAATCAGTGAACCCGTCAACGGCGGCTGCACGGTTGACTACGTCTCGAACTGTGAATCGAGTTGATTTGCTGACGCGCTCGGCCAGTGTTCCACGGTCTGGGTTTGCGTCAATCGCAATCACGCGGTCTTCACGAGCCATCGAGAGTGCCATACCAAGCAAGGTGGTTACTGTGGTTTTTCCAACTCCGCCCTTGCGGGTTAGAACTGGAACAAACTTGGCTCCACCTTCAAGTGGCATACCGATGCGAGCATCAATCGCCTTGCGTTCACGAACCTTGCGAGAGTCGCCAAGGTTGATGGTTTTCAACGAAACAAAGTAAAGAAATCGTCTAAGGCCAGAGGTTGGGGCGACGCGATTTTTTGAGGTCGTGTCAATCAGACGATCAGCGGTCAGCATTGCGGCTGGCTCAGGCTGGTCGAATGATTCGCCGCGAAGACTGTCGCGTCGAGAGTAGTTCGTGCGTCGAGTTAGGGGCTGCTCCACGGGGGATTCCATGACGACACGTGGTTCTTCGCGAATGATTTCAACGCTTGCGGTCGCAGGAGTGACATCGACGGTTCCAGCATCGATTCCGGCATCTCCGAGAGAGTGCGTGCGCGATAGCGCCTGGTCAGACCCTTGAGCCTCACCCGAATGCTGGTTCTCTTGATCGTCAAACTTGTCGTTGAAACCCACGTTACTCCTGAATTGTTAGTGTGCTCTCCCCCAGAGTTACTCACGCAAGTCTAACCGAGGTTCCCAAAAGCACACATGTTCTTTGGTTGGGTTACTCGGTTTCGATAACCAATAACAAGTCGCCAGCATCCACGCTTTGGGTCTTCGAAATCGCGATTCGACGAACCACACCCGCGGTACTTGCGGTGATGGTTGCCTCCATCTTCATCGCCTCAATAGTTGCGACGGCCTGGCCAACCTCAATGTGTGCGCCTTCTACCGTCGCCATGGTCACAACACCTTGGAAAGGCGCTGCGACGTGACCTAGGTTCTTGAGGTCGGCTTTCTCGGCCTGTGGAGCGTTCGAGACAATCTTTTTATCGCGGATGTTGATGGGGCGAAGCTGACCGTTGAGCGTAGCCATAACGGTTCTGAAACCCTTCGCGTCAGGCGTACCGATGGCTTCGAGGCCGACATACAGTCTGATGCCCTTGGTGATCTGAACGACGTGTTCGCGCCCCTGCTCGAGACCGTACAGGTAGTCGACGGTGTCGACTTCGTCGAGCTTGCCGTACTTCTCACGAGTTGCCTCAAAATCTGCGGTCGGGCCAGCAAAGAGCAATCGGTTCAAAGTGGAACGTCGTACCTTGGCGTCGTCTGAGGTAAGTGCCGCCAAGTCGGTTTCGCTAACTGCGGTGAGACCGAACTTAGGGTTCTTACCTTGAAGCACCTTAGTTCTGAACGGTTCTGGCCAACCGCCTGGCAGATCACCCAGCTCGCCGGCCATGAAACCAATAACCGAATCTGGCACATCGTAGTTTTGCGGGTTCTCGGCAAAGTCGTCAGGGTCTGCACCTACTGCAACTAAGTGCAGAGCGAGGTCGCCAACCACCTTCGACGATGGTGTCACCTTGGTTGGGCGGCCGAGAATGCGGTTTGCTGCCGCATACATGTCTTCGACCTTCTCGAACTGGTGTCCGAGACCGAGTGCGATGGCCTGCTGGCGCAGGTTTGACAGTTGACCACCCGGAATCTCGTGTTTGTAAACGCGTCCGGTTGGGCCTGGTAAACCAGACTCAAATGGAGCGTAAACCTGACGCACTGCTTCCCAGTAAGGCTCTAGAGCAGTTACCGAGTCGAGCGGAATGCCACTGTCGCGTTCGGTGTGCGCTAGAGCCGCAACCAAGGCCGAGGCCGATGGCTGACTCGTGGTGCCGGACATCGGAGCCGATGCCACGTCAACTGCGTCTACTCCGGCGTCAATTGCCGCCATGAGGGTGGCCAGTTGGCCGCCAGCGGTGTCGTGGGTATGCAAGTGAACCGGAAGGTCAAAACGCTCGCGAAGCGCCTTGACGAGCTTTGCAGCGGCTGCTGGGCGCAATAGACCCGCCATGTCTTTAATGGCAAGGATGTGCGCACCCGCGTCAACGATCTGCTGAGCCAACTCAAGGTAGTAGTCGAGTGTGTAAAGGGTTTCGGATGGGTCTAGCAGGTCTCCGGTGTAGCAAAGGCCAACTTCGGCGAGCGCTGTTTCGGTTCGCAGCACCGCGTCAATCGCCGGCTTCATCTGACTGACGTCGTTCAGGGCATCAAAAATTCTGAAAATATCTACGCCGGTGGCAGCAGCCTCTTTGACGAAGGCGTCAGTTACCTCGGTCGGGTATGGAGTATAGCCAACCGTGTTTCGGCCGCGTAGCAACATTTGAATACACAGGTTGGGCAGTGCGGTTCTCAGCGCGGCTAGTCGCTCCCAAGGGTCTTCACCCAAGAAGCGCAGCGCTACGTCGTAAGTTGCTCCTCCCCAAGCCTCTACCGAAAGCAACTGAGGGGTTAGACGTGCCAGATAGGGTGCAACCTGAACTAAGTCACGCCCGCGCACACGAGTTGCGAGCAACGACTGGTGTGCATCCCTGAAGGTGGTATCGGTGATTGCAACGGCGGTGGACTGGCGAAGCTGCTCGGCGAATTTCTTTGGACCAAGTTCGAGCAGAGCCTGTCGAGAGCCAGCCGGCGCAGGCACGGTTAGGTCTAGCTCGGGCAGCTTCAGAGCTGGCGAAATTCGACCATTACGTGGCCCGTAAGGCTGGTTTACCGTCACATCGGCAAGCCAGGTGAGAATCTTGGTTCCGCGGTCAAGTGAAGGGGCTGCGGTGAAAAGCTGCGGGCGCTCATCGATGAAGGATGTGCTCAGATCTCCACTGGCGAAGGTTTCGTCGTTCATGACTGCTTGCAAGAACGAAATGTTGGTAGAAACACCACGGATGCGGAACTCCGCGAGCGCGCGTCTGGCTCGAATAACGGCTGTAGGAAAGTCTTTGCCTTTGGCGATGAGTTTCACCAGGAGTGAGTCAAAGTGTGGGCTGACCTCGCTACCCGCAGCAATGGTTCCGCCATCTAGGCGAATACCGGCACCACCCGGTGAGCGGTAGGTAGTGATTTTGCCTGTGTCTGGCCTAAAACCGGCTGCAGGGTCTTCGGTGGTGATGCGGCACTGCAGAGCAAACCCGTGCATCTTGATGGCGTCTTGGGTAAGTCCAAGCTGTGGCAGGGTCTCACCTGAGGCGATACGCATCTGGCTCTGCACCAAGTCAATGTCGGTGATTTCTTCAGAAACGGTGTGCTCAACCTGAATTCGTGGGTTCATCTCAATAAAGACATGCTTGCCTGCATTTGGCCCAACGGTGTCGATCAAGAATTCAACAGTCCCGGCGTTTGAGTAGCCGATTTGCTTAGCAAATGCAACGGCGTCGCGATACAGAGCCTGACGCAAGTCTTCGTCGATCAGCGGAGCAGGCGCAATCTCGACTACTTTCTGGTTGCGACGCTGAACCGAACAGTCACGCTCGAACAGGTGAACAACGTTGCCCGCACCATCGGCAAGAATCTGAACCTCGATGTGACGTGGACGCAAAACGGCCTGCTCAAGAAACACTCTTGGATCACCGAAAGCGGCATCGGCTTCACGCATCGCTTCGGCAAGCGCAGCGGCCAACCCAGAAGCCTCATTGACGCGGCGCATTCCGCGACCGCCACCGCCAGCAACCGCCTTTACGAACAGCGGGAATCCGATGTCATCACCGTGAGCTAGCAATTCGGTGACGTCAGAAGACGATGGTGATGATGCAAGAACTGGAACACCAGCCGCAATCGCAGCTTCTTTGGCGTTTACCTTGTTACCGGCGAGCTCAAGAACATCGGATTTCGGGCCGATGAAGGTAATTCCGTTGGCTGCAGCCGCCTCGGCCAAATCTGGATTCTCTGAAAGAAAGCCGTAGCCAGGGTAAATGGCATCAGCGCCAGACTCTTTGGCAACTCGAATGATTTCTGAAACATCAAGATACGCCCGAACCGGGTGGCCTTCTGTTCCGATTTGGTACGCCTCATCGGCCTTTAGTCGGTGGCTCGAGTTTCTATCCTCATAAGGGAAAACTGCAACGGTTGCAGCACCCAGCTCATACGCGGCGCGGAAAGCGCGAATAGCAATCTCACCACGGTTGGCGACAAGGATTTTCTTGAACATCGAGTCCTAGTTTTGCTAAGGGTCTTGGGTGTTATGGCGTTTATAAAAAGGTAGCCTATAGACGTGTATGTTCTCAGCGTCAGCTCCCTCAAGGGAGGAGTCGGAAAGACCACAGTT
>JBEDEQ010000064.1:0-5718 GCA_041175645.1 Actinomycetota bacterium | reverse complement strand
TTCGACGCGCACGTTTGGCGTGACGCCGACCTCGAGCGCTATGAGTTGAACGAAATCTTCAGGCAGCACGATGAGGGTTTCAAAACGATTCTCAACGCCATTCGCGACGGCTCTTGCACTCAAGACATGCTCGACGAGATCAATCGCGCCGGCAATCGCTTTCCGCCACACGATGACGTGATTCGCCTCTGCACCGTTAACTCAACCGTCGACAACATCAACAGCACTCGCTTGTCGAAGCTAACCACGCCCATCAAATCATTCGAGGCAAAGTTCGCTACCGGCGACGCCCAGACCTTCGGCCGCGCACTGCCGGTTGAGCCAACTCTTGTGCTTAAAGAAGGCGCGCAGGTGATGTTCGTCAAGAACGACGACCAGTCGAACCGCAAAACCAAAGAGGGCTACCCGGTCAAGCGTTGGGTGAACGGAACCATCGGTCACGTCATTCAAATCATCAACGACGCTCACGTTGTGGTCGATGTTGACGGCGAAGAGTTCGATGTCACGGTTTCGACCTGGGAGAAAGTGCGCTACGAGATCGAAGAAGAGTTCGACGAAGACGCACAAAAGTTTAAAGAGGTGGTTGTGCCGATCATCCTCGCTGAATATCAGCAGATACCGCTTCGCCTGGCGTGGGCCGTCACCGTGCACAAGTCGCAGGGGCAAACCTACGACGAAGTGCAGATCGACATGGGTCGCGGCGCGTTCAGCCCCGGCCAAACCTATGTGGCGCTAAGCCGCGTGCGCTCACTCGAGGGGCTCTATCTAACTCGCGCCATCACCATGAGAGACATCATGGTTGACGACGACGTGCTGCGCTTCATGAGCACCAAGCCAAACGCGGCTTTGGAGCGTTTGATTTAACTGTTGGCCCGCTTGGTTTTGGCTGAAGTCTTACCAATTTCTGAAGTCAAGATAGTTTGAACAAGACTTGCGAAGAGTTTTTTTGTCTTCTTCGAGTCGAGTTTCAAATAATCGGCGAGGCCTACAATTTGGGTGGTGAAAACGTAACCCGCCATCAGCGAGCTCATCATCACCGCCCTTATTTCTCGATGGTCAACGTCGAGTTGCGACACCATGGGCAACAAAAGGTTCTCTAAATAGAATTCGCGAAACATTTCGGCCGCTTCAGGTTCACTTGAGCTCGCGCGAATAACACCGACCAATGTCTCAATAGCGCTTGATTTTTGAGCAAGCCAAATCACGTCGGCAATCCGATTTCCCCAGCTCGCTTTTGGCGTGAGTTTGAGTAGCGTTAGCGCGGCGTGCACTTCGCTGGGCACCTTCATTGTTGCAACGAATAAGCGCTGCTTGTTGCCGAAGTAGTGCATCACGAGCTTAGGGTCTACTCCCGCTTCATCGGCAACTAGGCGAATAGTGGTTTTCTCGTACCCAAGATCTGAAAAAAGTCGGGCGGCAACTTTGGATATTTGGTCGCGGCGATTCTGTGACGATGCCTTAGGGCGCCCGGGGGATGTTTTTGCCACCATGAGCTAATTATTCCACGCTCGTTGATATATCTATTGCGCTACAGTATCTTGGCATTATTCAACATGCGTAGAATAAATCGAATTGGAGTTCTCATGGCCATCGGTCAAAAGGTAAACCCACTGGTTTTGCCAACCATCGCAATTTCACTCATGACCGTAGTTTCAGCTGTTGCAGGTCTAAACCTTGCCCTACCCAACATTGCTACAGAAACAGGTGCGACACAGACCCAGTTGACATGGATTGTCGACTCTTACACTGTTGTCTTTGCTGGTTTGCTATTAATCGCCGGCGCGCTGGGCGATCGTTTGGGACGTCAACGATCTTTGTTATTTGGCTTGGTAGTTTTCGCGGTGGGAGCGACCCTCGGGTTTGTACAGACCGAACCGGATGGCCTGATTTTGGCACGCGTGATCATGGGAATCGGTGCTGCATTCATCATGCCGTCGACACTTTCTGTAATCACAACCTCGTTTCCGCCTGAGAAGCGCGGCAAAGCAATCGGCGTTTGGGTTGGCGTTGCCGGTGGTGGTGCGGTTCTCGGTTTGTTTGCCACAGCTTTTCTCATGGAGTACTTCGCCTGGAACTCGTTCTTTGCACTCAACGTCTGCCTGGCCATCCTCTCGATTTTGGGAACGCTCTTGGTTCCTGACTCAAAAGACGCCGATGCCCACAAAATTGACCTTCTGGGCGGGCTGCTTTCGATACTGGGCGTTGGTGGAGTAGTTTTTGGAATCATTGAAGGCCCCGAGCGCGGTTGGGATTCAGTTGAGAGTGTGTCAGGTCTGACTGTTGGTTCACTAGCGCTTGTGATATTCGTCTTGTGGGAACTGCGTGTAGAACATCCGCTTCTCGACCCCAGACTATTTAAGCTCCGAGGCTTCAGTTCTGGGTCGCTATCAATTACGGTGCAGTTCTTTGCACAGTTTGGGTTCATTTTTGTAGGTATGCAGTATCTACAGTTTGTTGCGGGTCTAACCCCGCTTCAAGCTGCTACGCAACTACTTTGGATGCCGCTTGTTGTTCTTCCGGGTTCCAGAATTGCGGGTTTGCTGTCGCAAAAAGTGTCGCAGAAAATACTCGGTTCAATCGGTCTGGCACTTTTCGGTTACTCGATGTTCCATTTCTCAAACTTGCCAGTTGAGTTCGACTACTGGTACTTCACGATTGGCATTCTCTTGTTCGGATCGGGTCTTTCACTTGCAGCTACGCCGGCCACGGTTGCCATCACCGAAGCCCTTCCGGCATCAAAGCAAGGAGTGGCTTCTGCAGTAAACGACACAGCACGTGAAGTGGGTTCGGCCGTCGGTATTGCAATTCTTGGCGCGGCCCTCACTGACAGCTATAAGAGTGAGATGGCGGCTGCGACTTCAAAACTTCCTGAACAGGTCGCCGAGAAACTCGAATCATCGGTTGCGTTTACCCAAATGGATGCCCCTGCCGGTCTAGAGCAGATGTGGCCACAGTTAGTTGAAGCTGGGCTAGAGGCGTTTAATGTCGGTGTGCAGAACTCTCTAACCATTGCCGGGTGGGTTGCAGTTGGGGGTGCGGTGCTAGTGGCCATACTTGCGCCATATCACAAGCCGCAGGTGAACCAAAGCTAGGTATGAGGCTTGCCCACCCAGCGGCGCTCTTCGATTGAGGTGCGCGGCTCGTTCGGGTCGAGCCACCAGTTGATCGGGTGCTCAACGCGGCCGGCCCACCAGGTTTCGCTGTGACCGGTGTTCGGGTAGATCGCGTGAATAAAGTCGACGTCATAGCGGTAGCCACGTTGCGCCAACTTTTCGGCAGCCGCCGCGTGAAACGGCGGGTAGATCGCGTCGAGCTCGATGGTTCCGGTGTCTGTCCAGATGCGGTGGTGGCCGGCAGGTGGCACAAGCTTGGTCAACTTGTCGACCGTGATCTCAAAACCGAACGGCCAGTGAGTCGAGTAGCAAAGCGCGGTGCCATAAACATCGGGATGCTTCGCCAAACCATAAAGTGACGCAAGGCCGCCCATGCTCGAGCCGGCAATCGCCGTGCGGTCGGGGTGCAGCGCGATGCCATACTTGGCGGCCAGCTCAGGCACGATGCGGGTGGCGACCAGCGACTGGTAGGCGTTCGACATCGGGGTGCGAGTGGCCGGCATGAGCTCAGGTGGCAGCATGTCGAAAATCTCAGGATGCTCAACGTAAAGGTCTTCTGGCCCGAGCTCGTTGATGCGTGTGGCATCGCTCAAACCCCAAACCGCAATGATCAGTGGCTTCTTTTCAGCACGGATGCGCCCATCACGCAGAGCGTCGAGAATGCCCCAGGTCGCCCCGAAGGTCGAGTGCTCGCTGAAGAACACGTTCTTGCCGTCGTGCATCACGAGCACGGGGGTGGTGTCACTCACGCTTGGTGGCACCCAGACATCCACGCGGTGTTTATCGAACTCATAGGTGTCGATTCGGCCACCGGCGAGGTCGATGCGTCGCAAACGCAGTTCGCGCATGCCGAGAAACAGTGGAAAGACGAAGGCGAACGCGGTGACAAAGCCCAGGGCGATGTATGCCCACAGGTGCTTCATGCCGAGTCGGCGGCCTTCGATGACTATGAGCGTCATGCCGGCGATGCCACCGATGAGCAGATCGAGCGAATAAACCCAGTCGACATTCGACGTAAAACCGTCGGCCAAATAGTCTTCGCGACCGAGCACGGCCAGAAAGTTGAAATACCAGGCTGAGAGTAAGCCGATAATTGCTAGTGAAAAGAAATACGTTGCGATGGTTCTGCGTTGAGCCTTCATAGCACCATCTTTGCACCAACTCTTAGGTGCCCCAAACGTTAGAAGTCAAAAGACCTTATGAAGCGCCTTGCCAAATTAGTTACCACCCGCAGCAAAACCGTACTTTATGGGTTCATCGCACTCATCGCCCTGTCGACAATCTTCGGCATTCAGTCATTCGGCGCACTCAAGGGTGGCGGCTATGAAGACCCAACCAGCGACTCGGCCCGCGTCACCACGCTGCTGAGCACCGAGTTCAAAATCGACCAGCCAGAGCTCGTGGCAATTCTCGACTTTGGTCGCTCGGCCGATGACCCACTGAGCCAAACCGTGGCAACCGCGTTCACCGACCGCCTAAAGGAGTACTCTGCGGTAGACGAGGTCAGCTCGTATTACACGAACGGTCGAGCAGCCAGCCTCAAGAGCATCGACGGAACCGCCGTCTACTTCTTCGTCAACCTCGACGACAAGGTGAACCAGGCCAAGGTTGCCACCGAGATGCAAGATGAGTTCGGGGGCGGCTTCAACGAAGCATCCGTTTATCTAGCCGGCATGGTCGCCGTAACCAGCGAGCTCAACGCCATGATTTCGAGTGACCTAGCGCTCGCCGAAACCATCGCGCTGCCAATCATGTTGGTTCTAATGATTTTTGTGTTCGGTTCGCTCGTGGCGGCCGGGCTCCCTCTGATGGTCGGCGCACTGTCGATCGTGGGTTCGTTCTTCTTTGTTTGGGTTGCCACGCTGTTCACCGACACCTCGGTGTTCTCGGCCAACCTCATCACCGGTTTGGGCCTGGGCCTGGGCATCGACTACGCCCTGCTTTAGAGAAGAGCGCCAAGCCGGCTCGAACGTGAGCGAGGCCGTCGAAAAGATGGTGCTCACCGCCGGCCGCACCGTGCTCTTTAGCGGCATGACAGTTGCAATCGTGCTCGGCTCGATGGCGATCTTCCCGCAGTACTTCTTGAAGTCGATGGCCTACGCAGGCGTTGCGGTTGTGGGGCTTTCGCTTGCATCCGCGCTGTTTGCACTGCCGGCCGCGCTCAACCTGCTCGGCGACCGCGTCAACAAGTTCACTCTCTATAAGGGTGCGCTCAATCATCAAGACGAAGGCATCTGGGCCGACATCGCCCGTTCGGTAATGCAAAAGCCGATTCGCGTGTTGCTGGTGAGCGTGCTCGCCCTCGGCTCACTCGTTGCCCTCGGTAACGGCGTGCAGTTTGGCCAAGTGGATGACCGCATCTTGCCGCGCGACAACCGAGTGGTTGCGGCCAGCAACATTATTCGCGAACGTTTCGAAGGCCGCGAAGCCAACCCGGTCGAGGTTCTGGCCAAGGGCGCTAGCGACGACCAGGTGGTCGAATATGCCAAGGCGCTCAGCGCCGACACTTCGATCAAGTCGGTGCGAACATCCGAGGGGTATTTCGAAAACGGTGAGCAGATTGCACCGGCCAACCCATTCGACCCAACCAAATATGCGGCTGGCG
>JBEDEQ010000063.1:0-5250 GCA_041175645.1 Actinomycetota bacterium | reverse complement strand
GACGTAGCCGGCCACGAGGTTCGTCGCGATGGTGAGCGCATCTCACTCACTCCGCTTGAGTTCAGCTTGCTTCAGACTCTTGCCGAGATGCCGAAGCAGGTTTTCTCTCGCGAAATGTTGCTCGAAAAGGTTTGGGGCTACCAGTACAAGGCAGACACCCGCCTCGTCAACGTGCACGTTCAGCGCCTGCGTTCGAAGATCGAAGATGACCCTGAAGATCCAAAGATTGTGGTCACCGAGCGTGGAGTCGGCTACAAGGCGGGCGCAACTTCTTGAACCTTCGAGGCATCGCACAAGCGGTGATCTCGTATTTCAAGAAATCGCTGCAGGCTCGCTATACCGCCACCACCGTAATTCTCAGTGGTGTTGCGTTGGTGGCCGTGGGTGGCTTTCTCTCGTACTCAATCGGTAGCGGTTTGTTCGCAACCAGGCTTGACCAGGTAGTCAAAGATTCAGCCCGCTCAGCCAGTGAAGTTCAAAACATTTTCTCGTCGGCAAATGCAACCGACGAAATTGGTTTGCAATCGATCATGAACTCGATCGTGCCGAACCTAGAGTCGAGTACTACCTCAGAGCCGCGACGAGTCGCACTGCTGCGAGCACCTGGGCAACAAGCATCCGTGGTTTTACAGAGCCCAATCTCGCTCGACCTTGACACCGCGGTGATTCCCGAAGGGCTGCGTGCCACAGTTCGCAACACACCTGGCAAGGTTGTCTACCAATCGATTTCGCTTCCAGTGGTCAACGGTGAGCACCCTGCCGTTGTGGTTGGCTCGCAAATCGATATTCCTTCGGCCGGAAAATACGAGCTTTATCTGGTCTATGACTTGGTGAGCGCTCAGCAGACTCTTGATTTTGTTCAGAGCACCCTGGTGTTCGGTGGTGCCATTTTGATTCTGCTCATCGGTGCTGTTGCGTATTACGTATCGATGCGAGTCGTAAACCCAATTCGAGTTGCTGCCAGTGCTGCCGAGGAGTTGGCTGCTGGCGCTCTCGATCGACGCCTCACCGAAAAGGGCGAAGATATCATCGCAAATCTGGCCAAGTCGTTTAACTCGATGGCTTCAAGCCTGCAGTCGCAGATTGGTGCCTTGAACAAGCTCTCGAAGATGCAGCAACGATTCGTGTCTGATGTTTCGCACGAACTTCGCACGCCGTTGACCACCATCAAACTTTCGGTTGCCATTCTCGACCAGCAGCGCGACGAGCTACCGCCAAACGCCTTGCGCTCACTTGAAACCTTGCAAAGCCAACTCACTCGATTCGACGCGCTGCTCAGCGACCTGCTCGAGATTTCGCGCTACGACGCCGGTGCAGTCAGCGCTGAGTTCGAAACCACAGACTTGAACGGCGTTGTCGGCATGGCGTTAGCCCACATCGAGCCGCTTGCGTCGTCGCGTTGCTGTGATCTAGTCGTCGATATTCCATCTGGTCCGGTAAACGCAGAAATCGATGCTCGAAGAATTGAACGCGTGCTTCGCAATCTTCTTTCTAACGCGATTGAGCACGGTGAAGGCAAGCCGATTGAGGTGCACGTCGGAGCCAGCGATACTGCGGTTGCGGTGACGGTTACCGATCACGGTGTCGGAATGAGCCGTACCGAGCTAGATCGAGTCTTCGATCGTTTCTGGCGAGCCGATCCTTCTCGCAAGCGCACCGTAGGTGGAACAGGGCTCGGTCTTTCGATTGCGACCGAAGACACCAACATTCACAACGGATGGCTGCAGGCGACATCCAAGCCAGGCGAGGGATCAACGTTCAGACTCACATTGCCACGAACCCAGGGAGTGCTATTCACCCAGTCTCCTTTGCCGTTGAGCACGAAGAAGGCTGCCGCAAAGAAAGATGGTGCAAGTTGATGCGTCGAATAATCGCCTTGGTCGCCATCGCAGTGTTTCTAACCGGATGCGCGCAGCTTCCGCGTTCGGGAGCAATCGGTGTCGGCCCCAACGTTCAAATCGAATCCACCGATGACTATCTTTACTACAGCCCATCACTACCGAGCCCCGGAGATTCTCAACAGCAAATTGTTACCGGCTTCTTGAGTGCCGGAAACGGTCCGCAAAATGACTATGAAGTGGCAAGAAGTTACCTTGCGAACAATTTCAAATCAGAGTGGTCGGCATCAGATGAAGTATTGGTGCAGCAGGGTGCCACGGCCTTTGACCTAATTGATGAGTCGAATGCCCGAGTCGAGCTTCAGGTGAGTGCCACCATCGATGCCAACGGTGTTTACGATGCCAAATCGGGAGAAGTTAAGCGCTATCTAGATTTCGAGCTAGTGCAGGAGGCAGGCGAGTGGCGCATCTCAAAGGCTCCGAATCTGACTGTTCTGATCTCACCCAACTTCTCGGTTTTGTTCAAGCCATATCAGGTCTACTTCTACGACTCGAACCACCTTTCGCTGGTGCCTGACATCCGCTGGTTCCCTTCGCGAACATCGACAGCAACAGAGCTGATGCAGGCGCTACTCAATGGCCCTAGACCTTGGATGCGCGAAGCGCTGGCTTGGGACTTCCCGGCGGGCACCAAACTTTCGTTGAATTCTGTGACCATCACCGAGGGTGTGGCAAACGTCGACTTCAGCGATGAATTGCTTGGTGCTGATGCGCAGGCTCTGCGGCACATCCAAGCTCAGGTGAAAGCGACCCTGCTACAGATTCCATCTGTCGAGCGAGTCAGAATCACGGTAAACCGAAACGACCTCGGTATCGATGAGATTCAGGTGCCGATGCCTCAGGTATACGCATCCGCACCGGTGACTCTCGATTCTGATGGGCTGTTCCAAAGCGGAAAAACAAGCGCCGTCTACACACCCTCTTCTAGCGCATCGATGCTGAGTGGAGCTCGAGAGTTCGCGCTTGATGCGACCTCTAAGAAACTCGGATTCGTCACCGAACTTGGCCTCTATCAGGTGAATCTGCTGGCGATCGACAAGTCTCCAACGTTGGTTGATCCGCGTTCGGGCTTATTGGCACCTTCTTGGGATAACCGTGGCTTCATGTGGTCGGTCGGTTCGGCTCAGTCTTCTACCTGGAGGGTTTTTGACGCTTTTGGCAATGCCAAGCGCATCGACACAGCCGTTTTGGCTGGATCAGCGACGAACGTTTTTGGTGTGAGCCCAGATGGTGCTCGAATTGCCGCTCTGCACACGGGTGACAAGCGTGGAATCTGGCTTTACCCGATTCTTCGCGACAATGCTGGGTTGCCTTACAAACTCGGTAACGGTGTGCCTCTGGTGAACACCTTCGGTGATGCTTTTGCCATGAGTTGGGCTGATGCCGGGCACATTGCGGCCCTTGTGACTGATTCGAGCGGTGCTGTGCGCCCAACGGTTATGACTATCGGCGGAACTACCAGGGTTTACACCGCCGTGCCTGGCGCTAGACAGATTGTGGCAAACCTAAATGGACCGTTCTTGTTTGTTTTGAAAGACGACGGAACCCTGCTTCAGTCGCGAAGCTCGGTTTGGAGCGAAGTTCAGTTGTCGGTGCGAACCATGCACTTTGCGGGTCACTAGGTCTGCGCTTCAAAGTTCTACACAGTTTCTCGGCCGGTCTGCTGAAGGTCTTGCCTTTAGTTGAGGCTGTTTGCATGCGTCTCGCCGAATTTGTTGATTTAGTCTTGCCGACCTCTTGTCTCTATTGTCGAAAACTAGGTGCGCAAATCTGCATCAGTTGCAAACCCGAGTGGATGCACGAGCGCGCAGCACCGCTCGAACTGCAGTTGCCCGGCCTGAGCGGCGTCGCCCTAACGGCGTTCGACGGTTCAGCGGCTGCACTCATCACGGCCATCAAAGATCACGGCCAGACTTCGCTGCTCGCGCCAATCGGTGCGGCAATGGGTCGAGTGGCGGCCGAGCAGTATGCCGATTTGCCGTCGGTCGCTCTGTTACCCGTTCCGTCTTCGCTTGCCTCGGTTCGACGCCGTGGGGTGAATCTCGGGGCGATGCTCGCGGCTCGGGTTTCTAAACAAAGCGGGTTGCCCGTTAGTCGCGGGCTCAAACTCATGCGAGACACAGCCGACCAGCGTGCACTGGGCGCCGAGCAGAGGTTTGCAAACCTGCATGGCAGCATGCATTTCGAGCCGCAGGGTGAGCGTGGGTTGGTAATCATCGACGACGTCACAACTACCGGGGCGACGATTCTCGAGGCATTTCGAGCCGCCGCCGACGCTGGCGGCCAGGTGCTCGGGTTCGTAACCCTCGCCCACACTAAAAAAGAAATTCAGTAATTCGCGAAATTTGAATGCAGAAAATCAAAAACGGGCGTACATTTTCATCACCAGGCAATCAACGCTGATCGATGGAGGAAACAAATGAAAATTCAAATTTCCGCTCACAACCTCGAAATCTCCAGCCGCTTTCATGATTATGTGGCCGATCGCGCCCCCAAAATAGAGCACTATTTTCATCAAGAAGCCGACCTGATTATCAAGGTCACACGCCACGATCACTCTAGAACCGCTGGCCCAGAAGATGAGGTTGAATTGACAACTCACTCGGGTGGCCAGGTTCTTCGAGCTCACGCCCACGCCCCAGACAAGTTCTCAGCATTTGACGCTGCTTTTGGTCGGCTCTTAGAGCAGTTGCGACGAGCCGCTGACAAGCGCAAAGTGCACCGTGGCAGGCATGCTCAACCAGGCACAGCAGAGCTAAGTGCCAGCGATTTCAAGGGCTTAGACGTTCAACCAGCCGATGTTGACCTGCTCATTGAACTCGAGAAGCTGGCCAGTTAGAAGCAGCGATTTCTCCAATGGCATAACGCTGGTTTTCGTTCTAGATTCGTGCACCTTTACCCGCGTCTAAGATTGAGTCAAGCCACAAATTAAGGTTTGGAGCACTACTTTGGCATCAATCATCAACAAGTTGCTGCGCGCAGGCGAAGGCCGAGTGCTCAACCGTTTGCGCAACTACACCGCTGCCGTAAATGCCCTCGAAGATTCGTTCAAGGCACTTAGCGACGAAGAACTCAAGAACGAGACCGCTATTTTGCGCGAACGTTACTCAGCTGGCGAAAGCCTTGACGACCTGCTTCCTGAAGCCTTTGCAGCTGTTCGCGAAGCAGCTCACCGAACCCTAGGCATGCGACCTTACGATGTTCAAATCATGGGTGGTGCTGCGCTTCACCTCGGCAACATTGCCGAAATGAAAACCGGTGAAGGTAAAACCCTGGTTGCTACCCTTCCGGCGTACCTAAACGCCATTGCTGGCCGCGGTGTTCACGTGGTCACAGTCAACGACTTCTTGGC
>JBEDEQ010000062.1:0-5276 GCA_041175645.1 Actinomycetota bacterium | reverse complement strand
ACTCTTGAGATCGAGAAAAAGCTTCGAACTTTTCTCGACGCCGACAAGGTTGGGCTCGCAAGTCATTTCAGAATCAGCGCGCTTAGCCTGAGCTATGCACTCGAAACCGGCCTAGATGTAGATCAAATTCGCACGACGCTCGTCGAGCTCTCGGGAAAGAATCTGCCACAACCGGTTGAGTACCTGCTTGCCGACGTGGCCCGAAGATTTGGTCGCCTGCGCGTGGTCGCCGACGATACCGGCGCCTCAAGCTTCATCGAGGTTCACGAACCCGCCTTCGCGATAGAGCTGGCCAACGATCTGCGCTTGCGCAGCCTAAGCCTTCGTCAGATTGAGCCTCTGCGCCTGTTCACCAAATTCAGCGCGGATGTCGCCTACTACACCCTGCGCGAAAACGGGCACCTCGCGGTTCGGGTAACTGCGAAAGGCAAGATCGTTTCGCCAGAAAAGATTGCGTTTGGTGCCCAGTCCGTTTCGCCGGTGAATGCCATCGAAGTGACGCTGGCGAAACTTCGAGCCGCCGACAGTTCCGCCGGATCGAGCGACGATGAAACCAAGTTGCGCCAGGTTCAGTTGGCGATCAAGAACAAGGCGAACATCCGAGTGGTTTATGTCGGTCGCGATGGCGGCGAATACGAATTTGTGCTCGAGCCGATTGGTTTGGCTAACGGGCGATTGCGAGGTCGAGACCGCAAGGCAGACATCGAGCGCACCTTGCCGCTGGCCAACATCACAACGCTAGAGCTGACCTAGGTTTTGCATGTCGGCGATAGAAACTAGGCTAAAAGGATGACTGGACCACTGATTGTTCAGAGCGACAAGACCGCTCTGCTTGAGGTTGATCACCCCGACGCGGTTGATGCCCGACACGATCTGGCCGTCTTTGCCGAGCTCGAGCGCGCACCCGAGCACATTCACACCTACCGAATCACAAAACTTGGCCTATGGAACGCTCGCGCCGCCGGGCACGACGCCGACTTTGTTCTGGGCGTTCTAGATCGATACGTAAAGTTCGCGGTGCCCACCTCGGTGCGCACCGACATCGTCGAAACCATGTCTCGCTACGGGCGCTTGGTGATCAGGAGAGCAGAAGATGGTGGGCTCGAGCTCACTTCTGACAGCCCAGCGATTCTGGTTGAGGCCGGTCACCACCGAAAGATGGCCGATCTGCTCGGCGGGCGAATCAGTGAAACGGCTTTTCGCATTCAAGACTGGGCGCGCGGTGCGGTAAAACAAGAATTGCTCAAACTCGGATGGCCGGCAGAAGACTTGGCGGGCTACACCGAAGGCACCCCGCACCCCATCGACCTGACTGAAAACGGCTGGACGATGCGCGGCTACCAAAAGCTTGCGGTCGAAAAGTTCTGGGAAGGCGGCTCTGGCGTCGTCGTTCTGCCTTGTGGTGCCGGAAAGACCATCGTGGGTGCAACGGCGATGACCGTGGCGAAAACCAGCACGCTGATCTTGGTTACCAACACCGTCTCGGCCAGACAGTGGAAGGCCGAGCTGCTCAAGCGCACATCACTCAGCGAAGATGACGTCGGCGAATACTCAGGCTCGGTCAAAGAGGTAAAGCCGGTCACCATCGCCACTTACCAAATTTTGACTACCAAGCGCAAAAATGAATACGCACACCTAGCCCTGCTGAATGCCAAAGACTGGGGCCTAATCGTCTACGACGAGGTTCACCTGCTGCCGGCACCGATTTTCAAAATGACCGCAGACCTTCAAGCCCGCAGACGCCTAGGTCTCACCGCCACATTGGTTCGTGAGGATGGCAAAGAAGGCGACGTCTTCTCACTCATTGGTCCGAAGCGTTTTGATGCACCTTGGAAAGAGATTGAAGCTCAGGGCTACATTGCGCCGGCTGCCTGTTTCGAGGTTCGCGTTGACCTGCAAGACGAAGAGCGTCTCGACTACGCAATGTCTGCCCAAGATGATCGCTACCGAATCGCCGCAACCTCGCCGGTGAAGATTCAGGTGATGCAAGATCTTCTGGCCAGGCACGTTGGTGAGCCAACCCTGATTATCGGTCAGTACCTCGACCAGATTTACACGGTGGCCGCAGCACTTGGAGTTCCGTTCATCACCGGTGAAACTCCCGTTGACGAGCGAGAGCGACTATTTCAGGCCTTCCGCGAAGGCGTCGAACCAACCCTGGTTGTGTCGAAGGTAGCCAACTTCTCGATTGACCTTCCTGAAGCCTCGGTCGCCATTCAGATTTCGGGCTCTTACGGTTCGCGACAAGAAGAGGCTCAGCGTCTTGGGCGCTTGCTCAGACCCAAGGCCGATGGCCGCAAGGCGTCGTTCTACACAATCATCGCCAGAGACACGGTTGACCAAGACTTTGCCCAAAACCGCCAGCGCTTCTTGGCCGAGCAGGGTTACAGCTATGAGATCTTGGATGCTGAGCAGCTGTAGCGCTCCGCTCAAGTAAATCCCCACCGACTCAAAGGTGGCTCACAGCAATCTCACAGGCAAGATTAGGATGCTGGGCATATGGCAAATGAACCCATCAAGGTATTAGTCGTTGACGATGAGCCGAACATCCGTGATCTGCTCACCACCAGCCTTCGCTTCAATGGTTACTCGGTCTATGCGGTCGGTAACGGAAATGACGCGGTTGCTGCTGCTGACAAGGGCAAACCAGACATCATTCTTCTCGACGTGATGTTGCCAGACCAAAGTGGTTTTGCCGTCACCAAGAAGCTTCGATCGATGGGAATCGACGTGCCGGTCTTGTTTCTTACCGCACGCGACGAGACCGAAGACAAGGTAACTGGTCTTACCGTCGGTGGCGATGACTACATGACTAAGCCATTTAGCCTTGATGAAATCATGGCTCGCATCAGTGCCATCTTGCGTCGCACTCAGAAAGTCGAAACCTCTGACAGCGTCATCGAAGTTGGAGAAATTTCGATGAACGAAGATGCACACGAAGTCTTCGTAAACGGCGAGTTGGTGGAGTTCTCACCGACCGAATACAAACTATTGCGTTTTCTCATGTCAAACGCGAACCGCGTTCTCACCAAGTCGCAGATTCTTGACCACGTTTGGGAGTATGACTTTGGTGGAGAAATGGGAATAGTTGAGTCTTATGTGAGCTATCTGCGAAAGAAGCTAGACCCACTAACCAGCGAGCCAGTAATCGTCACAAAGCGAGGCGTTGGCTACATGTACAAGAGCCCGAAGAAAGACAAGTAGTTGCGCGAAAAGGGAACCGCAGTTTGGGAGCGCATTTCACTGCGCGCTAAACTGACGACCCTTTCGGTGGCCCTTATCGGGCTTCTACTGATCGTTTCTAGCGCTGGAACCATGGCGCTGCTGAGAACCTACCTGCACCAGAATCAAGACACCGTGCTTATCTCGACTGTCGAGGTAATGCGTCAGCAGAGCCCTCTGACGGTTGAGCAAGACCTTGCCACCAGGCAGTTGCGCCTGCCGAATCTTCCCAGTGGCTACTACATCGCCTTTTTAGACGCCTCGGGCTCGCTGGTGCTTGCCTTCTCTTCATCAACCACTGCAACTGGCCAGCTGCCAAACATTTCAAACTTCGACTTGCAGTCGGTTCTTTCAACTAGAGGGCTGCCATTCGAAGTTGACACTCTCGGGCGTTTTGTTCAAGAGAACGAAGGCGCTGGTTGGCGATTGATCGCCGCGCCTTCGCAGGCGTTTCCTGGTTCGGTGATCGTAGCCCTGCCGACCGATGCGAATAACGGGCTCATGAATCAGTACCGCAACGTTGGTCTAGTTTTTGGAATCTTCTTACTGTTTCTGAGTGGCATGGCCATTTGGTTCACTATCACTAGAGCCCTGCGTCCGCTCAAAGAAGTCGAGCGCACTGCGGCGGCCGTTGCAGCCGGTGACACCAGCCAACGCCTTCTGCGCCTCGAGGGGCAGACCGAGATGTCGCGGGTAAACCGTTCGCTAAACACGATGCTCGACTCAATCGATGACGCCTTGGATGCCCGTGGCAAAACCCTTGAGCAAATGCGCCGTTTCGTTGCCGACGCCAGCCACGAACTTCGAACCCCACTGGTTTCGGTTCGCGGCTATGCCGAGCTTTATCGAATGGGTGCTCTGTCTGACAAAGCCAAGCTCGATGACGCGATGACGCGCATCGAATCTGAGGCTGTGCGCATGACCAGTTTGGTTGAGAGTCTGCTTTCGCTTGCGAGGCTCGATGACGATAAGCCCCTCGAGACCCATGAGACCGACATCCTCGCCCTGTGCCGAAATGCCGCCAAAGACTTGTCGGTAGCCGAGTATCGTCGCGACATCCGGTTGGTAGATCTGAGCGGCGCTGAATTTGAGTCGGCATCGACCCTCATGGCGAACGTAGATCAGAACATGATCAAGCAGGTTTTGATTAACCTCCTGGCAAACGCCTCGCGTTTCTCACCAGAGGATAAACCGGTTTATGTCGCAGCAGGTATGGCCGACGGCTTTTTGGTTCTTGAGGTGCGCGACAGTGGTGAAGGAATTCCGAAGTCATTGCGCGACAAGGTTTTTGAACGCTTCTACCGCGCTGATAACTCACGAAACAGAGAGACCGGCGGTAGCGGGCTCGGCCTTGCCATCGTCAAGGGCCTGGTAGAAAAACACGGCGGAACAATCAAGGCGACCGAAACAAAGGGCGGCGGAGCTACGCTCAGCGTCAAACTGCCACAAGGCTAAAAAGTTATCCACAGGTTTTGTTTTCCGCCACACAGCGCTGGCGTTCAGCTACAAAATCTTCGCATGACGCAATTTTCAGTAGACGCAGCCCAGGTGCTGGCGGCAAACAGCAACATTCAATCAACCATCGGTCGCCTCCGCGGCGAGATCGACAACCTACACGCTCAACTTCAAGGCTTGCAGAACTCTTGGCAGGGCGTAGCGGCTAACTCGTTTCAAGAACTGGTTAGCCGGTGGCGAGTCACCGAGTCGACCGTCTCAGATCAACTCGGCCAGATTGGCCAAGCCTTGGCCCACGCAGCCACTCAATACTCTGACGTCGAAAGTGCAAACACTCGATTGTTCAGCTAGAAACCCTCTGGGAGAGCGCCTCCCCTCGCCAATCCCAGAGTCTCTTGCTCGTAAATGGTCAGAGCAAGAGAAAAGGGCGAAGCCTCATGGCTTCGCCCTTTTTCTTTTTTTTGGAACTAGAAGTCCATGCCTCCGCCAGGTGCAGCTGGTGCTGCAGCTGGCTCTGGCTTGTCGGCAACGACAGCCTCGGTGGTCAAGAACAGTCCTGCGATAGATGCTGCGTTCTGAAGTGCCGAACGAGTCACCTT
>JBEDEQ010000061.1:0-5348 GCA_041175645.1 Actinomycetota bacterium | reverse complement strand
GCCGGCTTGCGTGGCCACCAGAACTTCTCGCCTGCCATGAATGCCAGAGCCGGCACAATCACGGTTCGCACCAAGAGTGTGTCTAGAAGCACACCGATACAAACGATGATTCCGATCTGAAGCAAAGCGATCAGCGGTAGAACGCCGAGCACGGCGAACACTGCAGCCAGCAACACACCGGCCGAGGTGATTACACCACCGGTCGACGATAGAGCCTTGATCATGCCTTCGCGAAGACCAAGCGCACCGCTTTCTTCTTGCGCTCTGGTCACCAAGAAGATGTTGTAGTCAACACCCAGGGCAACCAAGAACAGGAACGAGAAGAGGTAAACGCTCAGGTCGAGAGCCGAGTAGCCGAGCACGTTGACGAAGATCAACCAACCGGCACCGAGGCTCGCAAAGAACGAACCGACCACGGTGAGCAGCAGCAGCACAGGTGCAACGAGCGAACGAAGCAACAGCAGCAACACAATGAACACGAGACCAAGAATGATCGGGATGATCAGGCTCTGGTCACGCTCATACGATGACTTGACATCGAGCTGTTGAGCTTCTTGTCCGCCGACTAGAGCGCCAGCATCCGCCATGGTTTCAAACTCGGCGCGAAGACCCTTGATTGCGTCGAACGCGTCTTGCGACAGCGATTCGGCCTCGAGGGTAACGGTGATCTTGGTGTATTCGTCACCCTTTAGAACCTCGTTGGTGATCGGAAGGGTTGCAACCTCGGCGTCTTTGACACCATCGACGGTCTTAGCAGCGGCCACAACCTCGTCTTCAAAGCCGTTCTTGGCGATGACGTCGACGGTGGTTTCTGAACCGAAGCCAGCCGATAGGTACTCGGCACCGACAACAGCCTCAGGCTTTGACACGAAGCGGTCGTTGGCCGAAAGACCAATCTGCACGCCGGTTGCACCAGAGGCGAGACCGCCCAAGATTCCGAGACCGACTAGAGCAACGATGATCGGGCGCTTGCTTACACCGCGACCAAGCTTGGCCCAAAGACCGGTGTCGCTCTTGTTGACGCCGCCAACCTTTGGAGCAACTGGCCAGAAGATCCAGCGACCGAAGCTAACCAATGCGGCAGGTAGCACGAACAGCGCCGCGATCATGGCCAGGAACACACCGGTGGCACAGGCGATACCGAGAGCACGGGTGCCTTCGAGGCCGGCCAGGGTCAGGGTCGATAGCGCAAGAATTACGGTGAGGGCAGAGGCGATAATCGCCGGCGCTGCACCAAGCCATGCTGAACGCATCGCCTCGCGACGGTCTGCGTACTTGAGCAACTCTTCGCGGTAGCGAGAAATCATGAGCAGCGCGTAGTTAGTGCCGGCACCGAAGACCAGTACCGACAAGATGCCGGTGACCGAACCGTCTAGGGTTTCGATGCCGAACCAGTGCGCCACTGTTGCGGCCAAGCGGCCAGCCATACCATCGGCGGTACCGATAACGAATAGTGGAATGATCCACAGCGTCGGGCTGCGGTAGGTGACTAGTAGCAGCAAAATAACCACAAGTGCAGTGGTGCCGAGCAGGGTGAAGTTAGCACCGGCGAAGACGTTGTTCAGGTCAGCCTGAAAACCCTCCGGGCCGGTCATCGCGGTGTTCAAACCGGCTGGGATGCTGTCAGCAGCCAGCGCACGCATCTCGCTCACACGCAAGGTGGTCAACTGCACGGTCGAGCATGCTTCGATTTCTTCGGTTGCTTTGACCGGGGTGCAAGGGGCTTCTTCGGTGAACTCGTCAAGCGAAACGAAGATGCTCGCGGTGCTCTTGTCATCGCTCAGGGTTGCCGGGGCAACGAATGGTTCGCCGTCAATTTCTAGGTTGCTGAACTCGGTGAATTTCTCGTTTGCGCCTCCTTCGTAGGTGACGATCTCGGGTGCACCAGGGAACGGGGTGATTACTTTCTTTTCACCAAGAATCCACTCTTGCTGGGCATCGGTCATCGCCGAACCGTCTGCCGTGCGATAGACCACGATGGCCGCGGTGCCGTCTTGGCCCGGGAGTTCGGCTAACACATCGGCCACGATCATGGTGTCGTTGGTTTCTGACAGGCCAACACTCGGGGCCGACTCGGTCTCGGCCGGGAGCAAGAACGCGAAAACCGCGAACGCTAGGGCGAAGAGCATAACCAGCGGGGCGGCAACTTTGCCAGACACCATGCGGCTTAGAGATTTCATTGGGTTCCCTTTTCTTGCAGCCCGAGGGCTTTTTGCGCCTTGGCACGAATGCCCAGGCAAAGATTTTTTAGCGAAGGGTTAAAGCCCCCACTCAGACAGACTATTCCGCTTCGTGCAGAACTTATTCGGCAAGCAAAAGACCCGCCCACTCGGGTTAGCGAGTGAAACGGGTCTTTTTGAAGCTTGTTTAGTGCTCGATTACTGCAAGCACGTCGCGAGCGCTGAGCACTAGGTACTCTTGGCCGTTGTACTTCAGCTCGGTGCCGCCGTACTTCGAGAAGATGACCTTGTCGCCGACGTTTACGTCTACAGGAATGCGAACACCCTTGTCGTCAACGCGACCTGGGCCGACTGCGACTACTTCGGCCTCTTGTGGCTTCTCTTTAGCGGTGTCTGGAATGACTAGACCAGATGCGGTGACCTGCTCGGCCTCGACTGGCTTTACGACGATGCGATCTTCAAGCGGCTTGATTGTTACCGACACTTTGACCTCTTCTGATAGATAAGTTCTTTGGTTGGTTGTCGCGGGGTGCGACTGCTGTTCCATCATAAACGAGGATTAGCACTCAGGCAATGCGAGTGCTAACAGTTCGCTAATGGCGATAGCCTTATTTGCGTGAACCGTGACGACCTACTGCAGTTGCTAACCCTCGAGGGGTTGGCTCTGCTCGGTCGCGTTCACTACGACGATAAAGCGGATGTTCTCAAGCTAGTCAGCACGCTGCGCGCTGAAGGCCACGACCCGGCGTTGGTCGCCGCGGTGCTGAGCCAGGCAAAACTGCGCCGTCGAGCCGATTCGAAGTTCGGCGAGTTCGCCGAATCGATGCTGTTTACCGAGGCGGGTCTCGAACAGGCCACTCGCTTGAACGTTGCCGCCCAGCATGCCGAGCGTTTTCGAGCAGCCGGCATTACCCAGGTTGCCGATCTCGGATGCGGCATCGGAACCGAATCGATGGCGCTGGCATCGCTCGGCCTTACTGTTACCGCTTTTGAGATTGATGAGGTCACTGCCGCTGTGGCCAGCTACAACCTCGCGCCATTCGATAGCGCCGAGGTGAACCAAGCCGACGTTACGACGCTCGACACCGACGCTTTCGAGGCACTGATGTTTGACCCGGCCAGACGAGAACTCGGCGGCCCCGCCCGCGAGCGCGCCGTTCGCAAGTTCAACCCAGGCGACTATTCGCCAAACTTTGACTGGGTTCTCGAGCAGGCCCGCAAGCGCCCGACCGGCATCAAGCTCGGCCCCGGTCACCCGCACGAAGGCATTCCGGCCTATGCCGAAGCGCAGTGGGTTTCGGTCGACGGCGATTTGGTCGAGTGCACTCTTTGGTTTGGTTCTGTTGCGCGCGAGGGCGTGGCGCGCTCAGCGCTGCTGCTCGGCAAGTCTGGCACGCACGAGTTGACCTCGGGCACGCACGTTCGCACCGACGCTCCACTTGGCGAGCGCGGCGAATACGTTCACGAGCCAGATGCCGCCATCATTCGCTCACACCTCGTCGGCGAGCTGGCCGAGCAACTCGGCGCGAACCTGTTTGCGCCAGAGATCGCTTATCTGAGCACGAACATCCAAGTTTCAAGCCCGTGGATGCGCAGCTATCGCGTTCTCGACGAACTTGCCTTTGACCGCAAACGCCTCAAGGCCTATTTGCGTGAGCGAAACATTGGCGTGCTTGAGATTAAAAAGCGCGGCTCGGATGTTTCGCCCGAAGCCCTGCGCAAAGAAATGGCCCTTAAAGGTGAAAACGCCGCCACCCTCATTGTTACGAGGGTTGGCGACGCTCACCGTGTTTTGGTGGTCGAACCGATTCGCGGCGATTCGACCAACCGCTAGTGCGGATTTAGTCTTCGACTAGTTGGTTGGGGTTGGCGCTACATCGGTAGCGTTTGGGTCAATCGGCAGTGGTGCGTTTGGGTCGGTTGGTGCGATGCCCCATGCGCCGTCGTCATCCATGTCGCCCATGTGTCCGCGACCACCATCGTGGTCTCCGCCCATCATGCCACCCATGTCATCGTTGCGGTAGTCACCCATGTGCTCTGGGCCACCAGGCATGATGCCTGTGAAGCCCATTGGCTCAAAGCCATACTTCGGGCCGATGAATGCGCGAGCGATGGTGGCAGCAATGCCGAGGCCGATGAAGCTGTAACCGACGATTACACCCGCAAGAGCTAGAGGGCGACCAGCCTGCTTTGAGTCTTTGATCTGGCTAAGGGCGATGTGACCGGTGATAACACCAGCAAGGGCACCGAAACCGGTGACCGAGGTTGCTAGTGAGACAACCGAAAGGGTGTTGAGGTTGTTGAAGTTGAAACGCTGCTTTGGAATTGCCGCGGTTTCGGTTGGTACTTCGTCAATTTCTACTGCTTTGATTTTTTCGGCCATTTTGGGTTCTCCTTTAGTTTGGCTGAGGTCAGTTGACCAGCCGAGTCTGGGAGTAATCTGCAAACGGGCTGTGTGTGGGCTAGGCGTTCTTTGGGTAGTCTCTGAAAACCTCGGCGTCTGGAAACGCCCATCGCAGGCGCGCCTTGAAAGAGAGGTAGCCATTGATCGAAATCACCGACATCACGAGGCCAACGGTTACGACCACAAATGTAATCAGCCCACCAACAAATAGCCAAGGCAGAAAGGCTAGATTTCCGTCGTAAGCAAATGCAAGAAGCGCTAAGAGAAGCGGGGCGCCGATGGTGATCGAGTGCCACACAATGGCGGCAAGCTTTTTGCCCTGCAGTTTTTGCAGATCGCTTGGTGCCGGAACCGTGGCCGGGTAGACGGCTGGATTGGTGGCTAGGTAGGCGAGAAGGTTTTTGTAGCGCTGCTCATGGCCGAAGAAGAACACGCTGGCTGGAATGGTAATGCTTGAAACGATTATCTGTAGCCAAAACGCAAGCCCATAAAACTGGCCGTTGATTTCGATTAACTCTGGCAAAAGGCCGAAAGATCTGAAAATCGGAAAACCGATTAGAACGCCGAAGCTGGCTAGTGAGGCAATTCGATTACGCACTCTGAGCTGCTGAAGCAGTTCAGGGTCGGCCGGTAGCGGTTTGAACATTTATAGCCCGGCCTTTTTTGCCTTCTTGAGGCGCTGGGTCAGCTTATCTTCGGAATCGGTCGAAGTGCTCGGTTTGGCAACCGGAGTGGTTGCGACTGTTAGCGAGCTAACCGAAGTG
>JBEDEQ010000060.1:0-6372 GCA_041175645.1 Actinomycetota bacterium | reverse complement strand
TACTAGATACGATTGCTTTATGCACAACGTTGTGTTTGGGCGATTTCAAAACGTCGGCACAAGTCTCGTTGAACTCCCCAATGGCGCCTAAACCGGTAGTTGCATCGCACTGAGGGTCGAGGTCGATCACGAGAGTGCGAAGACCGCGAGCTAACTGTGGTCTTTCCGACTCCTCCCTTGAGGGAGCTGACGCTGAGAACATACACGTCTATAGGCTACCTTTTTATAAACGCCATAACACCCAAGACCCTCAGCAAAACTAGGACTAGATGTTCAAGAAAATCCTTGTCGCCAACCGTGGTGAGATTGCTATTCGCGCTTTCCGCGCAGCTTATGAGCTGGGTGCTGCAACCGTTGCAGTTTTTCCTTATGAAGATAGAAACTCCAGCCATCGACTCAAGGCTGATGAGGCATACCAAATCGGAACAGAGGGTCACCCTGTTCGCGCCTATCTTGACGTCTCAGAAATCATCCGTGTTGCCAAAGAATCCGGTGCCGACGCGATCTACCCTGGTTACGGTTTTCTCTCAGAGAACCCGGAGCTTGCCGAGGCTGCCGCAGCAAATGGCATCACATTTATCGGCCCGAAGGCTGATGTTCTTGAACTAGCCGGAAACAAGGTCAACGCCAAAGAAGCTGCCATCGCGGCCGGTGTACCTGTTCTTGCCTCTTCACCGTCTTCGTCAAACGTCACCGAGTTGCTTGCTCAAGGTGATTCGATCGGATTCCCGCTTTTCGTGAAAGCCGTGGCCGGTGGTGGTGGTCGTGGAATGCGTCGCGTAAACGAAGCCTCTGGCCTAGCTGCAGCTCTTGCCGAGGCGATGCGTGAAGCCGATGCAGCCTTTGGCGACCCTCGAGTTTTTCTTGAGCAGGCCGTCTTACGCCCACGTCACATCGAGGTTCAGATTCTTGCCGATGGAGCCGGAAATGTGGTGCACCTGTTCGAGCGTGACTGCTCGGTTCAACGCCGCAACCAAAAGGTTGTCGAGATTGCACCTGCTCCGCTGATCGATGAAGAACTGCGCCAGGCGCTTTATCGCGATGCTGTTGCGTTTGCTAAGCAGATTGGCTACTCAAACGCCGGAACAGTTGAATTCCTGATCGATACCGTGGGGCCAAATGCTGGCAAGCACGTGTTTATCGAGATGAACCCACGAATTCAGGTTGAGCACACCGTTTCTGAAGAAATCACCGACATTGACTTGGTGCAGAGCCAGATGCGTATTGCCTCTGGCGAAACGCTGCCAGAGCTTGGCCTTACTCAAGACACCATCAAGATGCATGGTTTTGCCCTGCAGTGCCGCATTACCACCGAAGACCCTGCAGCCGGCTTTAGGCCAGACACAGGAAAAATCACCACCTACCGCTCACCCGGTGGTGCCGGTATTCGCCTAGATGGCGGAACCATTGCTGCCGGAAGCGAGGTCAGCCCACACTTTGACTCGCTCCTTGTGAAACTCATCGCCAAGGGCAAAGACTTTCCAACTGCCGTGATTCGAGCAAGACGCGCGCTCGCCGAGTTCCGCATCCGCGGTGTTTCTACCAACATTTCGTTCTTGCAAGCAGTGATGAACGACGAAACCTTCGCCAGTGGTGACCTGAGCACATCGTTTATCGACGAGCGCCCGCAGCTGTTCACCGCAGCACCTTCGCTTGACCGCGGAACCAAGATTCTTACCTGGCTTGCAGACGTGACGGTAAACCAGCCGTACGGCCCTCGCAATGGTCGAATTTCGCCGGCTTTAAAGCTGCCCGAACTAGACCTAACCGTGCCTGCGCCGGGCGGCTCACGTCAGGCTCTCCTCGAGCTTGGCCCAAAAAAGTTCGCTCAACAACTTCGTCAGGCTACGGCCGTGGCAATCACCGACACCACTTTCAGGGATGCACACCAGTCGTTGCTCGCAACTCGCGTGCGCGGGCGTGATCTGGTTCAGGTTGCCCCTTACGTGGCGCGTCTAACCCCTCAGTTGCTTTCTGTGGAGGCCTGGGGAGGGGCAACCTACGACGTAGCTCTGCGCTTTTTAGGTGAAGACCCGTGGGAGCGCCTTGCCGCGTTAAGAATCGCTCTGCCCAACCTCTGCATTCAAATGCTGCTTCGTGGTCGCAACACCGTTGGCTATACGCCGTACCCAACCGAGGTTACCGACGCCTTCGTCAAAGAGGCTGCTGCCACCGGCGTAGACATTTTCAGAATCTTTGATGCGCTAAACGATGTCAGTCAAATGAAGCCTGCCATCGACGCTGTGCTGCGAACCGAAACAGCGCTCGCCGAAGTCGGCCTTTGCTACACCGGCGACCTTCTTGACCCATCCGAAACCCTCTACACCCTCGACTACTACCTCGAGTTGGCTCAGCAGATCGTTGACGCGGGTGCGCACATCCTTGCCATTAAAGACATGGCGGGCCTATTGCGCCCAGCAGCCGCTGCAAAGCTCGTCAAGGCGCTTCGCGAACGTTTCGACCTTCCGGTTCACTTGCACACCCATGACACCGCTGGCGGTCAGCTAGCGACCCTTATGGCCGCTATTGACGCAGGGGTCGACGCGGTTGACGTGGCATCGGCTCCCATGGCCGGTACCACCAGCCAGCCATCGGCCTCGGCCTTGGTTGCAGCTCTTGCGCACACCGAGCGTGACAGCGGCATTCCACTCGACTCGGTAACTGCACTAGAGCCTTACTGGGAGGCAGTGCGTCAGGTTTACGCACCGTTCGAATCGGGGCTTCCAGGCCCAACTGGACGCGTTTACAAACACGAGATCCCGGGAGGTCAGCTTTCGAACCTTCGTCAGCAGGCAATCGCACTTGGTCTTGGTCACCAGTTTGAAAAGGTCGAAGACATGTATGCGGCAGCAAACCGCATTCTCGGACGCCCAACCAAGGTGACACCGTCGTCGAAGGTGGTTGGTGACCTCGCCCTGCACCTAGTTGCAGTAGGTGCAGATCCTGACGACTTTGCCGAGAACCCGCAAAACTACGATGTGCCAGATTCAGTCATTGGTTTCATGGCCGGCGAACTAGGCGATTTGCCTGGTGGTTGGCCAGAGCCTTTCAGAACTAAGGTTCTTCAGGGTAAGAACCCTAAGTTCGGTCTCACCGCGGTTAGCGAAACCGACATGGCTGCACTAACCTCAGAAGACGCCAATGTTAGACGGTCGACTTTGAACCGATTGCTATTTGCCGGTCCAACTGCAGATTTCGAAGCCACTCGCGAGAAGTACGGCAAGCTCGATGAGGTCGACACTGTCGACTACCTCTACGGTCTTGAGCAAGGCCGCGAACACGTCGTTCAGATCACCAAGGGAATTAGGCTCTACGTCGGCCTTGAGGCCATTGGTACGCCTGATGCCAAGGGCTTCAGAACCGTCATGGCGACTCTCAACGGACAGCTTCGCCCCATCAACATCCGCGACAAAAAGATTGTCTCGAACGCTCCACAGGCCGAGAAAGCCGACCTAAAGAACCTAGGTCACGTTGCCGCACCATTCCAGGGCGTTGTAACCGTGGCAACGGTTGAGGGCGCGCACGTTGAGGTTGGTCAGGCGGTTGCCACCATCGAAGCTATGAAGATGGAGGCGACCATCACCGCAAGTACTGCTGGTGTGGTTCGACGAATCGCAATCTCAAAAACTCAAAGCGTGGATGCTGGCGACCTGCTGCTGGTAATCGAAGCCGACTAACGAGACCCAAGTGCAAGTGTGTGCTTTTGGGAACCTCGGTTAGACTTGCCTAAGTAGTTCTGGGGGAGAGCGCGCTAACAAATCAGGAGCAACGTGGGTTTCAACGACAAGTTTGACGATCAAGAGAACCAGCCTTCGGGTGAGACCCAAGGGTCTGACCAAGAACTAGTTCGTTCTCACTCTCTTGGAGATGCCGGAATCGATGCTGGTACCGTCGACGTGACGCCAGCAACTGCAAGCGTTGAAATCATTCGCGAAGAGCCACGTGTCGTGGTGGAAGCACCCGTGGAGCAACCCCTAACTCGACGCACGAACTACTCGCGACGTGACAGCCTTCGCGGTGAATCATTCGACCAGCCTGAGCCAGCCGCGATGCTGACCGCTGATCGACTTATTGATACGACCTCAAAAAATCGCGTCGCTCCGTCTTCGGGTTTTAGACGGTTCCTTTACTTTGTTTCGCTAAAAACAATTAACCTTGGCGACTCGCGCAAGGTTCGCGAACGCAAGGCGATTGACGCCCGCATCGGCATGGCGCTTGAAGGCGGAGCAAAGTTTGTTCCGGTTCTAACCCGCAAGGGCGGCGTTGGCAAAACTACGGTCACCACACTGCTTGGCATGGCGCTTTCGATGGCACGTGAAGACCGCGTGATTGCCATTGACGCGAACCCAGACCGTGGAACATTGGCCGAGCGAGTCAGCAAATCGACTAGATTCACAGTTCGAGACGTAGTGAACCGTGCATCTGCCGTTGACGGATTCACCGATTTCTCAACCATGGTTTCGCGTGACGTGACCCGCCTCGATGTTTTGGCGTCAGACTCTGACCCAATGCTCTCGGAAGCTTTTGACGAGGGTGACTACAACGTCGTTGCTGACATGGCTGCACGCTACTACTCGATCGTTTTGACCGACTGTGGTACCGGTATTGTGCACTCGGTCATGCGTCCAACCCTGCAGCGCGCCAGTGGGCTAGTTATTGTCTCGGGCGGTTCAGTAGATGAGGCACGCCTTGCCTCTGAAACCCTCACCTGGCTCGAAGCCAACGGTTATGGCAACTTGGTCAGAAACTCGATTGTGGCCTTGAACACGGCCACCCAGGCTACGCAACTGGTAAAGCTTGATGAGATTGAACAGCACTTCAGAACCCGCGTTCGTGAAGTGGTGCGCATTCCTTATGACCCATCTCTAGCCGCCGGTTCGGTTATCAAATTCAGCGAGCTACAGAAGGGCACACAAGAAGCCGCCCGCGAGCTCGCGGCATTGGTCGTTGACGCACTTCGCGACAACGCTTAGGGCCTTGGCTGTTCGTGAAATTCGCCTATTCGGCGACCCTGTTCTCAAAACAATCTGTGATCGCATTACCGATTTTTCAGCTGCATCCACTTTGATCGATGATTTGCTAGAAACCACCCAGCTACCTGGACGAGCTGGGGTTGCCGCACCTCAAATTGGCGTTTCGCTACGGGCATTTAGTTATAACGTGCATGGCGAACTTGGCTATCTAATCAACCCTGAGATCGTCGAAACGTTCGGTGAGTTGACTCCTACCGACGAGGGGTGCCTGTCTGTGCCAGGTCTGTGGCACCCGACTCCTCGGTATGAAAAAGTCGTGGTTCGAGGGCAGTTGCTCGATGGGTCATCAATCACGATTACTGCTGAGGGGTTGCTAGCGCAGGCAATGCAGCACGAGTGCGACCACTTAGAAGGAAAGGTTTATCTAGATCGTCTCGAGCTAGAAGAACGTCGCGCAGCCATGAAGAAACTTCGCGAAACCGATTGGTTCTTGAAAGGTTAGTTCGGATTAGCAGGCTATGAGTTAGCCGTTAACCGCAGCTTCAACCGTCGAAGGACCCGATCCGTAGATTTCGTCGACGACCGGTGAGAAGTCACTCATAACCTGGTTTCGCTTAATCTTTCTCATAACCTGGTTTCGCTTAATCTTTAGCGAAGGGGTTAGGTGACCAGACTCTTCGGTCAGTTCAGTTTCGATGATCACAAACTTGCGAATCGACTCTGCCTTAGAAACCGTGCGGTTCACTTCGTCAACCGCACGCTGAATTTCGTTGCGAACCAAATCGGTCTTGGCAGCCTCTGCGACTGACATCGAATTGTCTCCACCGTTGTTTCCCAACCAGATTGGAAGCATTTCGGCATCGAGTGAAATCAAGGCAGCGATGAACGGCTTTTGGTCTCCGATAACCACGGCTTGACCGATAAGTGGGTTTGCGCGCAGCGGGTCTTCGAGAGGCGCTGGTGCAACGTTCTTACCGCCGGCGGTTACCAACAGTTCTTTTTTGCGACCGGTGATGCTCAAGAAGCCATCGCTGTCTAGTTCGCCAATGTCACCAGAGTGGAACCAGCCGTCACGAATGGCATCTGCGGTGGCCTCTGGGTTTCTCCAGTAACCGCGCATGATGTTGTAGCCACCGAGAAGAATCTCGCCATCTCCGGCAATTGCAACTTTGGTGCCTGGTAGGGCAAAACCAACCTTGCCGATTTTCACCCTGGATGGGCGGCCGATGGTTGCAGGAGCGGTGGTTTCGGTCAAGCCGTAGCCTTCAAGCACGGTGAGGCCAATGGCGCGGTAGAAGTGGCCAAGGCGAGTACCAAGTGGAGCCCCACCCGAAACGGCGTACTTCACTTCGCCACCCATAGCTGCACGGAGCTTTTTGTAAACGAGAGCGTCGAATAG
>JBEDEQ010000059.1:0-6422 GCA_041175645.1 Actinomycetota bacterium | reverse complement strand
TCGCCACCCATGCCCACCTCGAGCACCAAAACATCGACCGGAGCATCTGCAAAAACGGCGAAGCCTAGAACCGCCAGCGCCTCGAAGAACGTGAGCTTGGTGTCGCCCGCCGCTACTAGCTCGGCATCTACCATGTCGAGAACCGGCTCAATGTCTTTATAAACCTCCCAGAGCACCCGGTCTTCGACGGGCTCGCCATCGATTGCCATACGCTCGTTGAGTTTGACTAGGTGCGGACTCGTGAATCGCCCTGTGCGAAGGCCGTGTTCGCGAAGTAAGCGTTCAATAAACCGTGTGGTCGAAGTTTTGCCGTTGGTTCCGGTGATGTGAATCACGCGATACGAACGCTGCGGGTCGCCGAGTAATTCGACGGCCCGTCGCGTTGGCTCAAGGCGCGGGCGAAGTTTGTTCTCGGGGATGCGGCAGCCTCTACCTCGGCGGCCTTGCGTGCCCAGTGTGCTTCGGTGCTCAAGATTTGACTACCGAAACCGCGATAAGCTGACCGTCGCCAAGCTCGGAGCCTTCGCTAAGTTCTGCCTCGCTGGCGTCAAGTTCGAGCGCCAGCGTTTCGCCCATCACAAGTTCTCGGTGAGCCGCAACTGCCGCAAGCACGCTTGCCGAGCCGCTCACTGAAAGCTTGATTCGGTCGCTAACGTCTAGCCCAGCATCTTTTCGAGCCTGCTGAATTAGGCGAATTGCATCGCGAGCCAAGCCTTCTTCGGCAAGTTCTGCAGTTACCGCGCCGTCGAGAATCAAGAAACCGCCGCCCGGCAAGATACCAATCAAGTCGGTTGGCGCTTCACCCTCAGCGCCGCCGGCAAAGTCGGCAACGAGGTCGAGCTCGTATTCGCCGGCTTCAAGCACAACGCCATCAACGGTCACTACGCCATCAACCTCGGTCCAGTTTCCGGCTTTGGCTGCTTGGATGACCGTCTGAACATTCTTGCCAAGGCGAGGCCCTGCGGCTCGAGCGTTTACGTTCAAGCGCTTGGCAACGCCGAATTCGGTGGTCGAGTCGAGTGACAGCTCGACCAGGGTGACGTTCTTGAGGTTAAGTTCTTCGCGAATGATGTCGCTGAAAGGCTCCAGGTCGGCAGCATTAGCAGTTACCACGGTGAGGTTAGCGAGTGGCAAGCGAACTCGAAGGCCAGAACCCTTGCGCAGGCTCGAGCCCACTGAGGTGAGTTCGCGTACTTGGTCCATCGCGGCAACAAGAACATCGTTCTGTGGCAGCAGTGAAGCATCTGGCCAAGACTCAAGGTGAACCGAGCGTCCGCCGGTTAGGCCGCGCCAGATTTCCTCGGTGATCATTGGCAGCAGTGGCGCAGCTAGGCGGCAGAAGATTTCTAGCACGGTGTAGAGCGTGTCGAAGGCTTCGGTCGAGACATCCCAGAAGCGATCACGTGAACGACGCACGTACCAGTTGGTCATCACGTCGGCGAAGTCGCGCAAACGAGCAGCGGCCGAGTATGAATCGAAGTGGTTGAAGTCGTTTTCTAGTTCGACGATGAGTGTGCGGGTTTTCGCCAACAGGTACTGGTCGAGCACATCCGTGCTGTCGTAAGAAATCTTCGCCTCGTAGTTGCCGGCGTTGGCGTACAGCGAGAAGAAGTAGTAGGTGTTCCAGAGTGGCAAAAGCACCTGGCGAACACCCTCGCGAATACCCTGCTCGGTCACGATCAGGTTTCCACCGCGAAGAATCGGGCTCGAGAGCAAGAACCAGCGCATTGCGTCGGCACCGTCGCGGTCGAAAACTTCATTCACGTCTGGATAGTTGCGAAGCGACTTCGACATTTTCTGGCCATCGTTACCCAGAATGATGCCGTGCGAAATCGCAGACTTGAAAGCTGGGCGGTCGAAGAGTGCGGTTGATAGAACGTGCAGCGTATAGAACCATCCGCGAGTTTGACCTACGTATTCGACGATGTAGTCGCCGGGGCTGTGGGTTTCGAACCACTCGCGATTCTCAAACGGGTAGTGTGCCTGAGCAAATGGCATCGAACCTGACTCAAACCAGCAGTCAAGAACCTCAGGCACGCGACGCATGGTCGATCGACCGGTTGGGTCGTCTGGATTTGGGCGGGTTAGCTGGTCGATCGTCGGGCGGTGAAAGTCGTCAATTCGAACGCCGAAATCGGCCTCAAGTTCGTCAAGCGATCCATAGACGTCTAGACGCGGGTAGTTCGGGTCGTCTGACTTCCAAACCGGAATCGGAGCACCCCAGAAACGGTTGCGGCTGATCGCCCAGTCGCGCACATTTTCGAGCCACTTGCCGAACGAGCCGTCTTTGGTGTGCTCTGGAGTCCAGTCAATCTGCTGGTTCAGCTCGAGCATGCGGTCACGCAACTTGGTGGTTTCAACAAACCAAGATGAAACGGCCTTGTAAATCAGCGGGTTCTTGCATCGATAGCAGTGCGGGTATGGGTGGTCATAAGATGCCTGCTTGAACAAACGACCGTTGGCTTTGAGCCAAGCGATGATGTTTTTGTTGGCGTCGAAAACGTGCTGCCCTTCGAACTCACTGACGACCGAGTTGAATTCGCCACGTTCGTTCACCGAAACATAGACCGGAATTCCGGCTGCTTCACAAACTCGCTGGTCATCTTCACCATAGGCAGGAGCCTGGTGAACGATTCCCGTGCCATCGCCCTCGCCAACGTAATCGTCGACCAAAACCTGCCATGCGTTTGCTACGTCGAACTTCGTTTCGTCTGCATAGAAGTCGAAGATGCGCTCGTAACGCAATCCCGCGAGCGCTTGACCCATAACGGTTCGCTCGATGGCAGCGACTGCATCATCTGCCGAATCGAAGCCGAGTTCTTTGGCATGTGCCCCGACCAAGCTCTTGGCCAATAGGTGACCGGCAACCAGTGCGTATTCAATGTTTGGGCCTACCGCGAGCGCAAAGTTGGTTGGAAGGGTCCAAGGTGTGGTCGTCCAGGCAAGCAGCTTGACGCCGTCAAAGCCTTGACCGTCAAGAATCGGAAAGTTGACGGTTACGGTCTGGTCTTGACGATTGCGGTAAACCTCGTCATCCATGCGCAGCTCGTGGTTCGACAACGGGGTCTCACAACGCCAGCAATAAGCCAGAACCTTGAAGCCCTCATAGATCAGGCCCTTGTTGTGCAGCTGCTTGAACGCCCACAGCACACTCTCTGTGTAGTTAGTGTCCAGTGTCTTGTAGTCGTTGTCGAAGTCAACCCAGCGAGCCTGGCGGGTTACATAATCACGCCACTGATCGGTGTACTTGAGCACGGATGTTCGGCAGTAGGCGTTGAACTTATCGATGCCGTATTTCTCAATCTCAGGTCTACCCGAGATTCCCAACTGGCGTTCTGCTTCAACCTCGGCAGGCAGGCCGTGAGTATCCCAGCCGAAACGGCGCTCTACCCGGTACCCCTGCATGGTCTTGAAGCGCGGCACCATGTCTTTGGCGTAGCCGGTGAGCAGGTGACCGTAATGTGGCAGACCGTTTGCAAAGGGAGGGCCGTCGTAGAACACGAATTCTTCGGCTTCACTGCGAGCATCGATGGATGCTTGGAACGTCGAGTCTTTGGCCCAGTAGTCCAAAATGTTGGTTTCGACAGCCGGAAAACTCGGGCTTGGGTTTACCCCTTCGCTCGCGCTGGAAGAACCATCATTGTTTTTTGGATACATGCTTGCTTTCGTGCGTTCGTGCAGTGTTACAACAGTCAATGTTAACCTTATACAAACCCCTATTTTGGAGACATCAAGCGTGACCACTGCCTCGCCCACACCAGCCTTCCTCGCTTCGGCCAACGCGCCTGAGAAAGTAACCGTCGAGGGGCTCGAAGAAAAGTGGTCTGTGGCCTGGGATGAAGCCGGGGTTTACCGCTTCAACCGCGCCGCTACCCGCGAGCAGATTTATTCGATCGACACTCCTCCACCAACCGTTTCGGGTTCGCTACACGTAGGACATGTCTTTTCTTATACCCACACCGACGTTGTTGCCCGCTTCAAGCGTATGAACGGCTTCGAGGTTTATTACCCGATGGGCTGGGATGACAACGGTCTACCTACAGAACGCCGCGTGCAGAACTACTTTGGTGTTCGCTGCGACCCAACGCTGCCTTACGTAGAAAACTACCTTCCGCCATTCGAAGGTGGCGACAACAAGTCGTCAAAGGCTGCCGACCAGATTGCCATTTCGCGTCGCAACTTCATCGAGCTTTGTGAGCGACTAACCGCCGAAGACGAGAAGCAGTTCGAAGCGCTTTGGCGCAGACTCGGGCTTTCGGTTGACTGGAGTCAGACCTACCAAACCATTTCGCCAGACGCTGTAGCGGTGTCGCAAAAGGCCTTCTTGAACAACCTCGAGCGCGGCGAGGCATACCAGTCGATGGCACCTACCCTCTGGGATGTCACGTTCAGAACTGCTGTTGCTCAAGCCGAACTAGAAGACCGCGACCAGCCGGGCGCTTACCACCGCCTTGGTTTCAACGGCCCAGACGGCAAGATTTTCATCGAGACCACCCGCCCAGAATTATTGCCAGCCTGTGTAGCGCTGGTTGCGCATCCAGATGACGAGCGCTACCAGAGCTTGTTCGGCAAGACCGTTCGCACCCCATTGTTCGACGTTGAGGTGCCGGTGGTGGCACACCGCCTGGCCCAGATCGACAAGGGCTCGGGTATCGCCATGATCTGCACCTTCGGCGACGTGACCGACGTGATTTGGTGGCGTGAGTTAGACCTACCCAACCGTGCCATTCTTGGCTTCGACGGGCGAATCGTTGCCGATGCACCCGAGGGCATCACCTCAGAGCGCGGCCTCGAAGTGTTCGCCGAGCTAGCCGGCAAGACCGTATTCTCGGCGAAGACTCGAATCGTTGAACTGCTCACCGAGTCTGGCGACCTAGTCGGCGAGATTCGAAACATCACCCACCCGGTTAAGTTCTTCGAAAAGGGCGACAAGCCACTCGAGATTGTTTCGACACGTCAGTGGTACATCCGCAATGGCGGTCGCGATGCCGCATTGCGCGAAAAACTCATCGCGCAGGGTAAGCAACTCGCCTTCCACCCAGACTTCATGCGCGTTCGCTACGAAAACTGGGTCAATGGCCTAACCGGTGACTGGCTGATTTCGCGCCAGCGCTTTTTCGGTGTTCCGATTCCGGTTTGGTACGCACTCGACGAAAATGGCGAACCGAACTTCGACGCGCCGCTTGTGCCTAGCCACGACCTGTTGCCGATTGACCCGTCTTCGCAAGCACCTGCCGGCTATGACGAGTCGCAGCGCGGAGTGCCTGGTGGATTCATCGGCGAAGTCGACATCATGGACACCTGGGCGACCTCGTCGCTAACCCCACAGTTGGCCGGTGGCTGGATTTCTGACCCAGAGAAGTACGCCAAAGTTTACCCATTTGACCTTCGCCCGCAGGGCCAAGACATTATTCGCACCTGGCTGTTCTCAACCGTGCTTCGCTCAGAGCTTGAGTCGGGGCAGTTGCCTTGGTCGAACGCAGCAATCTCGGGTTGGATTCTCGACCCTGACCGAAAGAAAATGTCGAAGTCGAAGGGCAACGTTGTCGTGCCTGCCGAGCCGATTGACAATCACGGCGCTGACGCGGTTCGCTACTGGGCAGCTGCGGCTCGTTTGGGCACCGATGCGGCCTTCGACGAGGGGCAAATGAAGGTCGGTCGTCGACTAGCCATCAAGGTGCTCAACGCAGCCAAATTCGCACTCTCGTTCGAAGTTCCGGCTGGCTACACCGAGGTCTCAGAGCCGGTCGATCAGGCAATGCTCCTTGCTCTAGCCGATGTCGTGACCGATGCCACCAAGGCATTCGAAGGTTACGACCACACCAAGGCGCTAGAGCTCGCCGAGAGTTTCTTCTGGAACTTCACCGACGACTACTTAGAGCTGGTCAAAGAGCGTGCCTACGGGCAGGGCGGAGCAACCGAGGCGCAACAGGCCTCTGCCGCCATCGCGCTGCGCAAAGCGCTTCACGTCATGCTGCGCCTTTTCGCGCCATTCTTGCCATACGCGACCGATGAAGTTTGGTCATGGTGGCAAACTGACGCCGGTTCGATACTCAGTGACGGTCTAGATTCGACCAACCGCGGACTTCTGGCTCAAGCATCCGTCGCTCTAAGCGGCGTGCGCAAGGCTAAGAGCGACGCCAAGGCTTCTATGAAGGCCGAAGTCGTCAGCGCTACACTGAAGGCTCCGGCGGCTCAGATAGAGCAGTTGGCCCTGATCGAGTCTGATCTGCGTTCTGTGGGTCGAATTCAGGCGCTGAACATCGTTGCCGGCGACGAGCTTGAGCTCACCGACATCGTGCTTGCCGAGACCGAATAACCCTTTTCGCGGCAACGTTGTTGGGGTATTAGGCTCTTAGCCATGACCTTCAACGATGAAAACCCGTTTGCCCACCGCTCGACCCTGCCTTACGAATTGCCGC
>JBEDEQ010000058.1:0-5847 GCA_041175645.1 Actinomycetota bacterium | reverse complement strand
GAATCTTTAGAGATTGAGTGGCTAGAAACATCCGAGTTGGTCGGCTAAATCTGGCAGACTTATAGCGTTGGAGACTTTCAAAGTCGTCGACGTTGGCCCATGGTGTAATGGCAGCACCACGCCCTTTGGAGGCGTTTGTCTAGGTTCGAGTCCTGGTGGGCCAGCAATCCAACAACGAGTAGGAGAGCGATGACCGAGAAGCACTTGGCTGTAATCGTTCTAGCTGCCGGTGAAGGCACTCGAATGAAGTCGAGCAAGCCCAAGGTCATGCACGAAATCGCCGGTCTTCCGATGCTCGGTCACGTTCTTTCAACCGCCTCTGCGCTTGGCGCGGCACACGTGATTCCCGTTATTCGTCACGAGCGCGACCTAATCGCCGAATACATCGGCACTTACTTTTCAAACGCCACCTGTGTCGACCAAGATGACCAGCCTGGCACCGGCCGTGCTGTCGAATGTGGCTTGCATGCCCTACCGAGCGATTTCAATGGAGCCGTCGTGGTTACCAGCGGTGATGTTCCACTTCTCGAGGTTTCTACCCTCGAAGCGTTGATCGACGCTCATGTCGATGGCGGATACGCGGTTTCGGTGCTTTCGAGCATCGCCGAAGATCCAACCGGTTACGGTCGCATCGTTCGCACCGCAGATGACGAATTTGAAGCCATAGTCGAGCACAAAGATGCCACCGAAGCTCAGCTAGAAATCGCTGAAGTGAATGCCGGTGTTTATGTTTTCGATTCAGGAGTTTTGCGTTCGGCGCTTGCCGAGGTTGGTGCTGCAAACGCCCAAGGCGAAAAGTACCTAACCGACGTTGCCGCCATTGCCCTGCGTGCCGGTCACAAAGTTCAAGCGCTCGCGGTTGAAGACAACTGGCAGGTTGCCGGAGTGAACGACCGTGTGCAGCTCGCCGAAGTCAGCGCCGAGCTCAACTGGCGCATTTGTGAGGCTTGGATGCTGGCCGGAGTGACCATCGTCGACCCAGCCTCAACGTGGATCGACGTAACGGTTTCTCTGGGCAAAGACGTAACACTTCTGCCGGGTACCATGCTGCACGGCATGACCACGGTTGCCGAAGGTGCGAGCGTTGGGCCAGAAGTAGTTTTGGTTGACACCCAAGTTGGTGCGCGAGCATCCGTGATTAAATCTCACGTCACCTCGTCGATCATCGGCGACGACGCAAACGTTGGACCATTTGCCTACCTTCGCCCGGGCACAGAGCTTGGGGCAGAAGGCAAGATCGGCACCTTCGTCGAAACCAAGAACGCCAAAATCGGCGCGGGTAGCAAGATTCCTCACCTCTCGTATGTGGGTGATGCCGAGATCGGCGAGCACTCGAACATCGGTGCCGGAACGATTTTTGCCAACTACGACGGGGTCAACAAGCACCGCAGCACCATCGGCTCGCACGTGCGAACGGGGTCGCATAACGTCTTTGTCGCCCCCATTACTATTGGTGATGGAGCCTATACGGCTGCGGGAACTGTAGTTCGAAAAGATGTTGAGCCGGGCGCTCTGGCAATGAATATCGCCCCTCAACGCAATCTCGCCGACTGGGTTCTCGAAAAGCGTCCAGGTTCGAAAGCGGCTTCGGCTGCCGAGTCGGCAAAAAACCAGAATTAACAAAAAAACGGGAGCCAATAAGTTGAGCGAAATCACAATCACCGGTCGAAAAAGACTCGCACTTCTTAGCGGACGCGCTCACCAGGGCTTAGCGCTCGAGATCGCCGAATTGCTCGGCACCGAGCTTGTGCCAACCACCGCCTATGACTTCGCCAGCGGCGAAACCTTCGTACGATTCGAAGAGAGCGTTCGCGGTGTTGATGCTTTCGTGATTCAGGCTCACCCAGCACCGGTAAACCACTGGTTAATGGAGCAGCTGCTCATGATTGACGCCCTCAAGCGAGCATCGGCAAAGCGCATCACTGTTGTGGCACCGTTTTTTCCTTACGCCCGCCAAGACAAGAAGCACAAGGGCCGTGAGCCAATCTCTGCCCGACTAGTCACCGATCTTTACAAGGCCGCTGGCGCCAACCGTCTAATCTCGGTTGACCTGCACACACCTCAAATTCAGGGCTTCTTCGATGGCCCGGTTGACCACCTTTGGGCGCTTCCAATGCTTTGCGACCATGTCGCATCCAAGTGGGGTCACGAGCCGCTAACCGTGGTTTCTCCAGACTCGGGCCGCGTTCGCGTCGCCGACATTTGGGCCGACCGCCTCGGTGCTCCACTTGCGATTGTTCACAAACGTCGTGACCCGGATGTTCCTAACCAGGTCACTGCGCACGAACTCGTTGGTGATGTTCAGGGTCGCACTTGCTTGCTCGTTGACGACATGATCGACACCGCCGGAACCATCGTTGCCGCGGCAGCTGCGCTGAAAAAGAACGGTGCTGCTCGCGTAATCGTTGCCGCAACGCACGCAATCTTCTCTGGCCCAGCCGTTGAGCGCCTATCGAGCGAAGCCGTTGACGCAGTTGTCGTGACTAACACGCTTCCGGTTGGCCCTGACAAGCAGTTCGACAAGCTAGAAGTTCTTTCGATTGCTCCGCTAATCGCTAAGGCCATCAGCGCCGTATTCGACGACGACTCAGTCAACTCGCTCTTTCCTGGTCACGCCTAAGGTTTCGATCAGCTATACGACGTCGGCAGGGCCTCACAATGGCGAATGACAAAAAACCGCAACAAATAGGTTTAGGCGGCGCCGTGGCGATCGGAGTAGCCTCGATGCTTGGTGCCGGTGTTTTCGTTGTCTTTCGCGAAGCCTTCACCATCTCTGGCTCACTTTTTATAGTCGCCATTGCATTGGCAGCACTGGTTGCCGTGCTCAATGCCTCAAGCGTCTACCAACTGGCTAAACGCATCAGCCGCCCAGGCGGTGTTTATACCTACTCGCGCGAAATGGTGAACAACCCAACCTCGTTTGTTGCTGGTTTCGCGTTCGTTTTCGGCAAGATCGGTTCGATTGCGGCCATCGCCCTGGTGGTTCAGGAGTATCTGACTCCCGAGCTCAAGTTTTGGCCAGCCGCCGTAGCCATCGCGGCTCTGACCCTGATCAACATTTCGGGCATCAACCGCACCGCCAGCGCGGCAGCGATTCTCGCGACCACAACCACGCTGTTCTTCTTGGTGGTTCTGACCTCGGCTGCGTTACCCGCTGCCTCGGTGAGCGCACAACCAGCGGGCGAGGTCTTGAGCGCCGCAGGCACCTCGACATTCGCGCAGCTGATCAGCGCAGCATCCGTGATGTTTTTCGCCTTTGCCGGATACGCCCGCGTGGCAACCCTCGGCGACGAAGTCAGCAACCCGAAGCGCAACATTCCGCGGGCGATTGTGATCACGCTGATGGTCGTGACACTGCTCTACTTTGGTCTTGCTCAAACCTTGCTGACTCAACTTGGGCTAAGTCTTGGGTTCGTCGAAGCACCATTCGTTGCGCTCACGGCATTGATTACACCTTGGATGCCCGGCTGGGCGGTTATTCTCGTGGCAGCTGCTGCCGGCCTAGGTTCGATGCTCGCTCTACTGGCTGGCGTTTCGCGCACTGCCGCAACCATGGCAGAAGACAGCGAATTGCCTACGCTGCTAAGTCGCCGAAACCAAGCTGGCGCACCCTGGATTGCCGAGGTGATCGTCGGCGCGGGTGCGATTGGTCTGCTGCTAGTTGGTGAACTTAGTTGGGTTATCGGTTTCTCGTCGTTCTCGGTCTTGCTCTATTACGCAATCGGTCACTTGAGTGCTTGGCTGATTCCCGAAGTCGGCAAAACTGTGCGTGTGGTTGCGTTCTTAGGCTTCGGTCTATGTGCTCTGCTGGCAGTCGCTGTGCCCGGGCCTGCTGTCTCGATCAGCGTTTTGATACTTGCGGTTGCGCTGGCAGTGCGCGCAATGGCCCGAGGGTTGATTACCCGCGCCTAGACAAGTTAGACTTGTGCAGAACTACGGCGAGGGTTGAGAGCGAAATGCTTGAAACCGTAATCGACGGGGCAACCGGCTAAGGCCTTATCCTCGCGTGAACACGCTTGAGTTGATAGCAAAACACTAAACATCAGGTGAAAACCTGGATTGGATAAATAATGTCTGAAGCAACAATGGTTGCCGAACTTCGCACCTCTTTCGGCAAGGGCGCAGCGCGCAAGTCGCGTGCAGCCGGTCGCACCCCTGCAGTGATCTACGGTCACGGCAGCGAGCCACGCCACATCACCCTTCCTGCTCGTGAGCTAGCTCTTGTGCTTCGCCACAAGAACGCTGTTATCGACTTACTAATCGATGGCAAGAACGAGTCTGTTCTTGTAAAGAGCGCTACCAAAGACGTCGTTACCCAGGTCATCGAGCACGTTGACCTTGTGACCATCGTCAAGGGCGAGAAGGTTCATGTTGAGGTTCCTGTTCACGTTGTTGGTGAGTCGCTAAGCGGTACCACAATCGATCTAGAGCACAAGACCGTGAAGCTTCTAACCGAGGCCAACAACATTCCTGAGTATGTAGAAGCTGTCTTCAACAAAGAGGGCGCTGGCTTCCACCTACTAGCAAAAGACATCAAGCTTCCTGCTGGTGTAGCACTAGACCTTGCTGCAGACGAGCTAATCGCTACGGTTGTTTCAACCGGCGCTGGCCAGGCAGAAGAGAACTCAACCGAGGCAGCAGCTGAGTAATTCGCCTTATCTCGTAGTCGGGCTCGGTAACCCCGGGCCCGGCTACGCAGGCAACCGTCACAACGTCGGCCAGATGGTTCTCGACACGTTGGCGAAGCGAGTGGGAGTCTCGTTCAAATCTCACAAAACCAATTCGGTAATCGCCGAAACGCGCCTCGGCGTGGGCGGCCCGAAGGTAATCTTGGCCAAGCCGCTTTCATTCATGAACACCAGCGGTGGTCCAGTTGCCGGTTTGGCAAAATTCTTTGACGTCAGCCCGAGCCACATCATCGTGGTTCACGATGAGCTAGACATCCCAGTTCACGACGTTCGCCTCAAGCAAGGTGGCGGTCACGCCGGTCACAACGGTTTGCGTGACATCATTACCGCCATTGGAACAACAGATTTCATTCGCATTCGCGTTGGCATTGGCCGCCCACCCGGTCAGCAAGAAGTTGCCGACTTCGTTCTGAAAAACTTTTCGAGCACCGAACGCAAAGATCTCGACCTGACTCTCGAAACCAGCGCCGACGCCATTGAGGCAGTGTTGGTCGACGGCCTAGCAGCGGCGCAACAGAAGTATCACGGGGCATAAGCCCAAACACAAACACCCCGCGCAACTTACACTTGAGGGGTGGATAGCAAACGACTCCCTGAGGCCCTTTCGCGCCTTGTCGTGCAAATTTCAGAAAGCTATCCGGTTGCAGCCCTTCAAGCCAAGCTGGCTGCCAAGCGCGTCGACCTTCTTTCTCCAGCCGGTGCACACCCAGTAGTTGTCGCTCTTTTGGCCAAACTTCGCGCCGAGAAAAAACTCAGCGGGGTGCAACTTGTGGTGGTCGCTACGGGCCGTGAAGCAGAAGATGTCGCGGCTGCGCTTCGCAACCTGGTCGACGATCTCGAACTTCTCGAGTTTCCATCTTGGGAAACCCTGCCTCATGAGCGCCTAAGCCCAAGCCCAGAAACCGTCGGCAAGCGTTTGAAGGTGCTCACGCGATTGCACGAGCTATCAAACGCGGATGCCCAGCCGACGCACCCCGTCATCGTGCTCGCTTCGGTTCGCGCGGTCTTGCAGCCCGTGGTTGCCCACCTCGGTGACCATCCGCCATTGCGGCTCAAGAAAGGCAGCGACTACTGGCTGCCTGAGCTCACCCTCAAACTCGTCGAAATGGCCTATCAACGCGTCGACATGGTGACCAAGCGCGGAGAGTTCGCCGCTCGC
>JBEDEQ010000057.1:0-5924 GCA_041175645.1 Actinomycetota bacterium | reverse complement strand
GGCAAGTTTACCGCCACCACCTGTTAGCCCTTGTATGGGGTCGCGCCGTAGTTGCTTGATAATAGGGAAAAGAGCTTTTGGAGGTGAACCGTGACCGACTTGATTGATACAACCGAAATGTATCTGCGCACAATTCTCGAACTCGAAGAAGAGGGTCAGGTTGCGCTGCGAGCTCGCATCTCTGAACGTCTCGGTCACTCTGGCCCCACCGTTTCTGAAACCGTCAACCGAATGTCTCGCGACGGGCTCGTGACAATCGCCGACGATCGCCACCTCGATCTCACCGAAACAGGAAGACTCGAAGCAGTTCGAGTAATGCGAAAGCACCGCTTGGCAGAGCGTTTGCTGGCTGACGTTATCGGCCTCGAATGGGAGTTTGTTCACGAAGAAGCCTGCCGCTGGGAACACGTGATGAGTGAACAGGTCGAGCGCAAAATCATTGGCCTTATTTCTTCGCCAGATCTATCCCCATACGGAAATCCGATTCCCGGCCTTGAAGAGCTCGGTTTTTCGCCTAACCCTCTGTTTGTTGACGGCGTGGTGTCGATACCTGCAGTGTTGGCAAGCGCGGGACGAGCATCCGGTTTGATTTTGAGACGAATCGGTGAGCCAATTCAGATCGACCCTGAGTTCTTGGGTGAACTCAAAGGCATTGGGCTTGTGCCAGGTGCAGTCATTAGCGCCGACCACATCGATGGCCGCATCTTTGTTTCGCTCGACGGGCAAGACGCCGGGCTCGCGCTAGACCACGATCTCGCTGCCCACTTGTTCGTCGAGACACCGCGCTAGAGCACCCGCCGGCATTCGATGGTCGGCATATTCACAGAGACGGTTTGGCGCGCTGAAGCAAACCGCGGGTAAACTTTAGGTATTGCAATTCACAAACCTGAATTTGCAGTCGAATCTGAATTGTTTCTTTTCTCGTAATTCAGATTTTCTAAACGATGAGTTTCGATACGAGAGTGGCTCGAAGAGTTACTGAAACTTGGAGGTTTGCCTTGGCCCAAAAGCCCGGTGGTCGCAGACGCGCAAACGTGAAGATTAATGTCTTCGAACAGTTTGAGTTGCGCAGTCGTAGTTCGGTCGAAGCTTCATTGCTTGCAAAGCAAGAACGCTCGATTCGTCGCGCCGATCGCAGAGCTGCTCGTTTGGCGGCCAAGAATTCTCCCGCAGCTGTTCTCGTAACCCAAGATGCCATAACCGGATCAACATTTGTTGTTCCGGCCGTGCGCACAACGTTGACCGCCAGGCTCAAACCCGTTCGCAGCTATCTAACCATGTTGGTTTTCTCGGGCATGATGGCGACTTCGGCGCTGCCCGCTTATGCAATGAGCCCAGAACTGGCCGCCTTTGCCGGTGTTGGTTCACTTGACCCAAGCCTGTTTTCAGCCGATGCCGAAACTCAGGGATTAACCGTCACGCAGATTGGCTTGCAAAACTACAAGCGAGGTACGGCCAAAGACATTTCGGCAGAAGAGCTGTTCCGCCAGCAAACCATTACGGCTTACCGCGACTACGCCGGGCCAACTGCCGAGGACTATCTACTCAACCCGCCGTTCCCGACCTACAACACCGAGAAGGTTATGCAGGTGGCTGCCAAGTATGTTGGCGTTCCTTACGTGTTCGGTGGCGAAACTCCAGCTGGTTTCGACTGCTCAGGTTATGTGAAGTTCGTCTTCTCGCAGTTCGGTATCGCGCTTCCACACTCGGTAAACGGTCAGGCTCGCATGGGCAAAATCATCAAGCCAGAGGATGCCCTGCCGGGCGACCTCGTAATCATGAACGACCACAGCCACGACGGCATCTACGCGGGTAACGGCATGTTCTACCACGCTCCACTTCGAGGCGACAAGGTGAAGCTTGCCCCGATCTTTACTCCGAAGCACTATTTCGTTCGTTTGGGAATCGACGGCTAAGACCCCAACAGCCAAGTTTTTTGATACCAAATCGTCATTATTTGTTGGCGTTTCATTCATCGATCTAAATGTTTGTGGGCGTAATCTCTTCGCAAGTAGTGCAATCGTTTTCTCGGATAGGAGGAGTTGATGACTTTGCAAAGCCTGCCCGCCAAGCATGTTTACCAAATGCGCCAACCCCATCAGTCCTGCCGGGCTAACATCGCAAACGCGCGTCGTCATTTTTGACGGCGCGTTTTTTGTTTCTCGGTTGCCCTACCCAACGAAAATCCAGAAATCCGTCTGGATGACTTCGAAAGGTTGATTCGTGCGAACACTTGTTTTAAACGCCGGTTACGAACCGCTCGCAGTGGTTTCGTTCAAACGTGCCCTGATTTTGGTACTGAACCAAAAGGCGACCGTTCTTGCTGGGGCCGGTGAACTACAGGTTCACAGTGCTTCGAAAGAGTTCACTCTGCCATCGGTGATCTTGTTGCAACGCTACGTGCGCGTGCCAACATCGCGTCACGTGCCGGTCTCACGCAGGGGAGTGCTTAGGCGTGACGGGTTTAGATGTGCTTACTGTCAAAAATCGGCCAACACCATCGACCATGTACAGCCCAAGTCTCGGGGTGGAAAAGACACCTGGGAAAACTTGGTTGCCTGCTGCTTGAAGTGCAACAACGCTAAGAGCGACAAGACGCTCGCCGAACTTGGTTGGGAACTTCGAAATCAACCACGAATGCCGCAGGGAATAGCTTGGACCGTTCGAGGTGCAGAACGTTTTGAGCCTGAATGGGACGAGTTTCTGAATTTTGCCCAAGCCGCATAACATGCGGTACTAATCTGATTGCATGAATGGGGGATTCTCCGTTCCGAACGAATAGGAGATTCAAATGGCAGGAAACTTCTGCAGCCACTGCGGAAACGCCGTGAGCCCAATGGCCGTGGCTTGCCCACAATGTGGCCACCCGGTGGCAACACAGCAACAAGTCGGCCAGCCTCTTGGCGGTCAGCCAGCTGTTGGTCAGCCACTGGCTAATCCATATGCGCCAGCGAAGTCTCGTGTTACCGCAGGAATCTTAGCCATCTTGCTCGGTGGAATTGGTGTTCACAAGTTCTACTTGGGCAAAGTTGGCATGGGCGTTCTTTATCTGCTTCTGTTTATTGTCTTCTTTTGGACTTTCATTCCAGCCATTATCGGTTTGATTGAGGGCATCATTTACTTGACTCAGAGTGACCAAGACTTTGCCAACAAGCAGGGCGTGCGAGTCGTCTAGCTAGAGACCAAAAAATGAACCGGGTGTCACCATTGGTGGCACCCGGTTTTTTGTGGCCCCGATAGGAATCGAACCTACGACACAAGGTTTAGGAAACCTCTGCTCTATCCACTGAGCTACGGAGCCGAAAAGCCCAATATACCTTGCCTCACCGCAAGCCTCCGAGCCTGCACACCTTGTGAAAGTTAGTCTGTAGCCATGGATTCAAATGGTTCTAGCCGCATCGACTGGAATGTTTGGCTGCGCGAAATTAGAGAGATTGGTTTCACCAACCCACTCTTGAACTTCGAGCCGAATAACGTTGGGCAGATCGATCTTGAGCGCGCGCATCCTGGTGGTTTGGCACAGTTGGCCGCATCTAGAACCGGTGTTCTTTCGAACCTCTTTCGCGACCCACTGGCGTTTTCGCGTGCCTATTCTGCGGCCAAGCGCATCAAACAGCGTGCTGAGATTTTGGATTCGCAGTTTGGCATCAAGTGCCTCAGTCTTGTTGGCGGTCTAGTCAATCTTGAGCATGACGGCTTTGACCTCGCGTTGCCGATTTTGATTTGGCCACTGCGCCTTGACCGCAAGACCGATGATTTTGAGTTGCGACTCGGAGTGCATCCGAGAGTTAACCCTGGTCTGATTGATGCCTTAGAGGTCAGTTACGGGGCCAAGGTCGATGAAGCACATCTGCTGTCTTTGCTTGGCGCTGGCGCTGACTTGCTGCCAATCTCTGTACTCGAATATTTGTCGAATCTCGCCGGACCAAACGCAAATCTTGAGACACGTCGCATCTTGGCCGTGGGAACTTTTTCGACAGAATCTATCGAGATGCACGCCGATGTGAGGCGCATTGAGACGCCTCTGCTTCGCGCATTGGCTGGGTTAGACGATGTTCAGCACACCACTGAGGCTCGCGCCGTTGACCCTAGCGAAGCGTTCATCATCACCGATGCTGACATTGTTCAAAGAACGGTAGTGGCGCGCGCGGTCGTTGGCGACAGTTTTGCAGTCGAAACTTTGCCCGGCTGTGGCTACACCCAAACGGTCGTCAACACCATCGCCGGTCTGGTTGCTGCCAATAAGCGCGTGCTTGTGGTCGCACCACGTCGTCAAACCCTGAGCGAGCTTGCCGATCGATTTGCCGCACTCGGCTTAGGTGGTCTTGGTGTGCGGTCGGAATCGACCTGGTTCGATGTCATCGCTGCAATCAGCCGCAACGAGAAAGCCGCTGCTTCAAACTTGGATGCTGCGCTAGAACTTCGCGCAAAGTCAGAGTCAAACGTTAGAGAGTACCTTGACCTTCTCGACAAGCGTGATGAGAAGGTTGGGCTCTCGGTCTCAGAGAGTTTGGTAGCACTCGCAAAACTCAGCCTCATGCCGAGAGCGCCGCAGACCAGCGCGCGAATCAAGCCACAGTATTTGCTCGATGACTCACACAAAGCTCGCGCGCTCGAACTTCTTTACCAAGCCCACGAACTCGGTGAGTTCAACTTCTCAGCTGCAGATACCGCTTGGTTCCAAGCCAAATTTGAGACTCAAGCACAAGTAGAGGGGGCTCTAGAGTTAGCCGCACGCCTCGAGAAAAACGTTTTACCCGAGCTGACCGAACAACTCGACTCGTTCATTCGCAAGTCGCACTTCAGGCCGGCCGCCACCGTCGAAGACTGGGGCGTTTACCTGAGGCTCTTTGTGGGCATCCGTGAATCACTCGCTCGATTTGTTCCAGAGGTTTTTGAGCGCCCTCTTGACGAACTTATCGCTGCTACGGGGCCTCGAACGGCCAAGTCTGAGCTATCTGGGTCGAGTCGTCGTCGCCTCAAGAAACTCGCTAAAGAATACATTCGCCCGGGCATGAGCGTGGGAGACCTTCACGTAGCACTCACAGCCGCCAATGAACAGCGACAGGCTTGGCAGCAGCATTCGTTGAATGAGAACAAGCCAGAGGTTCCACAGGGCATCAATGAAGCACTGATTGCTCACCAAAACTTTGTGTCTGATCTCGGTGTGCTTCAGTCGCACCTTGATGATGATGCCTCGGCTAAGCCACTTTTGAAATTGCCATTGACCGAGCTCGCAAAAGCGCTGGCGTCGATGGCGGCCGATAGAGAACCACTCCAAAACCTCGAAGCTAGAAATACGCTGCGCGAGCAGCTGCGAGAGGCCGGATTAGCAGACCTCACCCGTGACTTGGCGAATCTCAAGGTGAAGCGCGAACACTTGGCAGCCGAACTTGACCTTGCCTGGTGGCAGTCAGCGCTTGAATATCTGGTGGCTCGTGATGCCTCGGTGATGAAGTACACGGCAGAACAAATAGATTCGATCGAAGAAGACTTTGCGACCTCAGATAGCTCAGTGAACCTTGAGTCTCGATTGAAGTTGGCTCACGAACTTTCGCTTACTTGGAATCAAGCCCTGACTGACCACGCAGATCAGGCTGCCAGCTTGAAGGCTTTACTGCGCACCAAGCAGGCAACTTTTGCAACTCTCAAGGCCGCCGCCCCAGATGTCTATGGCGCACTGGTGCCGGTTGTCATGACTTCGCCTTACTTGGTAAGTCGCGAATTGACCGATGATCGATTCGATGTGGCTTTGATCTTGGATGCGGCGGGCACAACCGTCGCCGAGAATCTAGCAGCGCTGCAAAGGGTTGACCAGGTTGTTACATTCGGCGATGAAGCTATCGCAGCACCCGATGGTTTCGAAGTTGAGTGCCACGAGTTTTCACTCAAGCGCGAACGCATGGTGGCATCGATTCACTCGG
>JBEDEQ010000056.1:0-11371 GCA_041175645.1 Actinomycetota bacterium | reverse complement strand
CGGCAACCTGCGAAGCAATGACCGAGTTCGGCATGTCTTCAGCCACGCGCTTTGGAACAGAGAACAAGAAGGCGGCTCCGATGAGCGCGTTCAAGATCAACATAAAGATCGAGGTTTCTTGAACCACGCCACCATCAGCGCCGGGTTGGAGCGTTGAGGTAAGAACGGCAAGAGAAATTGCCGTGTACGAGAAACCGGCATTCCAGGCCAGACGTTTGACCGATGTCTTGACGGTGCCAGCAGCTGTGAACCTAGCGCCGATTCGTTCGATAAAGAGGGCTGCGAGCAACCAGAGCAAACCTAGTGAGAGAACTGAAATTGGCTCTGGCGTGATCTCAATAGGCAGGGTCTGCCAGAATGCAGACTGCACTAGCGGGGCTAGTAGGCCAAGAGTTTGAACCGCGAGGTAAGCCAAAAGGCCAACGACGGATGCTCGATAGATAACGGTTAGGGCGTTGATCTCGCGCTCCGCCAGATCTTTCTGGTAGCTGACTTCTGCTAATTCGGCTTCAGGAGTTTTCTTTGACTTCGACTTCGACGCCCCCTTAGCGACAGCCGCAGCCGCCAAACGAGTCGCGAGAGTTTGGCGCCCGATAATGATCGTTGCAAACATGCCGAGGCTTACCGACAACATGGCAATCGCAGAAAGTGACCGAAGCGGAGAGCTGCTAGCCAGAATGCCTGCCAAGTAGGTTGAAGAGAAAATCAGAGACGCAGTAGCAGCGGCAGGAGCAACCAGTGCTGAGAAGCCGAAGATTCCGAAACGCTTACCCATAAAGAAGCTGTAAGCACCAACGGCCAAGATGACCGCGGGCAGATAAGGGCTCTGTATCGGGTCTGCCCACGCCTTAGGCAGCAGACCGAGGCTTGAGGCAGCCCACAGGCCAGCGCCCAGGAACAGTGACGAGAGCATGGCTAAGAAGTTCGAAATGATGGTGAAGTATTTCTTTGCCTTTATCGACCCGAATGCGCTCGCGGCAACCAGTGCAGCGATGACAGCGGCTTGACCCGGAGTGCCTAGGTAGGCAAACGAGGTTCCCAAGAAAATAGTCAGAGCGATGACGATTAGAGCGCCGGCCACGGCCAGCAGGGTTTGCTGTGGCGAAAGTTTCGGCAATTCCCGCTTTGGTCGGGTTGGTTTGGCAACCGGAGGTGGTGTGAACTTTGGAATCGCTGGCGCGGCGACGGTGGTTGTTGCCGCAGACGAGGCGGATGCCGCTGGGACTGGTACCTGCGCAGAGACTGCGGGCGAGGCATCCTGGTAGCCAAGCTCGGATGCACGCTGAATGTTTAGCTTCTGCGCCGCTGCTTCGATGTGGTCGAGACGGTTGCTGGCGGCCGAGAGCTGCTGCAGCGCATCCTTGAAAGCAATCAGGCTGCTTTCGCGATAGTAGATGCCACAGCGACACTGAACCCAGTCGCTGGTGAACTCGCTTACCGAAATTTCGTGATCACAAAGTGGCAAAACGTAAAAATCACCAGACATGAGAACCCCTCTTCTGTTCTGAAGCGCGTAACTGCCTCTAGTTTGGCGTGAATATTCAGTTTCGTGCACCAGATTAGTGTTCCCCGTTTGGGGGACATTTCTCGCTGCTAAAGTTGCCCCTATGACCAAACGCAATCGCCCCTGGGGCTACCAGTCGGGCAACGACGAGGGTAAGCCAGACTGGCAACTAGACCCACAGACGCTTGCCGTGCGTGGCGGATTGGCTCGAACCGGCTTTGGCGAGACCAGCGAAGCGGCGTTTTTGAACTCTGGGTTCACCTACGACAGCGCCGAACAGGCAGCGGCCGCGTTCAAAGACGAAACCGATCACTTTTTGTACTCGCGCTTTTCGAACCCGACCGTCGCGATGTTTGAGAGCCGCCTGGCTGCGCTCGAGGGTGCCGAGGCTGCTTTTGCAACTGCCACCGGAATGGCCGCCATGTTCGCCTCGGTTGCCTGCTTGGTAAAGGCCGGAGACCGTGTCGTAGCTTCGGCCGTTGGTAAAGGCCGGAGACCGTGTCGTAGCTTCGGCCGCGATGTTCTCTTCTTGCTACGTGGTTCTCACCGAGATTTTGCCTGGTTGGGGCATCGAGACCGTGCTTGTCGAAGCCGACGATGTTGAGGGCTGGAAGACTGCGCTTAGTGAACCAACCAAGGTTGTGTTTATTGAGAGTCCGAGCAATCCGCTGATGCAGATTACCGACATCCGCTTCGTGAGCGACCTAGCTCACAAGGTTGGCGCAACCGTGATTGTCGACAACGTAATGGCTTCACCGGTTTTGCAAAAGCCACTTGAGCTGGGTGCCGACGTCGTGATGTATTCGACCACCAAGCACATCGACGGCCAAGGTCGAGTTCTCGGCGGTGCCATTTTGGGTTCAGCCGACTACATCAAGAATTCGGTACTGCCTTTTGCCCGTCACACCGGCCCATCGATGAGTTCGTTCAACGCTTGGGTGATGCTCAAGTCGCCGAGCGAATGGCCGAATCGGCGTTGACGCTGGCAAAACACTTTGAAGGTCGTGCCGGAATCAAGGCGGTTCACTACCCTTACCTGCCGAGCCACAAGCAACACTCGCTTGCCAAGGCTCAGATGAGCGGCGGCGGCACCACGGTTGCAATCGAGTTTGATGCGCCACAAGAAAAGGTCTTTGCGATCATGAACGCGCTACAAGTGATCGACATTTCGAACAATCTTGGTGACAGCAAGAGCTTGATTACGCACCCAGCCTCAACCACTCACCGTCGCCTCTCGGCAGAAGTTCAGGCCGAAATGGGCATTACTCCATCGACAGTACGACTGTCAGTTGGCCTTGAAGCGGTTGCCGACCTGATTCGCGACCTAGAGAATGCGTGCGATTCGCTCTAAACCTTCGGCGGTTGCCGACCTGATTCGCGACCTAGAGAATGCGTGCGATTCGCTCTAAACCTTCGGTAATGATTTCTTTGCTCGTGCCAAAGTTGAGTCGCGCCCAACGGTCGTAAGCCGCTCCACCCATGTCTGGTCCTGGAACGAGCGCGACCTTGGCTTCCTCGAAAATGCGCGCGGTCGTGACATCCACTTTTGAAAAATCGAGCCAGGCAAGATAGCCAGCCTCTGGTATTTCATAACCAACATCTGGCAGTAATCGTGCGAGTTCGGCTTTGAGGTGGTGACGGTTGTCGTCGAGCGTCGCAACAGTGGTGTCGAGCCACTGTCTCCCGTTCGAGTAAGCCTCGGCCATTGCAAAAGCACCGAGGATGCTCGTGCGCCAGTGCATTCCGGGTGGGCACTTGTCTGCACGCGCGGCCATCTTGGCGCCTTGTGTAATTAGCAGCGCAGCCTTGAGGCCGGCAAGGTTGAAAGACTTGCTGCTGCTCGTGATTACCACGCCGGTTTCTTCGGCGTCTGGGCCACAGCTGAGGTATGGCGTGAATTCGCCATACGTGAGCGGTGCGTGAATTTCATCGCTGATCACGGTTGCGCCATAGCGGTTGGCGAGAGCTGCGAGCGCGGTGAGCTCTTGTCGGTCGAAGGCTCGGCCGACCGGGTTGTGCGGGTTGCAAAGAAGCAAGGTCAAGTGGCCGGCCTTGAAGGCTTGCTCGAGACCGTCGAGGTCTAAGCGCCAACCTGCATCTGTGTGCGCGAGCGGAACATCGAAAGGTTCAATTTTGAGTTCTTTGAGCCACTCGTAGAAACCTGAATAAACCGGTGAGTTGACGATGACTCGAGCACCTGGCTCGAGGTTGGCCCGCAGGTACTCAACCGTTGCCACACCAACGTCGGTGGCGATTTTTAGCTCGGCTTTGTGAATCTGCCATCCCCAGCGGTCTCGGGCGAAACTCTCGAAGGCGCGGGCGACTTCTGGAACGGGGCCAAGGTAACCAATATCTGATTCGTGCGCCATTCGAGCGATGAGTTCACGCACGGGTTCGGCTATGGCAAAGTCCATTTCGGCGACGTGCATCGGTAGAACATCCGCGTTGAATCTGCGCCACTTCGACGAGTGTCTCGAATAGAGATCGGCGAGCGCTGGAGTCTCGGTCTTGGAATCGGGCATCGTTCGGTCGCTATCTTGGTGCGGTCTCTGGGCGTTCGGTTCGCAGCAGCCAATAGGCAGAGCCATCGGTTTCGCGACCCAGAAAACCCCACTCGACCAGCAGGCGACGAGCAAAGACGTGGTCGATCACGAAGGGCATCAAGGCCACGTTCACCTCGAACTCGCTGTAGCGACGGTCGGCTTCGAATGCCATAGCCATGCGCTCGAGCTGAACCATGCGTTTGGGCAACTTGCGAGCGATGTGCTCGGGCTCTGGCGGAATAACTCCGGCGGGCGCATAGGTTCTCTGCATACGACAAAATCTAGCACCGCGAATAAAAACTCGATGCGCGTGGTTGAGATTTTCACAGTCTTACGAAAGGTCAGCAAATGTCTGAAGTAGCCCTAAAAGCCGGCGAAGTCGCCCCAAAGTTTTCACTGCTCAACCAAGATGGCGAGACCGTAGCGCTCGACGATAGCGCGGGCAAGAAGACCATCGTCTACTTCTACCCTGCAGCCTCGACACCAGGATGCACGAAGCAGGCCTGCGACTTTCGAGACAACCTAAGCTCGCTGCAGTCGCTCGGTTTCGTGGTTCTCGGAATCTCGCCTGACAAGCCGGGCAAGCTAAAGAAGTTCATCGAGAAAGAGTCGTTGAACTTCACTCTGCTCAGCGATGAAGACAACGCCGTTCAGCAGGCTTACGGTGCCTATGGCAAGAAGAGCATGTACGGCAAGGAATACATGGGCACCATTCGCTCAACCTTTGTGGTTGACGAAGCCGGCAAGATTTCGCACGCCTTCTACAACGTCAAGGCCACCGGCCACGTCGAGTTTTTGCGCGAGCAGCTCGGGCTCTAGTTTTTTCGACCCTGCAGCAGTCTCGGCTCACTAGAGTTGAGCGCATGCAGTTTGTCACCAAAGGCCCGATGATCGAGTGGCGCGGACCAGCACCGTTCTACTTTGTTGCCATGTCTGCTGACCAAAGCGCCCAGGTGAAAGCCTCGGCCGCGCTTCTGACCTACGGTTGGGGCGTTATTCCAGTTGAGGGTCGCGTTGGCAAAACCGAATTCACAACATCGTTGATTCCTCGTGACGGTGTCTACTTGGTGCCGATCAAGAACATGGTTCGCCTACCCGAAAAACTTTCGCTGGGCGACGAGGTCGAAATCTCGCTTAGGTTTCGAATCTAGAAACGATAAAACGCGAGCGTTAGGGCAACCGAGAACATCACGCCGGCAATCAAGAAATCGAGCACCTTCCAAAAGATTGGCTTTGTCATCCAACGTGATGCAGCCCTCGAGCCATAACCGATTGAGCTGAACCACACGAGGCTCGCGAACATCGCACCTGCTCCGAAGAACCACTTATCTTCACCGAATTGGTTTGCCACGCTTCCGACCAAAATGACGGTATCTAGATAGACGTGCGGGTTGAGCAGTGTGAACCCCAAAACACTCAGGATGACCGTCTTGAGATTTGCGCTGTGCCCTGCGCCAGCATCCATCGATTGTGTCTTGAGTGCCGAGCGAATCGAGCGAATTCCGAACCAAGATAAATAGGCGACACCAAACCAGCGGATGCCCTCGAGCAGCCAAGGAAGCGAGCCGATTGCGGCACCGAGGCCGGCAATGCCGAGAGCGATAAGTGCTGCGTCAGCTATTGCGCAGATGGCGACCACGGCGAAGACATGCTGGCGGGTGAGGCCTTGGCGAATGACGAACGCGTTCTGCGCGCCGATGGCGACAATCAGTGAAAGGCCGACAAGAAAGCCGGGAAGAATCGCGAGCATTTGGCTAGCCTACTGTGACAGCACGATCATCGCTGTGTCTCGATTAACTTAAAAAGCCCGGCTCTCGTGAGAAGAAACCGGGCTTTCGTGCACCCCCTGGGACTTGAACCCAGAACCCACTGATTAAGAGTCAGTTGCTCTGCCGATTGAGCTAGAGGTGCGTGTCGCGACTAGCGCAACGAGAGACAACAATACCAGCATCCACGCCCGCTCGGCAACCCCGACGGCGTTCATCTCGCCACTGGCGAACGCGCCTGCACAGCTGCGCCTTAGCCCGCTAGAGTGCTTCTAAGGGATAACGATTTAATGTGCACAGGAGCAGCAAAATGGATGAGTTTCGTCTCGTAGAGGGCGACCGAGCACCCGAGTTTTCGCTGCAAAACCAAGACGGTAAAACGGTCAAACTAAGCGACTACGCTGGCCGCGGCCTAATCGTGTTCTTCTTTCCGGCAGCATCTTCGCCCGGCTGCACCAAAGAAGCGTCTGACTTCAACGACAACATCGCCGACATTCGCGCAGCTGGCTTTGAGTTGATTGGCATCTCGCCAGACCCAGTCGACAAACTAAAGCGGTTCTGGCTCAACCAAGAACTCGACTTCGAACTATTGAGCGACACCGACTTGGTCGTTCACAAAGCATTCGGGTCTTATGGTGAAAAAAACTTGTATGGCCGCATTTATCGCGGTGTGATGCGCTCGACCATTGTGGTTGGCGCGAACGGCAAGGTTGACCTCGCCCTCTACAACGTCAAGGCCACCGGCCACGTGCAAATGTTGCGACGCAAGCTTTCGATCTAGTCGAACTTCTTATTCATCAGCTCACCAACGGGCTTGCTGAACAGCAGCGAGATCACAAACACACCTGGGATGGCCAGGCCAAGAGCCACGAGAGCACTCGCGTTCTCACCCGAAGTTGAACCAAAGGCAATTGACAGTGGAATCATCTGAGCAAACATGGCCGGGGTTCTGGTGGTCGCTTTTTGGGTGATCAGACCCACGCCGAGTGAGATAAACCAGATGGCCGCAAGCGCGGTGAAGCCAGCCAAAGCGGCGAGGGTTGGCAGCAGTCTGGCTTGACCGGTGATGATTCCATAAACGAAGTAGCCCGACCCGGCGACTAGTGCAGCAGCTTCAAAGAAAAGCGTTATGGCCGCAGCCTTGAGCTGCCAAATCGATGTAAAACGAGCCAAAATTCTGCCTTTCGAGCATATTGGGTATTGCCAAAGCGGGTGCGTTGTGAAAACATATGAGTAGGAAAAGTTCGCTTTTTGAACGCTCTACTAGCGTAAATCACCCCAGAATCTTCGGTGACAAGCAACCCTCCTCGACCCGGCAAAGAAGCCTCAATTTTTGCCCCGACTACAACTGAAGGACTAAGCATGGACATGCAGTGGCTCAACGAAGCACGTTGCCTCACCGAAGACCCAGAACTCTTCTTTCCGGTAGGTAACACGGGCCCTGCAGCCGAGCAGATTGAACAGGCTAAGTCTGTTTGCCGCGAATGCACAGTTTCTAGCAGCTGTCTTGAATACGCCATCAAAGAAAACCAGGACTCTGGTGTTTGGGGCGGTCTTAGCGAAGACGAGCGCAAGTCGCTCAAGCGCAAGTATGCTCGCGCACGTCGCGCTGGCTAAATAGGTAGCTCGATAACTACTCTGGTTCCACCCTCGTGTGGCGAGAACCACTTGATACTCCCCTGAAGTTCACCCTCTACAAGCGTGCGAATAATTTGGGTTCCTAAACCTTCACCCAACTTGCCGTCTTTCAAGCCTTTGCCGTTGTCAGAGATGGTGATGTTCAACCTCTTCGGCTTACGTTCGGCATTCACGTGCACCACACCACTGCGGCCCTCGAGCCCGTGTTCTACGGCGTTGGTGACAATCTCGGTAAGCGCTACCGCCAGCGGGGTTGCGATCTCGCCTTTCAGCTGACCGAATTTTCCGTCGAGCAAATTGCGCACCGAAGTGCCGTGGCTGGCCGCAACCTCTGAAGCCAACATCATTACGCGGTCGAACACCTCGTCAAAGTTCACGTCTTGGGTCAGGCCGCTAGATAGAGTGTCGTGCACCAGTGCAATCGCCGAAACTCGGCGCATGGCCTGCTCGAGCGACTCCTTAGCCTCGGCGCTGTCACTTCTTCGAGACTGGATGCGCAGCAGTGACGCAACGGTCTGCAAGTTGTTCTTCACCCGGTGGTGTATCTCGCGGATCGTCGCATCCTTGGTGATTAGCTCTCGCTCTTGGCGACGCAGCTCGGTGACGTCGCGACAGAGCACGATGGCTCCGTAGCGTTCACCGTTGCGGCGAAGCGGAACGGCTCGCACGGAAAGCGTGAGGTTTCGCGACCCGAGGTCGGTTCGCCACGGCGCGCGCCCAGTGAGCACGAGTGCTAGGTCTTCATCGGTGCGAAGTTTGAGCTTCAATGCGGCACTAACCGATTCGGCTAGCGACTTCGACACCAGCTCGCCGCTAACCCCGAGGCGGTTGAACGCCGAGAGTGCGTTTGGAGAAGCGAACTGCACGATTCCCTCGGCGTCAAGCTTGATAAGGCCGTCGTTCACACGGGGAGCACCGCGTTTTGGTCCGGTGTGGTTGTCACGTTCCGGGTACGAGCCGTCGGCAATCATTGAGAGCAAGGCATTGCCGCAGTCGCGGTAGTTGATCTGAAGTTTTGAAGGCTCACGACTCTCGCTCACGTTGTTGTGAACGGTAACCACGGCGATGGCTTGAGGTGCAACTTCTTGTGATTTAGCGCTTTGCGGGCGACGCACCGGAATGGCTGCGAAGCGAACCTGAACACCGTCAAATGAATCTGCGCCAGTGAGTGTGGTTTGGGCTCCAGTAGCGAATGACTTCTTGATCAGAGCATCCCAGGGTTTTCTCGGCGGTTCGCCACTGATGTCGCGATAGAAGATAGTCGCAGCACTAGATGGGCGGGCGTGGGCGACGGCGATGAAATCCCCCGCTGGGTTTGGCACCCAAAGCACTAGGTCGGCGAATGTCATGTCGGCGACAATCTGCCAGTCGCATGTCGGCGACAATCTGCCAGTCGGCTACGAGCAGGTGAAACCACTCCATGTCACCGTTCGATACGGTGCCATGCTTTTTTATTAGTTCGCTGAGCGTGGACACGTTTCGAGTTTAGAGCCCCAATACTTTGTGTGTGAGCGCTTGGATGTCGCTCTTGTATGCCGAGCGCTTGCGCAACGTTGCTTTCGTGGATGCGCGGGCGACGAGCATGCCGAATACATCATGGTCTTCTCGAATGGTCGCCGGTGCAGGCATCTTGGTGAGTTCGACGAAGGCATTCAACTCGGGAGGTTGAATCGGTTTCGCCACCAACTGGTTGAATGCAACGTGGATGGCCGTGCTGCGCGGCAGTAGTGTCTGCAGGTCTTGAATCTCACTCAGCAGGCGAGCCAGGGCAAGAGCGTTGGCATTAGCCAAAGCTATGACCGAATCAGCCTGCTTGAGTATGCCCCGTGCCACAGCATTGACAGCAAGCGCCTTGTGCGAGCTAGCGTGAATGTCGCAAACGACAAGATCTGCGAATGGAGCAAGGTCATTCAACAAGTTTTGCAACACATGGAGTTCGATTTCTGGCCAACGTTCTGGCCGCGAAAGACCAGCAATCATTCGAAAACTTTGTGGCGAACCCGCGAAATAGGGTGCGAACTCTTGCAAAAACTCTTCGTCAACGCTCGGGCTGATTTGGTGATGATACAACACAGTTGAAAGGGATGGTAAATCTTGAGCCCCGGCAAATAGCGCTACCGACGGTGCCACAAAATCGAGGTCTAGCAACAGAACTCTCATCTTGGTGGCCGCATAGGCAGCAAGATTTAGTGCCGTTGAGGTGCGTCCCACCGAACCGGGCGCTGACCATAGAGCGACGAGTCGGGGTCTAACGGCATCGTTCGGATGTGCAGGCTTTAAGCCGTTGTGAGCGAGGCTAGCCACTCTCGGGGATGTTGCGATGCTCAAGGTACCGCAATCAGGGTCAAGTAGTGCTTGGCAGCCTGAGCCGCTAAAACCGAGTCGAGGTACTCGGGATTCATCGCGAGTTCGACGGTCGTGGTGGTTTTCGAGAGTGCGGTGGTGGAGCGAATCGTGCGCAAGACGGCCTGCGAGGCGAGCATCCGAGGTGAGGTCGGAGCATCGAACGAGTTGCCTCCTGCGCTCCATAAATCAACCTGGCGACCCTCGGTCACCGTTGATGACAACAGGCCAGATAACTCGAGCGTCACCGAGACTAACGAAGACGATGAGCTGTCGGTGATTATGCGTTTAGGCACGAGTTCGCCGGCAGCAATGGTTGCAGTGGCAACAGTGTCGGCAGGTGCGAGTTGCCCCAGGTAGTGAGATTCAGAGCCTTGCAAGTCGACCGGCGCAAGCTTGGTGTTTGCGCTGGTTAGAAGATCACCAGTAACGATGGTTTTTGTCGCCACCAAAAGCACGGGCTGCCCGAACCCAAGAAACCTGACCGCACCGAACCCCAGGGCTAGCACGAACACAGTGGCCAGACCGATTCGATTTAGTCGTTTACTGGCTCGAGGCTTTCTAAGCCGCAGATTCGTCATGTTTCACTCCAGGTTCGTCAACCTATTTGAAGTCTTGAAACATGGTTTCGTTTAAGTTGTTCACAGGCAGTCGCATTCGTCTCAATCGCGACAGTTCAATCAAGTCAGTAGCCTTGCCCGAATCGATTACTACAAACTTGCCCTGCAGGGCCGCGAACGCACCGGATAGATTTGGTGCCAACCCACTGACTTCAACCACCACATGTCGGCCGATGAGATCACGCAGGTACTTGGCTAGCGAAAGTTTGTCTTGGAATGCGAAACTCGCCCTCGAATCGGCACTCGTGTTTCGCGATTTATCAACACGGATGCTCGCATAGCGACCAGGCACGATGTGCAGCGCTTGTGCATCCGCCCATGCAACGAAATCTCTGCCGATTAGTGCCTGCGCGGGTTGAAGCTGGTGGCGCTCAAGAGTGATGGTGAGCACGCCCGCCACTGGCTCGGCATTTGAGGAAGCGTTTTTGGTGGTTACTCGTGGCTTACGGGTTTGCAAGAAGAGCCCGGCTTCGAGGTCTCTCAAGACGTTGTCAATATCAGTCATCGGCCAACAGTGCCAGCACAGACATTGACTGAAAAGTTATCCACAGCCCTCCCAAACGGAACGTTTTGGGTCTACTTTTTAGAAACTACGCCAGTAGTCACCAATAACAAGAAAGGTAATGGGGGTATGCAAAGAGACATATTTCAGGAGGATTTCGAAGATTTCGAAAACCTTCCTGATGCAACAGAGCAGTTGAAATTCATCGCTCCTGCCGTCGTAGAGGTTTTGGCAGGGGTGCGCACCGTGGAGCAGTTGAGTCCGATGCTGAGCGAAAACATTTATCTAAAACTTCGCGATCGCGCAGCAAGGGCGGCAATGTCTCGCGCCGAATCAGGTTCGAGGGTCGAACGCCCGAATCTTGTAGTTCGCAACCTTCACCAAGAAAGCAACAAACCCGGGGTTATTCAGTCGGTAGTTCTGCTTTCATCTTCTATTCGCACCCGAGCTGTGGC
>JBEDEQ010000055.1:0-6116 GCA_041175645.1 Actinomycetota bacterium | reverse complement strand
TCGCTAATCTATGGCACCACCGGCCTCAGTAACTTTGCCCATGGTGAAATGGTGACCATCGGTGCTCTATCGCTCTTCACCTTCAACAAGGTGCTCGGCCTAGACCTCATTCTTTCGGCACTGATTGCAACCGCAGTTGTTACCGCATTCGGATACACGCAAGACGCCGTGCTCTGGAGACCTTTGCGCAAGCGCCGTCTAGGCATCACCCAGATGATGATCGTTTCGATCGGTCTCTCGATTTTGATTCGCTACTTCTTGCAGCTCGTTTACGGCGGTGACACCAAGGTGCTTTCGCAAGGTGACACCTGGAACGTGTTTGGTGTCTTGATGCCAGCGCTCAACGTAATCACCGCGGGTATCGCGATTCTTGCACTACTCGGATTCGGCTGGTTCCTAACCCGCACCCGCATCGGTAAGGCAACCCGCGCCGTTTCAGACAACCCATCGCTTGCAGCATCAACCGGTATCGACGTTGAGCAGATCATTCGCATCGTCTGGGTAGTGGCCTCAGCTCTAACCGGCCTCTCTGGTGTGTTCATCGGTCTCTACTTCCAGGCCTCATGGGACACCGGCTTCTCGATTCTTCTTCTACTGTTCGCAGCCGTCACCCTCGGTGGCCTCGGTACCGCATTCGGTGCAGCGGTTGGCGCGCTAATCGTTGGAATGTTCGTAGAGCTGAGCACACTGGTGATTCCGCCAGACCTAAAGTTTGCCGGCGCACTGATCGTGCTCATCCTGGTCTTGCTATTTAGACCACAGGGTGTTCTCGGTCGTAAGCAGAGAATCGGATAGGACCGAAGATGGAACAGATTCTTTCAAACGCACTGGGTGAGCTATTCACCCCGATGACCGCGGCCTACGCATTGGCTGCGATCGGTATCGCGATGCACTTCGGTTTTACCGGTTTGCTCAACTTCGGTCAGGCTGCCTACATGCTGGTTGGTGCTTACGCCTTCGCAATGGCAAACCTGGCAGGTCTCGGCCTTGTGCCAGCCATTCTGCTTTCGTTCGCAGCTTCGATCGTGCTGTCGCTGATTCTCGGTATTCCAACCCTGAGGCTGCGGTCTGACTATCTGGCGATCGTGACGATTGCTGCCGCAGAAATCTTGCGCTTCATCGTTTCGACCACTGGCCTAAACGACGTGACCGGCGGCCCACAGGGCTTGAGCGGCTTCGCCAAAGAGTTTTACGCTCTGAACCCGTTCCCGGTTGGTGAGTATGGCTTCTGGGCCTGGACCATGGATGAAAAGGGCCTCTGGGTTCGCGTCGTCGCCTGGTCACTCGTGATCTTGGGTGCACTGTTCGTCGCACAAATGATTCGCAGCCCTTGGGGTCGAGTCATCAAGGGTATTCGCGAAGATGAAGACGCAGTTCGCTCACTAGGTAAGAACGTCTACAGCTACAAGATGCAGTCGCTGATCATCGGTGGTCTGCTCGGAACCCTAGCCGGTATCGTGTTCGTGCTACCTCGCGCCGTTCAGCCGGGTAACTATGGAACCGGTCTGACGTTCTTCATCTGGACGATTCTGCTTCTCGGTGGTGCTTCTACCGTGCTTGGCCCAATCATCGGTTCGATGATCTTCTGGGTGCTTCTATCCCTCACCGAAGGCTTGCTAAGCGCCGGTGTAAGCAGCGGCATCATTACTTTCATTCAGCAAGACCAGATCGGCGGCATCCGCTTTATGTTGGTCGGTCTTGGCCTAATGCTGCTGGTGATATTCAGGCCGCAAGGAATCTTCGGTAACAAGAAGGAGCTCTACTTCAATGCCTAACCAAATAGCATTGGGCGAAATCGCCCCAGGCTGCGCCAAGGTTGACCCAATCTTGGTTGCCGACAACGTAACCCGTCAGTTCGGCGGTCTAACCGCTGTCGACGTCGCTCACGTTGAGATTCCGCGTGGTCAGATCACCGCTCTTATCGGCCCTAACGGTGCCGGCAAGACCACCTTCTTCAACCTGCTCACCGGTTTCGACAAGCCAAACACCGGCACCTGGATCTTCGACGGCAAGAACCTTGCTGGCGTGCCTTCATACAAGGTGGCCCGCATGGGAATGGTTCGCACCTTCCAGCTAACTAAGGCTCTGTCGCTGCTAACCGTGATGGAGAACATGCGTCTCGGCTACCAGAACCAGACCGGTGAGAACCCGCTTGCCGCGATGTTCCGCTGGGTTTGGCGCAAGCAAGAAAACCAGGTCACCGAGATTGCCACCGAGCTGCTCACCCGCTTCAAGCTAGATGCCAAGAGCGAAGACTTCGCAGCCAGCCTTTCGGGTGGTCAACGCAAGTTGCTCGAGATGGCTCGCGCACTGATGACCAAGCCAACCATGGTGATGCTCGACGAGCCGATGGCCGGTGTGAACCCAGCCCTAACTCAGTCGCTACTCGACCACATCAAAGGCCTAAAAGCCGAGGGGATGACCGTGCTGTTCGTTGAGCACGACATGCACATGGTTCGCCACATCAGCGACTGGGTCATCGTTATGGCCGAAGGAAAGATCGTTGCCGAAGGCCCTCCGGCCGAGGTTATGAAGAACCCTGCCGTTATCGACGCCTACCTTGGCGCACACCACGACTCAGACCTGGGCGAAACCAGCATCAAGAAAGACAACGCATGAACGACGTAGTAGTCGAAGCCAAAAACCTGGTTGCCGGTTATCTGCCTGGCGTAAACATTCTGAACGACTGCTCTTTGGTGGCTCGTCAGGGTGAACTCATCGGCATCATCGGCCCTAACGGCGCTGGTAAGTCGACCCTGTTGAAGGCAATCTTCGGCCAGGTAAACATTCGCTCTGGCCAGGTTTTCTTGCAGGGTGAAGACATCACTGGGCTCAAAGCCAACAAGCTTGTTTCTAAGGGTGTGGCCTTCGTGCCGCAGACCAACAACGTGTTTCCTAGCCTCACCATCGAAGAAAACCTCGAGATGGGTGTTTTTCAGAACCCGAAGTCGTTCAAAGAGCGCTTCGAGTTTGTCGGAGAGCTCTTTCCTGACCTAGTCAAGCGCCGCGCACAGCGTGCAGGCTCGCTCTCGGGCGGTGAGCGCCAGATGGTGGCCATGGGGCGCGCTCTGATGGTAAACCCATCGGTTCTGCTGCTCGACGAGCCATCGGCCGGTCTATCGCCGGTTCGCCAAGACGAGGCTTTCTTGCGTGTGAAAGAAGTGAACCAGGCCGGCGTGACCGTGATCATGGTTGAGCAGAATGCACGTCGCTGCCTACAGATTTGCGACCGCGCATACGTACTCGATCAGGGCAAGGATGCACACACCGGCACCGGCCGCGACCTGCTCAACGACCCGAAGATGATCGAGCTGTACCTAGGCAACCTAGCCGACCTCTAAACTGCGCGACGCGCATCCGCTTATGAAGCGTTTCGCAGCGTCTTGCCCCAACTGAAGTTAAAGCAAAACCCCCGAGCCTTTCGGCCCGGGGGTTTCGTGCTACTTGGATAGCTGGATTAGTCCAACTTGCCGTACTCGACGTCAACACCAGTGTTGATGTTCTTGTCGTCGTATAGGTAGATACCTACATAGGCTTCGGTTGGGTCACCGTTGGCGTCGAACGAGATCGGGCCAGAGACACCTTCGAAGTCGATGTCAGTACCAGCGTTGATCAAGTCCATTGCCTTCTTGAATGCGCCTGGCTGTGAGAAGTCAACCTTCTCGCCACCTGACGAAACTTCAGCCATGTACTTCGAGATGTTTGCACCGGTGACTTCTTCGCCAGCCTTAGCAGCAGTGGCAGCAGCCAAAGCAACTAGCATGGTGGCGTCGTAAGACTCAGCAGCGTATGCCCAAACGGTTAGTTCAGCGTTTACAGCAGCTAGACGGGTCTTGAAGTCGTCCGAAGCGATAACACCAGGAATGGTTCCCTGTGCACCGGCAATGTTGAAGTCGGTGAAGTCAGCGTCGAAGTTTCCGGTGTTTCCGTCAACTAGGTAAAGCTTGGTTGGGTCCCAACCCTTTACCTTGACTAGCTCAGGAAGAATCGACTTGACCTCGTCGAACGAGATAACTGCGATTGCGTCTGGGTTAGCGGCTAGAACCTTGTCGATCTGGCTCGAGAAGTTCTTGGTACCAGGTGCGAACTCTTCGTTAGCAACTACGGTTCCACCAGCTGCTTCAACAGCAATCTTGGCGTTCTCGAATAGACCGGTGCCGTATGGGTCTTGAAGGGTTAGGAATGCAACGTTGCTTGCACCGTCTCCAACCATCAAGTTACCTAGTACGCGGCCCTGTAGCACGTCAGAAGGAGCGGTACGGAAGTACAGTCCACCATCTGCGTAGGTGCTTAGGTCAGGAGCGGTGTTAGCAGGCGAGATCTGTAGAACACCGGCACCGGTGACCTGGTCGATAACGCTTAGCGATACACCCGACGATGCTGCACCAACGATGGCGTCAACGCCGTCGTTGATTAGAGCAGTTGCCGACTGAGTTGCGATGTCTGTGGTGGTGTCACCTGAGTCTTTGTGCGAGACCGATACACACTTACCAGCTACACCGCCGGCTTCGTTGATCTCTTTGATTGCGAGGTCAACACCAGCGATTTCTGGGGCACCGAGGAACGCTAGGTTACCGGTGGTTGGAAGTAGGCTTCCTACGCTTAGTGCTGCATCGGTGCAGTTAGCTGCATCGAATGAAGGTGCAGCACATGACGAAAGAATCATGGCGCTAGATGCAGTAACTGCAAGTGCGGCAAAACCTCTCTTGAGCTTTGAATTCATTGTTTCTCCGTTTCAATGGTTGTTCGCCAACCGTCGTTGACAAACGCACGCGCCAGTGGTCTGACACGCTTGCGTTTAGCCTAGTGAACTGTGCAAGTCGAAAGTCTTTCGTTACGTAACAATCGTGTTTCGACTGCGAAAAGGTTTGGTAACGGAACCTTTGCCTCTAAATACTGCCGCCGAGGGTCAACCCTGGGCGCGCAAGCGGCGGTTTGCGTTGTTGCGTCGCAGAGCATCCGTGGTGAGAGTGAGCAACGCCACCCACACGAGAATGAACCCAACCCAGCGAGCCGGCGGCATTTGCTCTTGAAACACGGTGAGGGCGAGCACAAACTGGATGCTCGGCGTCATGAACTGCATAAAGCCAACCCAGCTCAGCGGCAGGTTTTCGGCCGCGGTGCCGAACAGAATCAGCGGAACCGCGGTCATGATGCCGAAGAAGGCCAAACCAGCCACGCCCTGCCAGCCGTTCTGCGTGATTTGGAGCCCAGGGGCGAGGCTGGCAACGATCGCGCCTTGGATGATGGCAACCGGCAGCAGTGCGCCAGATTCGATGGCATAAGAGTTGAGTGGCGTCACCTTGCCACCGAGTTTGTTCTTAGCCAGACCGTAGATGCCGAACGAGCCGGCCAGGGTGAGGGCGATCCAGGGCAGGTGGCCGTAGTCGATGGTGAGAACGGTTACGGCGACTGCGCCGAGGCCGACGGCTGACCACTGAATGGCGTTGAGCTTCTCGCGCAAGAACACCACGGCAAGCAACACTGTCACCAGTGGATTGATGAAATAGCCGAGCGAGGTTTCGACAACGCGACCGGCCGAGATGCCGATCACATAAACCTGCCAGTTGATCATGATGAAGAACGAGCAGAGGGCGATCCAACCGAGCATCCGCTTGTTTTTGAACACGGCCGCGAGTGAGCCCCAAGTGCGGGTTACCGAGATGAGTACCACGGCGGTGGCGAAGCCGAAGACGATACGCCAGACGACGATTTCCCACGGGTTTGCAAAGGTGGCGAGGCCGGCGATGATTAGCGGAAACGAGCCCCATATGAAATAGGCGGTGAGGCCGAGCCCTAAGCCCTTGGCGACGTTTTTCTCGCGCACGGGGCTGGCTGCGGTTTCGGTTTCACTCACCCCTTCAACCTAGCGGTCTGGCTCGGTGGCGAGGTGAGAACCTGCGAAAATGTAACCGAAACAATTTGCACGAGAGGCTCGCATGACACCCAAGAACCTGTTCAACACCCTCGCTCGAGCCGAAGCGGTCACCTGGACTCTACTCATCTCTGCGCTCGTTGCCCGCGCTCTCGGCATTGACCCGCTTGTCGTCACAGCCGCCGGTGGCGTGCACGGTGCGGTGTTCTTGGGGTACGCGGTTACCGCTGCGCTCGTGGGC
>JBEDEQ010000054.1:0-6512 GCA_041175645.1 Actinomycetota bacterium | reverse complement strand
CTCGGGGTCTTTCAACTTTGGCAGGCGGCTGAGCAACAGATTTACTTTCGCCTGAGCACCTTCAACCGGTGCTGCCGTGCGACCGGTCAACTTAGCCAACTCGGCAGGTGCGGCGTTCACCAAAACCCGTTTAGCCGAAACGCTCTGGCTAACACCATCGACTTTAAACGTAACCACTCCCTCTGGCGAGATTTTGGTCACGTTCGCCTCGGCCTGCAAATGCGCACCAAAACGAAGAGCCGCTTCACGCATTGAGTTTGTCACACTGCCCATGCCGCCAACGGGGATGCTCCACTCGCCGGTCTCGTTGCCTGCCGATCAGCGCATCGGTGAGAACGACACCGCGCACCAAGTCGTTCGTGAAACGTTCGGCCACGGTTTCACCAATTGGGCGCTCGAACAACATTTGCCAAAGATCGTCAGACCCGGATGCTGCGGCTAACGCTGCTCGAACATCCGCCCGTCTAGCCAACGGCTTGGTTACGGTGTCGAACAGAACCTCTGCAGCCTTGGTGGTTTGTGCATAGAAGTTGATCCAAGAAGTGTGGTCAGCGGCAGCGCCAATCGATCCGAACGATTTTGCTGTAGCGCTTGCATCGTGGTTGTCGACCAGAAGCCCTTTTGAGCTTCCAGGCATCGGCGTATAAGACGAGTAGCGGCGCTCGGCTAGGGTGATGTCGAGCCCGAGGTCTTCGATGATTTGCTGAGGAAGCAGACTAACTAGGTAGCTGTAACGCGAGAGTTTTGCGGCCACTCCCTCGAAGGCCTGGGCAGATACCGCTGCGCCGCCAAAGATTTCGAGCCGTTCCAGCACTACGGTGCTGAGGCCTGCCTTGGCACAGTAGGCGGCCGCAGTTAGCCCGTTGTGCCCACCGCCAACAATCACGACATCGTATTCATTCTGCATTTGGTAATTGTGCCTCAAACCTTTTGGGTCTGAAACTCTAAGATTGAAGAGAATCTAAGAACGGGGTAAACGTGCTAAATCTGGCTCGCAAATTGAAGCGCAGATTGCTCGGCGGCGCTACGGCGAAGCGAGCATCCACGCCCGATGTTTTCGTTGGGCTCGCCTCGATTCCCTCACGTGTCGAATCACTGAAACAGGTGATCGAGGGAATGCTGCCTCAGGTAAAGGGCATCGGCGTTTACCTAAACAACTATGAAGAGGTGCCGGCTTTTCTCAAGCACCCAAAAATTCAAATTGCGCGTTCGCAAGATCATGGCGACGTTCGCGATAACGGCAAGTTTTTCTTTCTAGACAAAACAAACTGCGCCAAATATGCCACCATCGACGACGACATTGCCTACCCCAGCAATTACATTGAGCGCTTACTCAATTTTCAGCAGGCTCTTGGAGGCACTCACGCGGTCGGTGTTCACGCAGTTGCGTACGGTCGAAAAATAGAAAAACTGCTCAAGGGTCGTTACCTGTGGCATTTCAAAGAAGAGAACAACTGCCTGTTGCCTTGCAACATGGTCGGAACCGGCACCCTGCTTTTCGACCAGCGCTACTTCAAACTCGACTACAGCGAAATAGGCACTCCGGGCATGGCAGATGTGTGGTTCGCCGTCGCAGCCAAGAAACGCGGTTTCACGCTTTGGGTTGCACCACGCAAGCGCAACTGGCTGCAACCAATTGCCATTGAAGAGTCAGAACCAGAAGAGCTAGACGAATCCGAAGAACCTGTAAAGAACCTTTACACCGAAGGGTTGCGCGACGACTCGATTCAGGTAGACGCCTTGAATGCTGCCGGCATTACCGGTTCGACTCACCAATTTCTCGAGTCGATTGTTCGTTCACCTCGTGCCGCGCGCGAATTCTCGCTGCAGCATGTGGCTGAGTTGCGCAAGATTGCAGAGAAGCACGGTTACAAGATTCTCAAGCACCGCGAGGCCAGGCTCTATGACTACGCACTTACCGTTCACAAGCGCGAAGGCCTAAAGAACATGGATGCTCGAATCATGGAGTTGCTCGAGGGATACTCGGAGTACCAGGTTCGTGCGCTCAGTGGCGTGCTCTACGACAAGGACTTTGAGTTCGAAGCGCTCTACAAGCAGACACTTCTAGATGTTGGATTCGAGAACCTACCAAAGTTCGCTCAGGTTGATTTCAAGATTCTCCGTCTCGACGGTGACTCGGCCATGAGCCACGATGAATCGCAACCAGCCGAAGACGCTGAGGCAGAAGCATCCGAGCCGGAATTGGCAAACTAGTCGAACCATGTCGACCTCTATTTACATTTACGGCAGCTGTGTCACGCGAGATTCCGTCGACTGGTTTGCCGACTACGACTTTCAACTGGTCGGCTACACAGCCCGTTGCACCTTGGCGTCGGCCATGTCGCAAGTGGCGCTAAACGAAATCGCGTTTGACTACGACTCGATCGCATCAAAGTTTCAGCGTGAAATGGTGATCAGTGACGTCACCGGCGCTCTCGTCAGCTCTATAAAGGCCAAGTCCCCTGAGGTTGTGGTTTGGGATCTCTGCGACGAGCGCAACGGAGTGATTGAACCTGTTCCCGGAAAGTACATTTCGGGCAACATCGCTTACAACGCCGAAACCAGACCAAAGGGACCGATTCGTCAGTGGGGCACTCCTGAACACCAGGAGATTTGGGTTGTCGCGTTTGAACGATTCATGAACGAACTTGCTGGCCAAAAACTAGTGGTCAACGCCACACCCTGGGCGACAGTTAACACCGACGGCGCTGAAGTCGCGGGCGGCGCAAAAAAGGCAATCGACTTCAACGCAAAATCGGTCTTCTATCTAGATACGATTCGGTCATTTGGGGTGCCTGTGATTGAACTTGCCCAGAACGAAGTTGTCGCGAAAATCGACCACAAATGGGGCGAAGCGCCATTTCACTACACAGACGAAACCTACGCGCTCTTTTTGTCGAAGTTGCGCGAGCACCTAAGCCGCTAGAGACAGGCGCGTCTAGAGGCGCACTACGCTGGCGCCGCTGGCAACACCGCGAGTGTCGAACAAGACCTTTGTTCGCGAGGCAATCTCGCCTAAATCGAAGGCTTGGTGTGCCTGCAGCAAAATTGCAACATCAGCGTTCTCGAGAGCCGTGTGGAGGTCGGCCGCGCGTTCGTGAACCGCGCCGGCGGCTCGCAAACTGTTGACGTGGGGGTCGAAAAAAGAAACCTCTGTTTGTTCTTCGAGCAAAATCTCAAAAACATCGAGGCTAGGTGATTCGCGCAGGTCGGCAATGTCTGGTTTGTATGTCATGCCGAGCAATAGCACCTTAGCGTCCTTGAGTTGCTTACCCTGCTCGGCGAGCAAGCCTCGAACGCGTGACACCACGTAGTTGGGCATCGATCGGTTGATGTCCATGGCAGCTTCGATGAACCTAAAGTCGGCACCTAGAGCGCGCTTAACTTCGTAGCTCAAATAGGCAGGGTCAACTGGGATGCAGTGCCCACCGACACCCGGGCCTGGGTAAAACGCCTGAAAGCCATATGGTTTCGACGATGCTGCCTTGACGACCTCCCAAATGTCAATTCCTAGGGAGTGGCAATAGGTGGCTAGCTCGTTTATCAGGGCGATGTTTACGTGCCGGTAGGTGTTCTCGAGAAGTTTTGCAGTTTCGGCTTCTTTGGTGCCGGTGGTGCGAACAACTTTTTCGACGAAACGGTTGTAGAAGTCGAATGCGCGATCACCCGAGGCGGCACTCTCGCCACCCACGATCTTTGGTGTGTTTCGAATGTTGTAGTGCGCGTTGCCCGGATCGATTCGCTCTGGTGAAAAAGCAAGGTGATACGTGTCGTCGAGCGCGAACCCCTTGGAATCGATGATCGGCTTGAGAAAGTTGCTCGTGGTTCCCGGGTAGGTAGTGGATTCGAGCACCACCAAAGCGCCAGACTTCATGTTGTCTGCCACGAGGTTCGAGGCCGATTCGACATATGACATGTCAGGGCCACCAGCTTCACCGAGAGGGGTAGGAACGCAAATGACAATGTTGTCGGCCTTTGCGATGTCGGCTGGGTTTGTCGTTGCTCTGTAGCCAGCAGCGAGCATCACGGCAAGGTCTTCATCACTGATGTCGTCGATGCGCGATTTTCCAGAGTTTAATTCGGCTACGAGCTTTTCATTGACGTCGAAACCAAAAACCTCATCGCCAACCTCAGTGAGGGCCTGCGCTAGAGGCAGCCCTACATAACCTTGACCTAAAACCACTGTGACAGCCATTAGTTAAGGCTAGTGTAAATTGCTGTTACAAAATTGAGTACAAAAGAACGTTTAGATTGGACTTCTCTGTGAATTCGAAGGTCGATGCATCGATTGAGCGTTCATTCAGCACGCTCGAGAGCATTGAGCGCGGGCTTGACCGCATTCAGAAGCTCGACCGCCAAACTTCCGATGCCCTATCTCGCGCACTCGCCGCACTCAAAAACAGCCGTGGACACCGCGTGCTCGGTGATCTTGAGCGCGCCACTCGACAATGTCGCAAGGCTATAAACGACAGCGAGTTACTTGAGGTTCGCGCATCGCGACTTGAGTACAAAACCAGCAGACTCGCTTTAGATCTCGAGGTTAGAAACGTCGAGATTCCTAATTCACTCGGAATTTTGCACGAACGAAATCTAGAGGCGACTCAACGCGCCAAGCATTTCTTGGGTGCTCTGACTCCGCGATTGGTAGATCTGCAGCAGGCTTTTACCGACGCCACCTGGTTCTATCGACTGGACCTAACCCTCAACCAACTGCGTGCTGGCTATGACACCCTGGCGCTTTCAGACCTCGCGAAATACGCCTATGGTCCGCTGACCCCACCAAACCCGCGCCGCCGTGCGCTAAACGAGCTACTCTCATGGGGTTTGACCTCCGGGGTTGATTCCCTAGTTGGACTTGCCAGCGCACACCTGTCGTCGATCACGGCGGTCGGTGATAAAGCTATCTCGAGTGACCGAGAACTTGTCTTGCGAATCGAAGGCTTGCGAAGTCGCGGCGAGTTCCTGCATCCAGATTTCTTCTTACTCGTTTCAGAGGCCGCTCGTCGCAAGAATCAAGACGGCTTGTTGGCGACATCGAGCCTAATGTCACTCGTGAAGATCGAGGGCCTCGACGACATAGCTATCAAGCTGCAAGTCGATTGGCTCAATGCGGCACTTGCCCAGAACGAACTCGAGCCGCTGTTCTTGAACGAGGCCTATGCCCACAAGTCACTGCTTGACCAGGTTGACTGCCACGTTGACGAAGAAGAGTTCATCAACAACGGCGAACTGGTCTCGGTGATTGTTCCGCTATTCAACGCCGAAGAATGGATCGAAACTGCCCTCCGCTCGCTAGCAGCACAAACTTGGCGCAACCTAGAGGTCATCGTGGTCGACGACTGCAGCACCGACAACAGCCTTGTGGCTGCTCGAAAGTTCGCCGCCAAAGATCCGCGCTTCAAAATCATCGCCTCTGACCAAAACCGTGGCGCTTACGGCTGTCGCAACTTAGGTATGGAAATAGCGACCGGCCACTTCATCACAGTGCACGATGCTGATGACTGGTCGCACCCACGCAAAATTCAGTTGCAAATTGAACACCTGCGTGCAAACCCGAGCACTGTTGCAAACATGAGTCAGTGCGCCCGAATCGAAGAAGACCTTACTTTCTTCGCACAGTTCGGTCGTGAGATTCTTCGTCAAAACTCCTCGGCGCTATTGTTTGCCAAAGAAACCGTGTTCAGCAAGCTCGGCTACTGGGACGAAGTCAAGTTTGGTGCCGACACCGAGTATCACCACCGAATTCAGGCAACCTTCGGCGCAGACAGCGCACCAATCGCTCGCCTTGGTCTGCTCAGCCTCACTCGCTATCATTCGGCATCGCTCACCGGTGGCGGCAAGAACACCACCGTTCGCGGCATTGTCGGCGCTCGTCGAGACTACGTTCGCAAGTTCACCGACTGGCACAAGGCAAACTCGGATGTTGAAAACGGGCTTTTTCTTGAACGCGGAGTTACCGAGCGCCCGTTCCCGATTCCGGTTGCCTCAGCCAACGGCGAAGAAAACATTGATGATTTCGATCTCGTTGTCATTGGAGATCTAGAGACCGAGTCGGCATGGCTAGACCATTTGCTGCAGAACGTAACCGAGGCATCTGGCCGCGGAGACAGCGTGGCGCTCATCCACTTGCCTGCTCTCGAAAACCCCTGGGGCCAGCCCGCCGAACAAGTTGAAGCGTTGCTCACCGCCGGTTATGCGACGCGCCTCAACCGAGAGAATGTGGCGTTTGCAAAGCAATTGCTCATGCATGCCGGTTCACTACGCGCCAAGAACGAACTCTTGCCTGAGCTTCGAGTAGGCGAGGTTCAGATTCTGCTAGACGAAACCTCGGTAGGGCTAGATTTGGCGGCAGCGACCCAACTCGCCAGCAACTATTTTGGCCAAGAACCAAAACTAATCGCATTCAATGCTGAAGTGTCTGAGCAACTCGAAGTAGTCGGTCACAAACCACACACCACCTGGGTCAGCTGACGAACCAAACCCATATTTATAAACCAAACCCATATTTATAA
>JBEDEQ010000053.1:0-9579 GCA_041175645.1 Actinomycetota bacterium | reverse complement strand
GCGTCGAACAGGTAGCCGCCACGTTTGGCGGTGGTGCCGGTGATTGCAGTGTTCTCAAGGTTGTAGGCAACTGCCTTGGCGAGCCCAGCAGTCGAGTCGCCGAGAGCCTTGCGCTGCAAGATGCCCTCGAGCGTGAAGCCGAAGTCGGCAACACCAGGGGTAAAGCCTTCGATGAACTGGCCGTTCACGAACTTGCTCTTCAAGAAGGCAAGGGTTTTGCTGTTGGTGTTTGCGGCGTTGGCCGGAGCCACACCGAGCGACAGCACAGCTGCTGTCACGATTGCTGCGATCACGCGCAACCCAGATTTTGTTTCGAACATGCGAAACCTTTCTCTAAGCGCGATCTGACTGTTCGGCCGGTGAAACGACAAAACCCAGTTGCGAATGGCAACCGGGTAATCGGATCTCTCCGACTCCACCCGTAGACCTCGACGGTTATTCATTGGAGTCTTGCTCTTAGGTGGGCATTCCGACTTTTCTACTCGGATGCTCTGCGCGAGCATCCTCGTGGAATTTACGGTTGCGGGTCAGCGCCGGATTCTCACCGGACTTCCCCCACTAAAGGGCAAAGCACATCGTTTGATGTTCTCTTAGGTTAGTGGATTTGCGCCGGTTCTGAGTGAGCGTTGCCTTTTGTTGCGCGTGCCGCGAAGAACGACGCGATTAGGCCGATGGCGAGCAGCCAGTACATGTTGAGCATGCTGTTCCAAGATTCGGCGACGAAGCCGAGAAGTGGTGGGCCGACCAAAAACGCGAAGTATCCGCTCGTGGTCACGAAGGCCACGGTTCGCGCGCCACCTGGAGCTTCGGCCGCGGCCGAAATGAACAGCGGAAAGCCGAGAGCCACACCGGCACCCCAGAGAGCCGCGCCAACAATGGCGAGCACGATGTTGTGGCTGAGAATGATGAGCAGCAGACCGATGATGCCGAACCCGGCCAACACCTGAAGCACTCGGCTGCGACCAAACCGGTCGACTAGGTTGCCACCGAAGAAGCGAACCACGGTCATGCTGAGGTTGAACACCGCGAAGGCCAAACCGGCCAGCTGGTTGCTCACCTTGTAGTCGTCGACAAGACCAATGGCCAGCCAGTCGTTGGCGGCACCCTCGGCGATGGTGATTCCAAAGATTCCAATGCACATCGCGATGATGCCTGCCGAGATGAAAACCTTGCCTGGGCGAGAGTCGGCTTGAGCATCCTTGTGGTGATGCGGGTCGATGCCATTTTTGGCCGGCAGCAGACGCGAGAAAATCACCGGCACGATCAGGCTCAGCGTGGCGAGAATGAGCACTTGCCAGAAGAGGTCGACACTTAGAGCGATGGCTAGCGTGCCTGCACCGGCACCTAGAAATGCACCGATCGAATAGCCGGCGTGCATTCGCGGCAAAGCGGAGCGACCTAAGCGCTGTTCGATTTCTGCACCGTCGACGTTGATTCCAACATCGGCAGCACCGGCACAGAATCCGTAAAAGAACGCCGCAACAGCGAATAGTTCGGGGCTGTGCAGGTAGGCCGAGATCATCAGCACGAATCCAGAAATGAAGAAGCCGATCATTCCACCGATAATGGTCGGCTTTGTGCCGAAGCGAGCAATGAAGCGCCCAACCAAACTTAGCGAGGTAATCGAGCCAACAGCACCCATGAACAGCAGCACACCCAGCGTTGAAACACTCACGCCCAGCATTTCTCGCACCTCTGGCAAGCGCACCATGATTGACATGCTCGAGATTGCGAACACACTGAAAAACAACAGGATGCTCATGTGCCAACGCTTTAGGTCGGCCTCGTTTTGGATGCTCGCAGGGGTCATTAGTTCAGACTAAATGACCTCGGCGGTTTGCACCCGTTTACGGGCAAAAAGGCACGATTATGCGGGTATGTTCGACACTATGAAAACGCAAAACTTCACCCCGCTCCAACGCGTCAACTCGGTAACCAAGACTAAGCACGGTCTCTTGGCAAGTGTGGACGATGAGTTTTTGCGCGTTGACGTGATTGACGCAGAGTTGGTCAGAATCAAGATATCTGTTGGTGGTGTGTTCGACGAACAACCGACTTACGCGTTGGCTGGCGAACCTAAGCTAGGCAAGCGTTTCGCAGTCAAAACCAAGAATGGCGTGACTCTACTCTTCACCGGAAAGATGTACGTGCGCATCCGACACGAGCCCTTCGCTTTCGATGTGCGGGTCAAAGATGGCTTAGTTTTCGAGCCGATTGAAGATGAACAAGGTGCCTGGAGCTATGCCCGCAACGGCAACGAGTTCATCATTCGGCGTTCCATTGGCGAGCAGGACCCGATTTACGGCCTGGGTGAGAAGACTGGCAGCTTCAACCGTCGTGGTCGTGACTTCACAATGTGGAACACCGACGTATTAAACCCAACCGCCTCGGGCGAGTTCACTGGGCAGTACGCCGCCGGTGATCTGCGCGCCGACAACACCAGTACCGAGTTCGACCCTTACTACGTAAGTATCCCCTTTTATTACCACCAGGATGCCAAGACCGGAATGATGAGCGGTTCGTTCATCGACAACGGTTACCGTGCTGCCTACGACTTCACCGCGTCGGATGAAATCAAAATTCACTTCAACGGTGGTCAATACACCGAGTACTTTTTCGGTAACCCGGCGATGTCGAACATCTTGATGCAATACACCGAGCTCACCGGCCGAACCGCCTTGCCACCACTTTGGGCACTCGGCTTTCACCAGTGCCGTTGGTATGCCTACAAGCAGGCCGACGTTGAAGCGCTCGCGGCAAAGCATGCTGAACTCGACATCCCACTTGACTCACTTTGGCTCGACATTGACTACATGGACGGCTATCGAGTCTTCACCTGGAACAAGGAGCTCTACCCTGATGCACCCGGCATGTTGGCTCGCTTGCGCGAACTTGGCGTGAAGGTCATCACGATCATCGACCCAGGTGTCAAAGAAGATCCGGGCTACGAGGTTTATGACGACGGCCTAGAGAAGGGCGTTTTCGCGCTTAAAGAAAACGGCGAGGTTTACATCGGTCAGGTTTGGCCGGGCGACACCGCATTCCCAGACTTCGCAAACGCCGATGCTCGCGCTTGGTGGGGCAAACTAAACGCCGAACACGTGCGCAGTGGCTTGGCCGGCATCTGGAACGACATGAACGAACCGGCCACCGGCGACAAAGACCCGATGCCAATGCGCTTCGACCGTGGCACCTATGAGCACGAGCGCTTTCACAACCAATACGCATTGCTTATGGCGATGGGCACAGTCGATGGCTTGCGCGAGGCTATGCCGAACTTGCGCACGTTTGTTCTCAGTCGTGCGGGCAGTGCTGGCATTCAGCGTTACGCAGCCAACTGGATGGGTGACAACATGTCACGCTGGGATCACCTCTGGTTGAGCATCCCGATGGGTAATGGTTTGTCGATCTCGGGTCAGTCGTTCGTGGGTGCCGACATCGGTGGGTTCGCAGAAGACACCAGTGCAGAGCTTTACACGCGATGGGTTCAGTACGGCGCACTTACCCCGTTTGCTCGCGTGCATTCTGTGATTAACACGATTGATCAATATGCTTGGTCATTCGGCGAAGAGGTTCTCGAAAGAGTGCGTGCAGCAATCAAGCTTCGCTACCGACTGCTGCCTTACATCTATTCAAGCTTCGCGCACACCTCATGGACAGGTTTTCCCGTGCAGGGACCGCTCCAAGCCTATTTTCAAGACGACAGGAACGTTCGCAATATCGACGACCAATACATGTTCGGTGCGAGCATGATGGTCGCTCCTATTTATGGACCTGGCGAAACTTCGCGAATGGTCTACCTGCCAGAGGGTGAGTGGTTCGATTGGCACACCAGAGAACATCACGTGAGCGACGGCAAGTGGATCAAAGCGGATGCGCCGCTCGACCGCATCCCCATATTTGTTGCTGCTGGTGCGGTTATTCCGATGCTGGAGACCGCTCCGCAAAACACCGACAAACTTGCCCCCAAAAAGATGGAACTTCACGTTTTCGTGCCAGAGGGCGATGGCGACATGATGTCGATGCTTCAAGAGGACGACGGTCTTACCTTTGATGCTGACCGAGGCAAGTTTGTGCGAACTGTGATGCGCCTAGCTCGCAAGGGTGATCGAACTCTTCTCGAGGCGAAAGTCTTTGGCGATGGTTATGAAGGCTTCGCTCGTGAAGAGTTCGAAGTCTTTTGGCACACCTGTCGAGGCTCTCGGCAGGTGACCGTTGAAGATAGCGGTCAGGGCTTCAGTGTTTTTGGCAAGGAAGCCGCGGAGGGCAGCGCTTTGATGGTTGTGAACATCAAGGCAAAGAAGAAACGTCGCCGCTAGCGAGCAACCACGTTGATTGCGCTGGTGTCGCTCGACGGTTCGACGCCACCGGCCTTGTCTAGCTTGGCGCTGCGCAACAGCATGAGCGAGATCAGCGCACCCGTGACCACAACCAATCCGCAGGCAAAGATTGTGTAGCGAATGCCGATGAGGTCGGCCATGAATCCGATCAGCGGCGAGCCAAGCGGTGTGCCACCCATGAAGATGAGCAGGTAGATTCCCATAACGCGCCCGCGAAGAGCCGGCTTGGTTGAGGTTTGCACATACGAGTTGGCCGACACCAACGTGAGCAGCGCAATCGCGCCGCCGAACGGAAGACCGAGTGCGAACATCCCATAAGTTGGCGCAAACGCGATGGTGGTAAGTGCAAGTCCGAAGCCGATTGCACCCAGCGCGATAACCGAAGGGCGACGCAGGTGTTCGAGGCGAGCTGCGAGAATCGCGCCGGTTAGCGAACCAATAGCGAGGATGCTGCCCAGAGCCCCGAACTCAGCTGGACCCTTGCCGAACTCTTCGGTTGCCATGACGGCCATGAAGATTTGGTAGTTGAGGCCGAACGTGGTGGCGAAGAAAACCGTGAACATCACGATGGCGATATTGCGGTTCTTGAGCACATACGAGAACGCCTCGCTAAGGCTCGCGCCACGGTCAGGCTTCTGGGTGCGGTTTAGTTCGCCAACGCGCATTTGAGTTAAAGCAACGATGATCGCCACATAGGTGAGCGAGTTGATCAAGAATGACGGGCCGGTGCCGAACGCGGCAATTAAGAAGCCAGATGCGGCCGGGCCGATGAGGCGACCGACGTTGAAGTTCGCCGAGTTGAGGCTCACCGCGTTGGGCAGGTCTTCTTTGGTGACCAGCTCGCTATTGAAGGCGATGCGAATCGGAGCATCGATGGCGCTGAACACACCGACGATGAAGGCGAGGGCGAACACGTGCCAGATTTCGACAACTCCGGTGACAACCAGAATGCCGAGCAGTGCCGAGCTCAGGCCGCCACCGATGTTGGTGAGGTACATGAGTTTGCGCTTATCGAAGCGGTCGGCGAGCAGCCCACCCCAGAGGCTGAGCAGCAGCGAGGGTAAGAATTGCAAAGCGGTGACGATGCCGAGAATCACGGCGTTGTTGTCGGTTAGCTCGAGAACCAGCCAGTCTTGGGCGATGCGCTGAGCCCAGGTGCCAATGTTTGACAGGGCGTTGGCCGGGTAAAGAATTCGGTAGTTGTAGTGACGAAGTGCGCGCCACGAGTCGCCGCGTTTGCGGGCCTCGGTTTGCATCGACTTCTTCGCCATCATTTCACTCTAGGCTAACCCTCATGGATGCCTTTCTCTTCTTCACCGTCACCTACCTGGTGGCGGCCGCAGCACCGGGGGCAGACACTATGTTGATCGTGAGCCGAACCGTCGTTGGCGGCTGGCGCTCAGCGCTGCGCTACGCCATCGGAATCGCGCTTGCCAAGACCACGATGATCACCCTCGCCTTCTTAGGCACCAGCGCTCTACTCACCGCAAACCCCGCCGCCTACTCGGTGCTCAAGGTTTTGGGTGCCGCGTTCTTGCTGTTCATGGCGTTCAAACTTTGGCGCACCAAGGCCGTTGCGGGCGTGGCCAGCGAAAGTCAACCCCAGGCCGAAACCTTTGGTGCAAAGGTGACCACGGCTTCGATTCTCGGTGGCTATCTGGTGGGCATCAGCAACCCTCAGCCACTGTTGTTCTATAGCTCGATTGTTCCGATGGTGGTCGCCGCCGGGCTCAACACCACCGCCGACCTATTCATTCTTTGGGCCATCGTGATCATCGGATTCGGCCATCGTGATCATCGGATTCATCGCGATTGCTGGTGCATACATCGGCCTAGCATCCACGATTCGCCCCTGGCTAGCCAAGCAAACCAACCGCCGCCGTCTAAACCAGGTGATGGCAGTGGTCTTCGTAATTATTTCCGCGCTGCTTTTGCTGCGTTAAAAATCGCAACAAAACTAAACCTTCTGCAACAAAAGCCGCAGCCGCGATTTCGCAATTTACCTTTGGGTCATGACTATTACAGACCAGTACCTAGCCAAGCCTGCATGGATGCCCGCATCAACGTCTATGGCGTGCTCGGCCTGCAAGAGGGTGAGTCGCACGTTATTCGCAACGCCGGTGGTGTTGTGACCGACGACGAGATTCGTTCGCTCGCCATCAGCCAGCGCCTGCTCGGCACCAAAGAGATCATTCTCATTCACCACACCGACTGTGGCATGCTCACCTTCACCGACGATGACTTCAAGAAGAGCATCCAAGAAGAAGTTGGCATCAAGCCAGAGTGGGCCGCCGAGGCATTCAGCGACCTAGACGAGGATGTTCGCCAGTCGATCGCGCGCATCAAGAGCAACCCATTCATCGTTCACAAAGACGCCATTCGCGGATTCGTGTTCGACGTAGCCACCGGCCTTCTTCACGAGGTTAAGTAACTAAGGCCGGCTGTCGAGCAGCCACTGGGCGGTCTCTTCGAAAAGCTCACGCACGAGCTGCTCATCGGCGAGCTCGAGGTCGACCAGCACGGCCGGGTAGTTGGCAAAGTGCGGACTGTCGAGGGCCGCCTCACCCAGGGCAGCCATGTCACGCTTGCTCAACGGGCGTTCCCAGGCAACAGCCTTGCCCTTTACGCACCACTCGCGACGATCACCGGGCACAATCTTGCACGAGCTGAACGAGCTCGCCAAACTGTCAATAAACTCCCAATTCACCGCCACGGTTGCCTCCTTGGTTCAAGGCTAACCTAGGCTAGAAACATGAGAAAAATCATTGCCCTCAGCATCGCCGCGACCGCCATTTTTGGCCTGAGCGCCTGCTCTGCCGCTGCAAACGTTGATCACTCCGGCCATCCGAGCCAAAGCGCCACCGCCGATTTTTCATCGGCCGACCTCATGTTTGCCCAAATGATGATTCCGCACCACCAGCAGGCGGTCGACATTTCGTTCATGGCTCTGGCCAACACCCAAAACGCGGATGTTCGGGCTCTAGCCGAATCGATCATCACCCACCAATCAACCGAGGTGGTCACCATGAAGTCTTGGCTCGATGCCGCGGGCGTGAGCTTGGACGACAGCCACAGCATGCACATGCAGGGAATGCTCACCGAGGCGCAACTTGCCGAACTTGAGGCAGCCAAAGACGCCGAGTTCGACGCCCTTTGGCTTGAGGGCATGATCATGCACCACGAGGGTGCCATAGTCGCCAACGCCGAGGTGGCCGACTTCGCCGAACACGTCATCGAAGACCAAACCGGCGAAATTGCCAAGATGAAAGACCTGCTCGGTTGAAACTAATCAGCGAGCAGCGACTGTCCCAGATTCTGGGCGCTCTGCCGTCGAACCCGCGAATCGTTGCTTCGGGAAACTTCGCCACCCCGCACACCCTGCTTCGCGCTGCCGACACCAACCTGGCGACTTTCACCCTGCACATGCTGAACGCCCAGCCGGGCATCCCAGATAGAGAAGGCATTAGCTATGAGTCGGCGTTCGTGGGCGCTGGCATGCGTCGCCACCCGCGTCTGACCTATGTGCCGTGCCGGCTGAGCCTGGTGCCGGTGCTGTTTCGTGACCACCACGTGCCAGACGTCGTAATGCTGAACACCTCGAGCGTGCGCGGCGGCAAGGTTAGCCTCGGCACCGAGGTCAACGTGTTGCCGGCTGCCATCGAGGCTGCTCGCGTGGGCGGCGGGCTCGTGATTGCACAGGCCAACGCGTCCATGCCATACACCTTTGGTGACGCCGAGATTTCGCTCGACGACATCGACTATTTGGTCGAGGTCAACGAACCGCTCGCGCAAAAGCCGCAGCATGAACTCACGGATGCTGCGCAGCAGATCGGCGACCGCATCACCGCCATGGTTGCCGACGGTTCAACGCTGCAGCTCGGAATCGGAGCGATTCCCGACGCCGTAGTGCGCAACCTAAACACCAAGAAGGGCCTTCGGGTCTGGACCGAGATGTTCAGCGACGGGGTGCTCGAACTTGAGCGCAACGGAGCCCTCGATCGCGACATGCGCCTCACGGCATCTTTCTTGTTTGGCAGCCAAGAGCTTTATGACTGGGTCAACTTGAACGAGAACGTTCGAATGATGCGAACCGAAACTACCAACGACCCCGCGAACATCTCGAAGCAAAACCAAATGACCAGCATTAACTCGGCGCTGCAGATTGACCTCTATGACCAGGCCAATGCCAGCCACGTTCGCGGCGACATTTACTCTGGCTTCGGTGGCTCGACCGACTTCATCGTTGGCGCGCTGCACGCCAAAGGCGGCAAGTCGTTCATGGCGCTCCAGTCTTGGCACGCTAAGGCAAAGGTTTCAACAATCGTGCCTCGCATCACCGAATACGTCACCTCGTTTCAGCATTCGCACGTGGTCACCGAACAGGGCGTAGCCGAGAACAGGCGCGCAATCTGATCGATCAGGCTGCGCACCCGGATGCACGCGAAGAGCTTTGGGCCGCAGCGCGCGAGATGAAACTCGTCGATTAGTTAGCCCTGCGCGCGCGGGCCGAGGGGCTCGCGTTTAGGCGACATCCGCTTCTTGGTTTTCAGGCGCAACCGGCAGCTTTCGCATGCGGGCCAGCGGGTGCAGAATCACAAAAAGCGAAGCGAATAACATGCCGATGCCGCCGATGATGATCGTCGTGAAAGCACCGAAAGCCGTACCCAGCACGCCAGCCAGCAGCGCACCGATTGGCATGACGCCCCACACGAAGAAGCGAATCGACGCGTTCATGCGACCGAGCAGCGGCTTCGGGCAAATGCGCTGACGGGCCGATACCTGGGTGATGTTGTAGGTGAGCACAAAGAACGAGATGGCAAACTCGATGGCCGCCAGAATGAACGGCGCCCAGAAGTGGTCAACCAAACCGGTTAGCGGAACCATCATGAAAGCAGCCGCGCTACCGAATGCCGAGACGGCGATTAGCTGACCCTCGCCGATCCAGGTGGCGAGCTTGGCAGACATCGATGCACCGAGCAGACCACCAACGCCGGCAATGGTCATGATTAGGCCGAACACCGGCAGAGAGATTTCGAGCTCACGAAGCACATAGATGCCCATCAGAGTGGTGCCGATGGTGTTGAACAGGTTGGTGCTCGAGGTGCAGAACGAGACGGCGCGAATGATCGGCTCGTTCCAAACGAACTTCACACCCTCGGCGATTTCTTTGTGCAACGGGCGGCGGTCTTCGAGCGGCTTTGGCTTTTCGTCATCTTTGATAAATGACAGGGTTAGTGCC
>JBEDEQ010000052.1:0-6513 GCA_041175645.1 Actinomycetota bacterium | reverse complement strand
GTTGTTCGCACACTTGAGCCGGGTGGCAGCGAACTCGGCCGCGACATTCGCAAGCTTCTGCTTCACAGTGGGCACGTGGATGCTCGCGCCGAAGCCCTGCTCTATGCCGCAGATCGCGCCCACCACGTCGCAACCGTTATTCGGCCAGCGCTCGCCGAGGGCAAAGTCGTAATCACCGACCGCTACCTAGACTCTTCTGTCGCCTATCAGGGTGCCGGCCGAATTCTCGGGGCTACCGAGGTTCGCGACCTCTCAATGTGGGCGATTCAACTCTCAATGTGGGCGATTCAAGGGCTCTTGCCTGCGCTCACCGTTTTGCTCGACCTCGACGCAGCCAGCGCAGTGGCTCGCCGCGCCAAGACCGGTGATGCTCCAGATCGACTTGAGCGCGAAAAAGTCGAATTCTTCGAGGCGGTTCGGGCCTGCTATCTCGAACTTGCGGCCGCCGAACCCGACCGTTTTCTTGTTGTCGACGCCCGACTTTCGGTCGATGAGATTCAAGCGCAAATTCGCGCACGCGTTGACGAGTTGCTTGGGCGCTAAATGAGCGCTGCCACCACGCATCCGATTTTTGACGAACTGCTTGGCCAAGATGAAGCGGTATCGCTCATCGAAACCGCTGTTCGCAACCGAGACGCCGGCGTTTTTCACTCCTGGCTCATTACCGGCCCACCCGGGTCTGGTCGATCGAACCTCGCTCTAGCCTTCGCCGCTGCGCTTCAGTGTGAAGCACAGGGATGCGGCACTTGCAAGTCATGCGTGCTTGCCAAGGCAGGCACTCATCCCGACATCCAAGTTCTGGCTACCGAGAAGGTCCAAATCACCATCGCCGAAGTTCGCGACCTAGTTTCGGCATCGGTCATGGGTTCATCGGTTGGTCGTTTTCGCATAATGGTCATCGAAGATGCCGACCGCATGTCGCAATCGGCATCGAACGTGTTGCTCAAGGCGCTCGAAGAGCCACCGACCGGCACCCTGTGGATTCTCTGCGCGCCATCTGAGGTTGACATGCTTCCGACGATTAGGTCGCGCGTGCGCCGAGTTGGCTTGAAGGTGCCATCGGTTGAAGACGTGGCCCAGCTGCTTATCACCCGCAACGGTATCGAGCCAGGGCTCGCCCGCTCGGCAGCCGCTGAAGCGCAGAGCCACATCGGCATGGCGCTGCGCCTTGCCACCAGTGCCGAAGCCAGGTCGCGGCGCAAAGAGGTTTTGCAATCGGCGCTATCAATCACCACGGTCACGGCAGCCGTCAAAACCAGTGACCGCTGGCTCGAACTGGCTAAAAAAGACGCCGAGCAGATGAGCGCCGAGCGCGATGGCAAAGAAAAGTCAGATCTGCTAGCCAGCATGGGTCTGACCGAAAAAGACACCGTACCGCCGGCCCTGCGCTCCGAAATCAAACGCCTCGAAGATGCTCAGAAGCGCCGCAACACTCGTTCAGAGCGCGACGGCCTCGACCGCGTTCTGGTCGACCTGCTTGCCCTTTACCGAGATGTACTGAGCGTTCAGCTGCGCGCCGAAGTCGATTTGGTGAACGAAGACCTGGCCGACCAAATTCGTGAGGTTGCCGCGCAAACCAAGCCCTCCGATTCCATTCACAAACTCGAAGCTATCGAACAGGCTCGCGCTCGCATCGCTAGGAATGTTCGCGACCAATTGGTGCTTGATTCTTTAGCGGTAAGTCTTCAGATTCGAAAGGTGTAGCGTGCGCAAATTCAGACGCTGGATGTTCGGGCTGGTTGCCGCGCTCACGCTAGTTTCAGCATCCGGTTGCTCACTTGTTGCGCAAGAACGTGAGCTTGACCCAAACGTCGACGCCGCCTTTGCCAAGTTCTATACCCAGCCGATCGACTGGAACCGCTGCGACAAATTTGATTGCGCCGACGTGATGGTTCCGATGAATTGGAACGACCCCGAGGGCGAAGTAATCACAATTTCAGTGATTCGCTCGAAGGCGACCGGCGCAATCCCAATCGGCGACCTTCTACTCAACCCTGGCGGCCCAGGGTCGTCTGGTGTCAACTTTGTGCGGGACAACCTCGAATACATCGGCACCGAGGCGTTGCGCGAAAACTACAACCTAATCGGCTTTGACCCACGCGGAACCGGCGACAGCTCGCCGGTTACCTGCCTCGATGATGCTGGGCTCGATGAGTTTCTTTATAGCCAGAGCCCATACCCAAACGATGAGGCTAAAGATCTCGAGTACTGGGCCGGTTTGACCGCCAAGTTCGGCGAAGCCTGCATCAAGAACACTGGCGAGGTCATCAAATATCTCGACACCCAGTCGGCCGCTAAAGACATGGACGTCATTCGCTCTTATCTCGGCAAAGACAAACTCGACTACGTCGGTTTTTCTTACGGCACCCTGCTCGGTGCTACCTACGCTTCGATTTTTCCTGAACGAGTCGACCGCTTCGTTCTTGACGGCGCCATCGACCCGCGCGTAAGCGACGAACAGCAGTCACTCAACCAGCTAGGCGGCTTTGAACTTGCCATCGGTAACTATGCCAGCTGGTGTCTCGAGCAGCGGAACTGCCCGTTCTCAGGCAGCAAAGCGAACGTTCTAAATCAGATTCGCGCTTGGTTCGAGAATCTCGAAACCAACCCGCTGCCAACCCAGGATGGTCGTGAACTAACCATCTCGGCAGGAATCACCGGCGTGATCTTGGCCATGTATTCAGATGATTACTGGCCGATCTTGACTGATGCGTTTAACGAAGTGAAAACCGGCGACGCCACCACGCTGATGCGAATGGCCGATTTCTACAATGACCGCGGTGAAGATGGTCGCTACAGCACCAACACCCTCGAAGCGAACATTGTGATTTCTTGTCTAGACGGTCAGCAGTCAACAAATCCAAGCGACATCGCAGCGCAGAACGCACGAGCCAAGAAAATCGGCACCGTCTTCGGCGACTACTGGCAGAACGGCTACATGTCTTGCACCTGGGTCGATTTTGGACCTGTTGAGCCGCTGGCTTCGTTTGCCGCTGAAGGTGCGCCGAGCATCCTCGTGGTTGGCACCACCGGAGACCCAGCAACGCCGTATGAGCAGGCTGTCGCACTCGCTCACGATGTTCTAGCGAACGGATTCCTGCTCACCTATGAAGGCGAAGGGCACACCGCCTATGGCCGCTCAAACGCTTGCGTCGACCAGACGGTCGACGACTTCTTGCTCGAAGGCAAACTGCCTGAATCAGAGCCAACCTGCTAAGTGAGATCGGCTTTGGCCAAAACTAAAAACAACAAACTACAAGAGTTTTTCTCGATTCAATTTCGCAAACTACTCTCGGGCGCTGCCGACGGCACTCCTCCTTGGCTTGCCGTGATTGCCGATGGAGACACAGGCGGACTTTATCTGCCTACCGACGAGCCTTGGAAGGTGCACCGTGACTTCGGCACGCTGGTCGGGGGAGTGCGTGCGCTTTTGATGCAGGCGCTGCACCCTGGCTCACTGGCCGGTGTTGCCCAACACTCGCGCTACGAGCAAGACGCCCTCGGTCGCCTCAGCGGCACGATTCGTTGGCTGACCGTAACCACGTTCGGGTCGCACGCTGCTGTCGCGGGTGAGGCCAGTCGCGTCAATCGCCTGCACGAGCGCGTCGCCGGCAACTACGAAAGCACCACGGGCAACAAGCCTTACCGCGCCGCGGACACCGACCTGCTGGCCTGGGTGCACGTTGCCTTCACCGACTCGTTTCTTTCATCTCACAACACCTATTGCAAAAACACCGTGGATGCTGACGCCTACGTCGAGCAGTGGGGCCGATCGGTTGCGCAGCTGGGGTTGACTCGCGTTCCAACCAACCTCGCCGAGCTCAACCGGGCCGTGGCGGATTTCGCGCCCGAACTCCGAGCCGACGACACTACCCTGCGCGTGGTTTCGTTCATTCGGCGGCCTCCGCTACCGATGTTGGTGCGCCCGGTTTACCGCTTGCTCTGGCTAGCAGCCGTTTACAGCCTTCGCAACGAGCACCGCGAGCTGCTCGGGCTCAAAAAGCCCGGTCGATGGGTGGTTGGTGTGACGCGATTCGTGCTGGTGGCCATCCGAGTTCTGATCGGGCCAGAAAGCCCTATTGAAGACGGCGCTCTGGCTCGACTGCGACGAATCGGACTGCTCGGTTTGAAGTAAGATTTAGAAGATTCGCCACCCTAGCTCAGTCGGTAGAGCAGCTCCCTCGTAAAGAGCAGGTCAGGAGTTCGATTCTCCTGGGTGGCTCTGTTGTTACTAATAGGGAACATCCCAATCTCCTATGAAAACCGCAAAATAACGAATTCATAAAGTCGGGAATAAATCGACCAACTTGCGTTGCGGGCATCGCTAGGCTCGCCCATGGAGTGCTCGCGCACCCTGTGTTTGGCAAAGATGCCCAACTCAACTTTTGAACATTGGAGTTCTATGAGTTCGCAGAACGAAGAGGTGTGGTCGCAGACGCAGGCCAGCCCTGAGTTTCAGCAACTGAAGCGAAAGTTTAGAGGGTTTGCGTTTCCTCTGACCGTTGCTTTTCTAGCTTGGTACTTTCTTTACATCTTGCTCACTGCCTTTGCGCGTGATTGGATCGCGCAGCCAGTAATCGGCAACATCAACATTGCCTTTGTACTCGGATTGCTGCAATTTCTTTCGACTTTCGTAATCATGTGGCTCTATGAACGCCACTCAACCCGTTCGCTAGACGACGCCTCAGATGCGCTTCGCGACAAGGTAGACAAGGAGCTTGCCAAATGAGTGAATCAAGCATGCTGAGCGCGATTCTGTTCGTCGCTTTTGTGATTTTCACACTGGTCCTGGTGTTCCGCGCTGGCCGCTCGACCAAGAAGTCATCTGACTTCTACGACGGTGGCGGAAGCTTCTCCGGATTCCAGAATGGTCTAGCCATTGCTGGCGACTACATGTCGGCAGCTTCGTTCCTAGGTATTGCCGGAACAATCGCCCTATTCGGCTACGACGGTTTCTTGTATTCGATTGGCTTCTTGGTGGCATGGCTTGTTGCTCTATTGCTTATCGCTGAGCCACTTCGTAACACCGGTCGTTTCACCATGGGTGACGTGCTTGCGTTCCGCATGCGACAGACCCCCGTTCGTGGCGCGGCTGCGACATCCACTCTGGTTGTCTCGATTTTCTACCTCATGGCTCAGATGGTCGGTGCCGGCGCGCTCGTTTCACTTCTACTTCAGATCAACGACCCCGCTGCCAAGAACTGGATCATCGCGGGTGTCGGCGTTCTGATGATTGTTTATGTCACGGTTGGCGGAATGAAGGGCACCACCTATGTGCAGATCGTCAAGGCGTTCTTGCTCATGACCGGTGCCATTTTGCTCACCTTCATGGTGCTGTGGCGCTTCGGCTTCAACATCTCTGACCTGCTTGGCGCTGCTCGCGACGCCTCGGGCAAGGGTGACGCATTCTTGCAGCCTGGACTCAAGTTCGGCAAAGAAGTTATTGACGCCACCACAGGATTGGTCGACCCGATCAAGACCCTGTTCAGCAAGCTCGACCTGATTTCGTTGGGCATGGCGCTTGTGCTGGGTACAGCTGGTTTGCCTCACATTCTGATTCGCTTCTACACCGTCCCAACCTCAAAAGCTGCGCGCAAGTCAGTCAACTGGGCGATCGGCAACATCGGTGCTTTCTACCTAATGACCATCGCGCTCGGATTCGGCGCTGCAGCTCTAGTCAGCCGCACCACGCTGTTCCGCGGTTACAAGGTAGATGCGACGGGATGTTTGGTTGACGCCAAGGGTGTCGCCATCGTGAATGGCGACGCTGCCTGCACCACTCTTGACAATGTTTCAACCTTGGATGCTGCCGCCAAGGCGCTGCTGGTTCCCGTTGACCCTTCGGGTAACGTAGCCGCTCCGCAGTTGGCTCAGTTCCTCGGTGGTGGTGAAGGCACTACCGGTGGAGCGATCATGCTTGCGATCATCGGTGCCATCGCGTTTGCAACGATTTTGGCGGTGGTCGCAGGTTTGACCCTAGCCAGCTCGTCTTCGTTCGCACACGACCTCTATGCAAACGTAATCAAGAAGGGCAAGGCAACCCCTGCTCAAGAGGTGCGCGTGGCCAAGATCTCGGCCGTTATCATCGGTGCGATCTCAATCGTGCTTGCGATTGGTGCCCAGGGACTGAACGTGGCGTTCTTAGTTGCCATCGCATTCGCGATTGCTGCTTCGGGCAACCTTCCTGCCGTGCTCTACTCGCTGTTCTGGAAGCGATTCAACACTCGTGGTGCAGTATGGGCCATCTACGGTGGTCTTTTCTCGGCCGTCGGTCTGTTGGTCTTCTCTCCAAATGTGTCTGGAACGGCAACCAGCCTGATTCCACTCGTTGAGGGCGGATTGCGTTTCGACTACTTCCCACTTGCAAACCCAGGTATCGTATCGATTCCCCTGGGCTTCTTGTTCGGTTGGCTCGGAACCATTACCTCGAATGAAAGCAACTTGGCAAAATATGCCGAACTTGAGGTTCGTTCACTTACCGGTGCTGCCATCGGCAAGGCCATAGAACACTAG
>JBEDEQ010000051.1:0-7274 GCA_041175645.1 Actinomycetota bacterium | reverse complement strand
GCGAATTCCAATCTTGTTCTGTGGCCCGCTGCTGCACCAGCTCGGTGAAGCGTTCATTCCAGACCTCGGTGGTTGCCACATTGGTGACCGCCCAATCGATTACCACCTAGAGGTGCTGCGCAACTTCGGTGCCGTAATTGAAAAGCAGCCAAATGGCATTCGCTTGAGTGCGCCAGATGGCCTTAAGGGTGCCAAGATTTCGCTTCCTTACCCGAGCGTCGGCGCAACCGAGCAGGTTTTGCTCACCTCGGTGCGTGCAGAGGGTCTAACCGAACTCACTGGTGCTGCCGTTGAGCCAGAGATTATGGATCTCATCGCCATCTTGCAGAAGATGGGCGCAATCATTTCGGTTGACACCGACCGCGTGATTCGCATCGAAGGTGTCAAGACGCTCGCCGGCTACAGCCACAGCGCACTGTTCGACCGCAACGAGGCAGCATCTTGGGCTGCAGCCGCGCTTGCTACCGGCGGAGATATCTTTGTTGGCGGAGCACGCCAGCAAGAGATGATGGCTTTCTTGAACGTCTATCGCAAGGTTGGCGGCGCATTCGATATTCAAGATGAAGGCATTCGCTTCTACCACCCGGGCGGCGAGCTTTCACCAGTGGTTATCGAGACCGACGTGCATCCTGGCTTCATGACCGACTGGCAGCAGCCGCTGGTTGTGGCCCTGACTCAGGCCAAGGGTCTTTCGATTGTTCACGAGACCGTTTATGAAAACCGTTTCGGCTTCACCGACGCGCTGGTGCAAATGAGTGCGCAGATTCAGATTTATCGCGAGTGCTTAGGTGGCAACCCGTGTCGCTTCGGTCAGCGCAACTTCAACCACTCAGCGGTTATCTCGGGCCCAACGCCACTCAAGGGTGCCGACATCCGCGTGCCAGACCTTCGCGGCGGTTTCAGCCACATGGTTGCAGCTTTGGCTGCCGAAGGTGTGAGCAATGTCACCAACGTTCAACTAATCTCGCGCGGTTATCACCTACACGGAGTAACGAGGCGATTCATGGCGAAGCGTAAATCTGGCGACTTTTTGAAGATGCCCAAGATTCACAAGCGCGAACCTAACTTTGTGACTCGCATTGTGGCAAACCTGCTCGGCTTCTTCGTGCGTCTAATGTTTCGCATCGAGGTCAAGGGTCTCGAGAACCTGCCAAAGTCGGGCGCTTACGTTCTAGCTGCGAACCACGTCACCTATCTCGATGCGCTCGCCGTGGCCTACATGGTCTACTTCAAAGCTCGCCGCACTCCGCACTTTTTGGCCAAGGGCAACCTGTTCAAGGCTCCGGTCATCGGTGACATTCTGATCGCTTGCGAGCAGGTTCCGGTTTACCGTGGTGGTCATTCAAACCGTGAACCCATGGATGCTGCGCACGCGATTCTCGAAGCCGGCCGTGTCATCACCATCTACCCAGAAGGCACTCTCACTCGAGAGCCAAACGGATGGCCGATGCGAGGCAAGATTGGTGCCATCAAGATGGCGCTCGAAAAAGACGTTCCATTCATTCCAATGGCTCAGTGGGGCACCGAAAAGATTCTGCCTACCTACTCGAAGCGCTTTAGACCGAACCCTTTTCACACCGTGCACATGGTTATCGGTGAAGAGCTAGATCTCAAAAAGTACCGTGGGCGCAAACTATCGAACGCCGAATACGCCGAGGCAAACGAGCTAGCCATGCAGGCAATCACGCGTCTGACCGAGCAGTTGCGCGGTGCTAAGGCCCCTGCGACACTCTTTGACCCGCGCGAAGCCGGACTGGCCGAGCACGGTAATTTCAAGGCAGCACCAAAGCCCCAGGTGGGTGAAAAATGAGCAAGATCGCAGTAATGGGCGCTGGTTCCTGGGGAACAACCTTTGCCAAGGTGTTGGCCGATGCCGGCAGCGAAGTGATGTTGTGGGCTCGTCGCCCAGATCTAGCTGACGAAATCAATACCGAGCACCGCAACGGTGACTACCTGCCAGGCATCGAGCTGCCCGCTGGCGTGAAGGCATCGGCTTCGGTCGAAGAAGCACTTGCCGGAGCATCCCAGGTTTATCTCGCGGTGCCATCACAGTCGCTTCGCTCGAACCTCGAGCAGTGGGGGCCGCATCTGCCGGCTGACGCGATTTTGGTGAGCCTCATGAAAGGTGTCGAAAAAGATACCGGTCTTCGCATGAGCGAGGTCATCGCCGAAGTCACCGGCTTCTCGCTAGCTCAAATTGCCGTGGTGAGCGGCCCAAACCTCTCGATCGAAATCGCAGCAGAGCAGCCGACCGCTTCGGTAGCTGCATCGGCCAGCCTCGAAACCGCCGAGTTGGTGGCCAAGGCGTCGTCGAACAGTTACTTCACCACATTCACCAACACCGATGTGATCGGCACCGAATTCGGTGGAATCTTGAAAAACCTAATCGCCGTGGCCATCGGAATCGTCAACGGCGTTGGCTATGGTCAAAACACCAAGGCCTCGATCATGACTCGCGGTCTTGCCGAAATCTCTCGTTTTGCAGTGGCTCACGGCGCTAAGTCAAAGACCATGAACGGTCTGGCAGGTCTTGGCGACCTTATTGCCACCGCCGAATCACCACTGTCTCGAAACTTCAAGGCTGGCGAAATGCTCGGCAAGGGCTACCGCCTAAACGAGGTTCTGAAGCGCCTCTCACAGACCGCCGAAGGTTTGGCATCGATTGCACCTGTTCTGACCTTGGCCGAGACCAAAGGCGTAAAGATGCCGATCGTTGAACAGGTTCATTTGGTGATGCAGGGCAAGATGCATCCGCGTGAAATCGCCCCACACCTAACCCACGAATCAGACGAGCCGCAGGGCGAATAATGTCGAAAATTCGCGTGCTGTTGCTGTTCGGAGGCAGGTCATCTGAACACTCGATTTCTTGCGCCACCGCAGCAGGGGTAATGGGCGCAATCGACCGAAACCGATTTGAACTGGTGCCGGTTGGCATCACGCGAGCCGGGCAAATGGTTCCGGTTACCGACGAGCCAGATCGCTGGGCGCTTACCAGTGGCGAACTGCCAGTAGTTGAGTTTGAGGGTCGCAAAGTCATCTGGCCAGAGCTTGGCGACCGCGAGCTTCGTTTCGTTGACGAGAACGGATCGGTTCAATCGCTCGGCGAGATCGACGTGGTTTTCCCTGTGCTGCACGGCCCCTACGGCGAAGACGGCACCATTCAGGGCTTCCTCGAGCTGCTCGACATTCCTTATGTCGGCAATGGTGTCTTCGCCTCGGCCGCCGGCATGGACAAAGAGTTCACCAAGGCGCTTTTCGGGGCTGCCGACATCCCGGTTACTCCTCACGTGGTCATTCGAGAGAAGCAATGGCTCGATGATCCAGAAAGCATTCTCGAAAAAGTTGCCAAGCTCGGCGGCACCCCGCTGTTTGTAAAACCGGCTCGCGCGGGTTCTTCGGTGGGTGTTTCAAAAGTCACCAACATGGATGCTTTCGCCGACGCCGTGGCATTGGCTCTCGATAACGACAACAAGGTTGTTGTTGAACACGGCCTGGTTGGTCGCGAGGTTGAGTGTGCGGTTCTCGGCGGTCGCCACGGTGCTAGGCCTCGGGTTTCGGTAGCCGGTGAGATCGTGGTCAAGGGCCGCGATTTTTATGACTTTGAAGCGAAGTATCGCGACGAGGCGTCGGTTGACCTGATCGTGCCTGCCGCTCTTTCGGCCGAAGAGCTGAGCCAAATGCAAGCAATCGCGCGCCGAGCCTTTGAGGCCATTGGCGGCAGCGGATTGGCTCGAGTCGATTTCTTCTTGACTGCTGACGGCTTTGTGGTCAACGAAATCAACACGATGCCTGGCTTTACCCCGCTATCGATGTTTCCTTCGCTATGGCAGGCGAGCGGAATTGCCTATGCCGACCTGATCAGCGAATTGATTGACCTAGCGCTCGAATCGAAGCGCTAAAAGAGCTCTAACCCTGGCAAACCTTTTCGGGTTCAGCGCGATTTACCGCATCGGCCAGTTCTTCTAGGGCCGTGATTCCCGATGCTTTGCCGGAATCAACGATCACCTCTGTCGCAGGGGTTCTGCCGAAGGTCACAAATCTAAAGCTTGGTGCGGCGCTGTCATCGACCAGCCAGTCGACCTCACCAACAGTCACACAGGGCAGTGAGCTAGCCAAAACAGGCTCGATTCCGCAGCGCAGCAGCACCGATGCCGGCTCACCCCAAGCACCTGTGCCTTGAGCGTTGGTGTCGCGTGCCCGCAGCTCGCCGAGTTGGTTTGGTAGACGCACGACTACCTCGGCGCATCCGGGATTATTTGAATCAGCACCCGGTTCGAGGTTCAAAATGGGAGAGCAGCCCGCAGCGCTAAGAGCGAATGCTGCACTGAGGCCGACTGCTAGAAACGAACGCAAAATCTTCATCAAATACAGGCTACCTTTGAATGGTGAGTTTGCAGACAGTGGGCCAATTGGGCGAGATCGAATCGCTTCGCCGCACCGTTTCGCGCCTGTCGAACAGTGAGCACGCCATCGTTGGTTCTGGCGATGATGCCGCAGTGGTGGCAACCACCGACGACCGTTTTGTGGTCACCACCGACACCATGATCGAAGGCCACGACTTCAGGCTCGACTGGTCTACCTTCTATGACCTCGGCTTCAAGGCCGTTGCCACCAATCTCTCGGATGTCGCGGCGATGGGCGCCACACCAACCGCGCTGGTAGTCGCGATTTCCGTGCCACTGACCACCCTTATCGAGAATCTCGAAGCGTTTGCCGACGGCCTGCGTGACGCTTGCCAGCAGCTAGCGCCGGGTTGTGGCGTGGTTGGCGGCGACCTAGCCAGCTCAGAGCAGGTTTTCATCTCAGTCACCGCTCACGGTGCTCTACAGGGCCGCGAACCCGTTTTGCGCTCTGGGGCGAAGCCAGGTGACGTTATCGCCATTGCGGGCACTCTCGGGCGTGCTGCGGCCGGTTTAGCGCTGCTTGCCTCAGGCAAGGCCGATGCAATCAATGCCTACGACGACTGGGTTTCGGTGCAAAAGCAACCTCGGCCGCCAATCGCCGCCGGTATTGAGGCAGCGTTGGCAGGTGCATCCTCGATGCTTGATGTTTCTGATGGGCTAGCCAAAGACGCCGCACGAATTTCTCGAGCCAGTGGCGTCGCCATTCGACTGAACAAGCGTGACCTCGATGGCTTTATCGCAACGGTTGAAGAGCCTGCGATGGCTTTGGGCGCGGATGCTTCGACCTGGGTTCTTTTCGGAGGCGAAGATCACGGTCTGCTGGCCACCTTCGCGGCCGACGCAAAGTTGCCCCGTGCCTTCAAGCCAATCGGTGTTGTGGCTTCAGGAGAGGGAGTTTGGTTAGACGATCAAGCTCTACCCGAAAACGGCTGGGATTCGATCACAGGCGCCTAAGCGCCTCAAGACTTATTTGTGAAGTACCGAGTTCAGGGTCACGCCGACACCGCTGCGAGGAGTCGCCTCGACGCGGCCGGTAACCGAGTTGCGGCGGAACAAAAGGTTAGCCATTCCCGATAGTTCGATCGCCTTCACGGCACGCTCACCAGAATCATCGATTACGGTCACCTTCGTGCCGGCGGTCACATAGAGACCAGCCTCGACGACGGTGTCGTCGCCAATCGAGATGCCGATTCCGGCGTTAGCGCCAAGCAGCGCGCGCTCGCCGATGCGAACTTTCTCGCGACCGCCACCCGACAGAGTGCCCATGATCGATGCGCCTCCGCCAATGTCTGAGCCGTCACCAACCACAACGCCCTGTGAGATGCGACCCTCAACCATGGCAACGCCAAGCGTGCCGGCATTGAAGTTCACGAAACCTTCGTGCATGACGGTGGTGCCAGGGGCTAGGTGTGCGCCAAGACGAACGCGCGAAGCATCCGCGATTCGAACCTTTTTTGGAGTGACGTAATCGAGCAGTCGCGGAAACTTATCAATCGCGTGCACGGTGATTCCCGCGCGCTGAAGGGTTGGGCGAAGTCGGTCAAGTTCGTCGGCAGCAACTGGGCCAGCCGAGGTGAATGCCACGATTGGCAGCGATGGCAGCAAGTTGTCGAGGTTGATGGTGTTTGGCGCAACCAGCAGGTGCGAGAGCAGGTGAAGGCGCAGGTAGGCGTCTGCGGTGCTTGACACCGGTAGCCCCAAGTCGATCTCGGTTCGAACCACGACCACGCTCACATTGCGTCTGGCGTCCTCGCCAACTAGGGCATCGAGTTCTTTAGGCACAACCCAGAGGGCGTCGCTTTTTGGCGCATCGCCTAGTTGTGGGTTCGGGTACCAAACATCGAGCACGCTGCCGTCGCTCGCGAGGGTCGCCAAACCGTGGCCCCAGGCCTTTGAAGTAATCATTTCTTGCGTGCTCACCCCTCAATGTTACGGGTAGGCTCGTAGTCGTGACCTCGCTAAACCTCAATAAAGACGCGGATGTAGTCGAACTGACTAGAACCATCTGCGACATCGAGTCTGTTTCGGGCAATGAAACCGAGCTTGCCGACGCGATTGAATCGGCTCTGCGAGGCTTCGATCACCTCGAAGTTATTCGCGACGGCGACGCAATCATCGCCCGCACCAACCTCGGTCGCGCCAAGCGTGTGGTCATCGCGGGTCACATCGACACCGTTCCGGTGGCAGACAATCTTCCGGTCAAATTCTTGCAATTCGAGCGCGAGCAGGTGCTCTGGGGCCGCGGCACCGTCGACATGAAGGCGGGTGTCGCCGTGCAGCTCAAACTTGCCGCAACCATCGCCGAGCCAAACGTTGACGTCACCTGGGTCTTCTATGACCACGAAGAAGTGGATGCTGCGCTAAACGGCCTCGGTCGCATCAGCCGCAACCGCCCCGAACTTTTGAACGCCCACTTCGCCGTGCTGTGCGAACCTAGCTCGGCTCAGGTTGAGGGTGGATGCAACGGCACCATGCGCGCGACTGTGACCACTCGCGGGGTGAAGGCGCACAGCGCCAGACCTTGGATGGGCGAAAACGCGGTTCACAAGATGGGTGAGGTGTTGGTCAAGCTGGCCGCGCACACACCCGACGAAGTCGAAGTCGATGGTCTGGTTTATCGCGAAAGCCTAAACGCGGTAATCGCAAGCGGTGGCATTGCTACCAACGTGATTCCAGACGAATGCCAAATCACGGTCAACTACCGGTTCGCTCCCTCAAAATCAGCAGCGGATGCTGAGGCTCACCTTCGCGCATTCTTTGAGGGCCACGAACTTGAGGTCGTTGATGTCGCCGAGGGCGCTAGACCTGGTCTCGATCTACCTGAAGCTGCTGCCTTCGTAGCGGCGGTTGGTTCTACCCCTAAGCCAAAGT
>JBEDEQ010000050.1:0-6305 GCA_041175645.1 Actinomycetota bacterium | reverse complement strand
AAGAAGTTCAAAGAGACCACCGGTGTAGATGTGTCGAAAGACAAGATCGCGCTTCAGCGTTTGAAAGAAGCAGCCGAGCAGGCAAAGAAAGAGCTGTCGCAGTCGACCACCGCGAACATCCAGTTGCCTTATTTGTCACTCACCGAAAACGGCCCGGCCAACCTCGACGAAACGCTAACCCGCGCCCAGTTCGAGCAGATGACCGAAGACCTACTCGAGCGCACCAAGAAGCCATTCAACGACGTCATTAAAGAAGCCGGCGTCAAGGTTGGCGACATCGCTCACGTAGTTCTCGTTGGTGGTTCAACCCGTATGCCTGCAGTTACCGAAATGGTGAAGAGCCTCACCGGTGGCCGCGAGCCAAACAAGGGTGTAAACCCTGACGAGGTTGTTGCCGTTGGTGCATCGCTACAAGCCGGTGTGCTGAAGGGCGAGCGCAAAGACGTGCTTCTGATTGACGTAACCCCACTGAGCCTCGGTATCGAGACCAAGGGTGGCATCATGACCAAGCTGATCGAGCGCAACACCGCGATTCCGACCAAGCGAAGCGAAACCTTCACCACCGCCGACGACAACCAGCCTTCGGTGAGCATCCAGGTTTACCAGGGTGAGCGTGAATTCACTCGCGACAACAAGCACCTCGGAAACTTCGACCTAGGCGGCATTGCCCCGGCACCTCGCGGCATTCCACAGATCGAGGTCACCTTCGACATCGACGCCAACGGTATCGTGCACGTGTCTGCCAAAGACAAGGGCACCGGTAAAGAGGCCTCGGTCACCATCACAGGTGGCGGTTCGTTGCCGAAAGAAGACATCGAGCGCATGGTTCGCGAAGCCGAAGAGCACGCAGCCGAAGACAAGAAGCGCCGCGAAGAGCAAGAAACCCGCAACTCGGGCGAGCAGCTTGTCTACCAAACCGAAAAGCTGATCAAAGACAACGACGAAAAGTTGCCTGAAGACGTGAAGACCGAAGTGCAAGCCGACGTGGATGCTCTAAAGAGCGCGCTCGCCGGTGAAGACTTCGACGCCATCAAGGCCGCGTTCGACAAGCTGGTCACCTCACAGCAGAAGCTTGGCGAGGCAATCTATGCCAACGCATCGGCTGAAGGCGAAGGCGAGGCAGCCGGCGAGGGTGCATCTGAAGAAGATGTAGTCGACGCCGAGGTTGTCGAAGACGAGGATGACAAGAAGTAATGGCTGACGAGTTCAACCAAGACGAGGCAGCGGCCCAGGGTGAAAACCCTGAGGCTGCGGCTTCGGCTGAAGATTCAAACGCGGATGCTTCGACCGGCGCTGCACAAAACGCCGATGCGTCGAGCGACGCCAGCGCCGACAACGCGCCCGTCGACCCGATCGATGCCGAGCTAGCTGACCTTGTTGACGCAACCGGCCCGATCAGCAAAGAGGCCGAGCTGCTTGCCGACCTTCAGCGTTTGCAGGCCGAGTTTGTGAACTACAAGGCGCGCGTTGAGCGTGACCGCGATGTTTCAAGAAACGCTGCGATTGCCGAAGTTTTGCGCTCGCTGCTACCTGCACTCGACGACCTATCGCGCGCCGAAGCACACGGAGACCTTGAGGGTTCACCGTTTGCGGCCGTGGTGGCTAAGTTGCGTGCATCCGGCGAAAAATTCGGGCTCAAAACTTTTGGTGCAAAGGGCGACAAGTTCGACCCCGAGCTGCACGAAGCGCTGGTTCAAACGCCAAACGCTGAGGTAACCGAGAACACCGTCGCAGACGTGATCGAAGCTGGCTACATGGTGGGCGATCGCCTGCTGCGTGCCGCGAAGGTTGCGGTCTTCATTCCTGCGGAGGGTTAGCCATGGCAAGTCAGGACTGGTTCGAGAAAGACTTTTACAAAATTCTCGGTGTGGCCAAAGACGTTTCTGACGCCGAGCTAAAAAAGGTCTACCGCAAACTTGCCCGCCAGTATCACCCAGACTCAAACCCGGGTGACGCCAAGGCCGAGGCACGCTTCAAAGAAATCAGTGAGGCGTTCAGCGTGCTCAGCGATGCCGAACAGCGCAAAGAATATGACGCGGTTCGCGCCATGGGCGGCGGCGCTCGCTTTACCGGCGGAGCCGGTGGGGCAGGCGGTGCCGGGTTCCCTGGTGGTTTCGGCGGTGCTGGTGGCGCTGGCTTCGAGGATGTTTTCGCCAACCTATTTGGTGGTGGCGGTCGTGGCGGCTTCGGCGGGTTTGGCCCGCAGCGCGGCGCCGACCTAACCATGAGCACGACGGTCGACTTCATCGATTCGATTCACGGGGCCACGCTCAAGTTGCGACTAAGCAACGCGGGTGAAGCCACGAGCGTGAAGGTGCCGGCGGGCATCCAAGATGGTCAAAAAATCAAGCTGCGTGGCAAGGGTCAGCAATCGCCGAACGGTGGTGAACCCGGCGACCTTCTTATTACGGTCAATGTGAAGCCGCACCCGGTGTTTGTGCGCGACGGCAACAACCTGCGCGTGAGCGTGCCGGTGACTTTTGCCGAGGCCGTGCTCGGGGCAACGATTTCGGTGCCGACTTTGGGCGGTGAGCCGGTGAAACTCAAGGTTGCGCCAGGCACACCGAACGGTCGAGTGCTGCGCGTGAAAGGCAAGGGCGTTCAGTCGGCCAAGGGCGCTGGTGATTTGCTGGCCACCGTTGACATCGCCGTTCCTGCGCACGTGAGCGACAAGGCTAAGAAGCTGCTCGAAAAGTTTGAGGCCGAATTGCCCAACGAAGACCCGCGCGAAGATCTGCTCAGTCGAGCGGGGTTGCTCTAGCCCATGGAACAGTTCGACGAGAACACACCGCTCTTCGTGATTTCGGTCGCGGCCGAACTAGCCGTGATGCACCCCCAAACCCTGCGCCAATATGACCGCATGGGTTTGGTGGTGCCGGTTCGCACGGGGGGCGGCGGCCGACGTTACACCATGCGCAACGTCGCACAACTGCGCGAAATCGCGCGCTTGTCTGCAGAGGGCGTGAGCCTCGAAGGCATCAAACGTGTGCTCGAACTAGAGAACCAAAACGCTGAGCTCAAGGCGCGCATCCGTGATCTTGAAGCAACCCTCGCGAACGAACTCATGCAGCGCCCGGGCGGTCGCGTTTTTGCCGCCGGCGACTCTGGCGTCGAGAGCATCGCCCCCGGCCAGCGCCCGACCAAGCGCACCGGCATTGTGCTTTGGCGTGCGCGCTAGCAAAAGGTACATTTTCGGGAACTTCTTCGTCGTTGCCGCGAAATGTTTAACGCCCATAAGCGTGAACCAATAAACTTTTGGGCATGCCTAACAAAGATGCAGAAACACGTTCATACGGCCAAGGCGCTCAGGGTGAAATCAGCCCGCAGCAACGCTCAAAGGTGAGCACCTGGACCAAGATTCGCTACAACTTCGACAACTCGATCGCACGCAGCGGAGCATTCGTGCTCTACATGTTCATCGCATTGATCGTGCTTTCGGTTCTAGTGGTAATCGTGCGCTACGCGCTCTACGCCCTTCCGTTCTTGCTCACTCCAGAAACCGCGCCACTTGCCCCATGGACTTTTGAAACCTTTTGGTCTTCATTCGCAGGTCTTACTGGCCGCGGCACCGAGCCAAACTGGGCCGAGCGTCTGGTTGGCGTACTCAACTGGGCCATCACCATTACCGTTGCCGGTAGCGTGACAGGTTTCATTGTTGGTGCCATCAACCGTGCATTCACCCGCCTTCGCAAAGGCAAGAGCCCTGTCATCGACAACGGCCACACCCTGATTCTCGGATGGTCGAACCGAGTGTTCCCGATTCTGAAAGAGCTTGCCGTAGCCAACTCGAACGTTCGCAACGCAAAGGTTGTTATTTTCTCGACCCACGAGCGTGAGTTTATGGAAGACGAGATTGAGTCACGCGCCGAGGGCTTGGGCAAGCTCAAGGTAATCACCAGAACCGGTGACCCAACCAACCCGCTAGACCTAAAGCGTGCCAACTTGTCGAACGCCAAGTCGGTCATCATTCTTGATGCCGATTCAGCCGGCGACGCGACCGTGGTTTCGACCGTGCTTGCGGTGAAGGCCGTCAACTCCAACCCGAACCTAATGATGGTCGCCGAGCTAGACGACCCGCACACCGCAGAAGCGTTGCACACCGCAACCAATGGCAAGGTAATCGCAATTCGATCGCACGACGTCATCGCTCGCGTAACCGCGCAGGCCAGCCGTCAGCCAGGGCTGGCTGCTGTGACCCTCGACCTGATCGACTTCGATGGTGACGAAATCTACTTCACCGAGGTTCCTGCACTTACAGGCAAGACCTACCGCGACGCACTGCTCGCGTTCAACACCGCATCGGTGATCGGCATCGTTCACCCAGACGGCACCCCTGAGCTAAACCCGGCTGCCAAGACTGTTCTCAAGGCAGGCACCAAGTTCATCGCAGTTGCCGAAGACGACGACAAGGTGGTTTACACCGGTGTCGCCGAAGCAATCGCTAATAAGAAGTACAAGGCTCCGGCCGCAGTCAAGCCAAAGGCAGAACACCTTTTGGTGATCGGATGGTCGTCAATGGGTCGCTCGGTGCTAAACGAACTTGCGGGCTACCTGCCAACCGGTTCGACGGTGCACATCGTCGCTCAGTCGAAGTTCGTGGCAGCATCCGAGCTTGAATCTCTCTCATTCGGCAAGCTCAAAGTGAGCTTCTCTTCGGTGTCTGGCGACATCGACGAGCTCATCGCTGCAGCATCGGCCAAGCACTACGACGAAGTCATCGTGCTCGGTTACCGTGAGGCGATCAGTGAGTCAGAAGCCGATGCTCAGACCATGCTCACCATGCTTCAGATGAACCAGCTTTTCGAGACCGATGGCAATGGCGTTGAGCCAACCCGTCTGGTTGCCGAAATTCTTGACTCGCGCAAGGCAGAGCTTGCCCGCGTTGCCGCAGTTGACGACCTTGTGGTCAGCGACAACTTGGCTGCACTGCTCATCGCGCAGGTTAGCGAGAACCCGGCACTTGCTCCGGTGTTCGACGACCTATTCGATGCAGACGGTGCTTTCATCAGCGTTCGCCCAGCCTCGTTCTATGCCGCAGCTGGCAAGCCGGTTGCCTGGGCCGAGATTGTTGCCATCGCGGCAGCCAACGGAGAGTCGGCATTCGCCTACCGCGTGGCCGCCGAATCGAGCTTGGATGCTTCGACCGGAGTTCGCATGAACCCGGCGAAGACCGACGAGTTCACCCCGGCAGCGGGCGATGGCGTTGTCGTCATCGGCATGAACCGCTAGCCGGTTTTCTACCTGTGATTGAAGTGCCGCAACTTTCGGCTGATGCCGTGGTTGCGGCACTTCTCGCAATTTTGCCGTCCCCAAGTTCGAAGCGGGTTGCCGACCTGCAGCGGTTTTTCAAAACCGAGCCTGGTGGCTATGGCGAAGGTGACCGCTTTCTTGGGCCGACCGTGCCACAGACCCGAACCATCGCGCGGCAGTTTCGGGGCTTACCGATCGACCAGGTCGATTTGTTGCTCGAGTCAGAGTTTCACGAGGTGCGCCTGACCGCTCTGCACATTTTGGTCGACCACTTTAACCGAGCAAAAACCAAGGCCCTGCGCGGCGAGCTCTTTGATTTCTACATCGACGCTGTGATGCGCGGGCGAGTGAACAACTGGGACCTCGTAGACACCAGCGCCCCACATCTGGGCAAGTACCTAGTCGAGCATCCGCGCGAGACGCTCATCATCAACCTTTCGAAGAGCGAGGTGCTGTGGGAGCGCCGCGTTGCCATGATGCTCACCTTCGCCCACATTCGCGCTCGCGAGTTCGGGGTGCCGCAGCACATCGCCATGAACTTGTTGCACGACGAGCACGACCTGATTCACAAGGCAGTGGGGTGGATGCTGCGCGAAATCGGCAATCGCGACATCGAAGTTTTGCGCACCTTCTTGACCAAGTACCACAAGACCATGCCGCGAACCATGCTGCGATACGCGATCGAAAAGCTCGACTCCGATGAGCGCAAGAAGTGGATGTCGCGCTAACGACCGACTCGCGTGTAGCCGCGGCGCGTCCGGGCTCAACCCTAGACGTCGAGCGTGACAACCACCGGCACGTGGTCGCTCGGGCCTTCACCCTTGCGTTCATCGCGCACGATCTCGGCATCGGTCACCAACTCGGCGAAACCTTCGGAGCCAAGAATAAAGTCGATGCGCATGCCCTCGTTGCGAGGAAAGCGAAGTTGTTGATAATCCCAATAGGTGTAGCCGGTTGGCACGAGCGGGCGAACCACGTCGACGAGCCCGATTTGCTCGAACGCCTCGAATGCCTGACGCTCGGCCTGCGACACGTGGGTCGACCCAACGAATTCG
>JBEDEQ010000049.1:0-9927 GCA_041175645.1 Actinomycetota bacterium | reverse complement strand
AGGGCTTACCGCTCAGCTTTTCTAGCGAAGTCGAGCCCTTTAGTCGAACGCCGGTTGAGAACTTTCCACTTGTACCGCCAATCGACTTCAGCTCAACCTGAGCCATCGTGTATTCCTTGGGGGCTTTGCCCAGGTTGGCGACGCTAGTCGAGTCAAGGGTGAGATAAACCTCGTGAATCGAGGTGCTGTTATAGAAGTCGGCTAACGATTGAGCTGCGCTCGCAGGCGGCACGGCAATGGCCGTTGCGACAAGCCCGAGGCTTAGAAAGATTGACCATACTGCTCTGGATAGTTTTCTCATGATTGGCAACTAGTCTAACTTTGTGAACATTTTTGAACAGTACCTACCTTTTATTTTGAGCCTCACGCTAGACCTGGTTTCGGTCTTTCTTTTGGCCTACGTGTTCTATTACCGTCGCCACCACAACCGTGACATGCTCGTGGCAATCGCCATGATCAACCGTGACATGCTCGTGGCAATCGCCATGATCAACGTCACTTTGTTCTCGCTAGCGGGTGCGCTTGCCTCGTTCACACTCTCGCTCGGCGTGGGCTTTGCCCTCTTCGCCGTTATCTCGATCATTCGCCTTCGTTCAGACGAAGCCGGCTGGATCGAAATGACTTATTTGTTGGTGAGTCTGGCGACCGGCCTCATTCTCGGACTCCCTGGCTTCTCGCTGGTTCAGCAGGCCATCTATGCCTCGGTTCTGGTAGCGGCCATGTTCGCTCTCGACCACCCACGTCTGCTTGGCAGCTCGAAGGTGCGAAAGATAAAGACCTAAAGTCTCGTGTCGAAGCAATGCTTGGCCGAGGCGTAGACGAAGTCACTATCAAGTCAGTCACGGCAACCCCGCCAGCCACCAAAGTAGAGATTCGTTTCAAAGAGTCGATCTAACCAACGCAAAGCCTCAACACATGACCAAGCCGAGCTACCAATACACGCAGCACCCGCACGTCGAGCAGCGTAAAGCGAAGCATCCAGGCAATTTGAACACGGATGCGACTGCCGCAGCCTCAGGCTCAAACAAGCTCACCCTCAACCAGCGCATCGGGCTGGCCATCACCAAATCGGTTGGAACCATGTGGGCCGCCTACGCGTTCTTCGCACTCAGCCTCGTGAGCTTGCCCGCCGCACTAATGACCGCGGACACCGTAATCATCGTGGCCTGGGTCGCGCAAACCTTCTTGCAGCTCGTGCTTTTGCCGATCATCATCGTGGGTCAAAATCTGCAGGCGGCCAAGACCGAAGCTCGCGCCATCGCTACATATGAAGATGCCACCGCGATTCTCGAAGAGGCTAAAGAAATTCAGGCTCACCTGGCCGACCAAGACAAGGCGCTAAGCCACCTGATCGACAAAATGGCTGCGCTTGAGTCGAAACTCGAGGCAAAGCCTGGAGCCAAAAAGTAACCAATGCGCCTCGTTATTGCCAAATGCACCGTTGACTATGCCGGCCGCCTGACCGCCCACCTACCGTTGGCCAATCGACTGCTCATGCTTAAAGGTGACGGCTCGATTCTGGTGCACAGCGACACTGGTTCATACAAACCGCTCAACTGGATGAACCCGCCATGCACCATCACGGTGCAAGAACCAGAGCCCGAAGCGCTTGAGGCTGGCGTCATCGAAGTTTGGCGAGTGTCGCAGGCCAAGACGGCCGACATTCTTTATGTGTCGATTCACGAAATCATTCATGAGCTCGACCATCACCTTGGCGAAGAGCCTGGTCTGCAAAAAGACGGCGTCGAGGCTCACCTTCAAGAGCTTCTCGCCGACCAGCTACAGGTTTTCGAAGAGGGTGCCACGCTTATTCGTCGCGAATACTTCACGGCTATCGGTCCGGTTGACATTCTTTGCAAAGATGCCGCTGGCCAAACCGTCGCGATCGAGATCAAGCGCCGCGGTGAAATTGATGGTGTCGAACAGCTCACCCGATACCTCGACTTACTAAACCGCGACCCGCACCTTGCCCCGGTGCGTGGAGTTTTCGCGGCCCAAGAAATCAAGCCGCAGGCCCGAACCCTTGCCGAAGATCGCGGCATCGAGTGTCTGGTGCTCGACTACGACGCAATGCGCGGCCTCGAAACAAACCATTCGCGACTGTTTTAGGTAGCAACTTCGGCCCGCATTCACTTAGGCTGAGCGCATGAACCGTGCACCGCGCATCCTCGTGATTCAACACAACCTTGACGACCACCTAAACGAACTGGCCGTGCCGCTGATGAAAGCCGGCATCGACGTTGTTCCTTGGGATGTCGAGAACGCCCCAGCCCCGACCGAGCCGATCGAGAACTTCGACGGCATCATCTCGCTCGGTGCGATCGCGGGTGTGCTTGAAGAGGCAAACCACGCGTGGATGCCCGTTGAACGCAAAATGTTTGAAAAAGCTCTCGAACTAGAGTTGCCGCTACTCGGCATCTGCTTTGGGTCACAGCTGCTCGCCTCGGCCGCCGGAGCGCAGGTTTATAAAGTGGCAACACCAGAGGTTGGCTGGACGAAGGTCGACATGTTGCCAAACGCGGCGAATGACCCAATCATGGCTGCACTCGGTTCGAACCCAGACGTTTTTCACTTTCACTACGACACCTTCGACCTGCCAGAGAGCGCCGAGTTGTTCGGAATCACCGGCGACATCAAGCAGGCCTTCAAGGTCGGCCCGAAGGCTTGGGCCGTGCAGTTCCACATCGAGGTCGGTCCGGCCGCGATGTTCTCGTGGTTTGCCACCTACGGCCGCGAGTTCGAAAAGCTCGCTGGGGGAGTCGAACGCCAGAAGGCTCTAACGGTGGCTAACTGGGATGCCTACCGCCAGCGTTCGATCGCAGTGGGCGAAGCCTTCGCCGCCGAAGTTTTGGCGCAGGCCGCCCGCTAAGCCGAAGCAGGTCGCCAGTATTTTTGGCCTAGGTATCTCGTTTACCAAAATAACTCTCGGTAAACAGTGAGCATATTAGGTTTCATCTGCCGCAGAATAAGAGCATGACTACACCACGCAAGCCAGCCGCCTCGTCGGCCCCAAAAACCGCCGCTAAGCCGGCAACCCGCGCCGCGGCAGCCAAGCCGGTTGCAAAACCAGCGGCTAAGCCAGCCGCTAAGGCTCCTGTGAAGGCCGCGCCAAAGGCTGCTACTAAGCCGGCCGTCAAGACTGCTCCGAAAGCGGCCGCCAAGCCAGCATCCAAGCCTGCCAAACCGGCCAAGGTTGTCATCGACACCACCAAGCGCTACAAGTTTCTTTCTGGCATCGATGACTCGAACTTCTGCCAGCGTGTGAGCGATCACCTAGACGCCGGTTACGAACTTGCCGGCTCACCAACCATGGTGGTCAAGGGGTCAACCGTTTATGTTGGCCAGGCCATAGTTCGCAAGGCAACCAAAAAGGCAGCCAAGAGAAAAAAGAAGTAACTACATCTTTTGTTAGAATCCGCTCAAATCTTGGGCGGGTTCTTCATTTAAGCGACCCTCCACGTCGCCTCAAGCGAGCTACTGGTCACCCCCTCTGCCTCTTGCAACACCAAGCTCATGCGTGTAAAAAAGTTATCCACAGGCAAAAAACGAGATTTTGCGAATCGCAATAGTGTTGCGTCACGGAAATTCCGTACAGAAATGTTTCAGTCACAACTAGTAATCGCAACGCTTTTCGTGCCTAGCTCTCAGACAGAGCTAGCCCTCGAAAAGATTTCAGACAACAACCGCATCAACGAAGTTATTGGGCTGGTCAGAGACCACGAGCTCGCCGACATCATCGTGGTGCTAACCGATAGCGAAGATGTTCTAGCTGCCGCCTACTCGGCCGGCACGGTAAACCACTTCGTGAGCCACACCCTGAACGAGACGCAAGCCATCACGGCACTTTTCGAATCTGACGACGTGTTTGTCGACGAAGACGAAGATGCCTGGGTGTTGAGAGTTTCGCTCGAGCTAGATCAAACCGCGGCGGCAGCCCTGAAGCTGGCATTCGACGCCGGGTCTAGTGCTGGGCTTGCACCGATTGCTGCTTTTCGGTAACCCGAGAGTGGTTTCGGCTAGCGAAGTATGAGCCGACAATTACCAGCGGAAAGCCAACCAGCATTCCCAAGGTGATCGGCTCGCCACCGAAGGCAATGCCGAGCGCGAAGGCGACCGCGGTGTTCACATAGGTGATGAGCGAGGCCCGGCTTAGGGCGATCTCTTTCATCAGCGCGAAGAACACCACGAACGCGATGGCCGAGCTCACGACGCCGAGCACCAGCAGCGACATCCACGATTCGATCTTGGGTGTCGTCACTCCATCGGCAAGCGGGTTCATCAGTGCTGGCACCACATAAATCACCGCGGTGAAGAGCATCGAAACCGCGATGACGCCCATGGTGTCAACCTGCGGTGCGTTCTTGGTGGTGATGGCCGGTGCCACCGCATAGCCAACGGCGGCAAGTAGCACTGCGCCAACCCAAACCAGCTCGAGGTTCTGAGTGAATACGTCGATGCCGACTAGAGCGATGATGCCGGCGAAGCCGATCACCAGGCCGAGAATGTTCTTCGGATGCGCAACCGAACGATCACCCAAGTAGTAGTAGGTGACGGCCAGCGCCATGAACGGCACCGTTGCGATGAGCAGGCCAACCAGCCCACTGTCAATGTGCCCGTCTTCGGCGTGCGTGATCAGCCACCATGGGCCGACCATCTCGAAAAGGGCGAACGCGAGCACGGGCTTCCAGGCCTTGAGTGCGGGGATGAACGCCTTCGCGCGAATCGCAAGAGGCACCAAAACGGCTGCACCGATAACCACGCGGGCGAGAATAATGAATTCACCGCTGAAGTCGGTGACGGCTACCTTGATGAAAAAGTAGGGGATTCCCCAGGCGATACCGGCGACTAAAAAGAGCAACAGACCTTTGCGAGACATGGGCTCAAGCCTAGCCGAGGGGTTGCTGGCGGTAGGCTTGTGCGCCGCGCATCCGAGTGTTTGTTTGCCCCCGAACAAAGTTGGGTTAAGCCCGCTCGATTGTTAGGCTGAGAGGGTACGAGGAGGTACGAAATGCGCCCACTAGCGCGTGTCATTTTTGACGAAGCTCACCGCCAGGCGTGGTCCACAAGGCCCGAAATTGCGAAGAGTATCAACCCGACGAATCCAAACGATGCGGGTTATGTAACTGCTGCCACCGACCTGAGCGACTCAGGGTTCACGGTTGGCGTTCACGAAACCGGTGCGATCACCGCGGCCACCCTGAGCGATGCCGACGTATTCGTCGTGCTGCACGGCTCAGACGACGCCTGGGAATCGACCACCAAGACCGGCGACCCTAAATACTCGGATGCTGAAATCGACGCACTCGTCGACTTCGTGCAGGCCGGCGGTGGCCTCATTCTCTTCGGCGAAACCGAGGCGAAAAAGTATGGCAACTCGGTTGCCGACATTGCCGCACGATTCGGACTCGAACTTCAAAACACCACGGCTCAAGACCCAGAAAACTGCTACCGCGAGGTTGCTGCCTGGGTGATGGCAGATCTGGCCAAGCCGGTCGGTTTCGACATCACCGGTGGCGCTCGCCAGGCCTGCTTCTACCGCACCGGCACCATCGCGGTTCGCCCAGAAGCTGCCGCTCGCACCCATGTTTTGGCTCGTACCTCAGCTGCTGCCAGCCCGGCCAACGCACCGGTCATGGTGGCTCAGACCTATGGTGCCGGCCGAGTGATTTTGCTTGCCGACTCAGATATCTTTGGCGACGACTCGATTCGCGACCACAGCCACCGCGGCCTATGGCGCAACCTGGTTACCTGGGCTGCTGCTACCGGTGGCGCCAGCTCGTCTCGCACCGAAAGCTGGACTAAGACCGACCCTCACTGGCTTGCGCTCGCCGCAGCATGTGAGGCCATTCGCCCACTGCAGGCGAAAGACGGTTCGTTGGCCATTGCTGAAGGAGCCGAGACACCTTCGGCTGAAGCGGTGGCCGAGGCAACTGCGCAGGTGGGCAACATCGTGGCGAGCATCCGCGCTCTAATGCCTCGTTTCGAACACCAGCGTGACCACCTCGAAGCCACCATCGTCGACCTCGAAAAGTGGGTCGCCGGCGGTTTCGGAGTGCCAGACTTTCTCGACTCGCTCGTGCTGTTCAGGCCAGACCTGCACCGCGTCGACGGGCTCGAAAACCTCGTCGTGTTTGCGATGTACACGCAAAACGGAAACCTCGACCGCAACTTCGAGGCCGTCATCACCCGCACCGTGTGGCCAAACTGGGTCGCCGACCTTGAGGCCAACAAGTATGACAACCCGGCGTTCGTGCCGATCGAATTTGTCGACTTCACGGCCGGTTACGACACCAACTCTGCGGTGCTGTTTCCCGAGACCGTGGCAACTAGAGAGCTTGCCAAATTCTATTGGGGCGGCATCTTCTGCGACCGAGAAGCGGCTCGTTTTAGAAGCATCACCAGCGCAGCATCCGAGTTATTGAAACTAGCCATGCCGGCCGAGCTCGAGTTGATGCTCGCCGACCAGCGCCTCACCCAAGAGACGTTCGTGCTTTGGGACCTCGTGCACGACCGCGCACACAGCCACGGCGACCTGCCGTTCGACCCGTTCATGATCAAGCAGCGGATGCCCTACTGGATGTATGCGCTCGAAGAACTGCGCTGCGACCTCACCGCCTACCGCGAGACGGTTGTGCTCGAGGCAGACGGGGTTTACCTCGCCCGCTTTGTGCGTTTGGCAGTGTTGTTCGACCGCCTCTACCGGTTCCCGATCACCGGCGATCGTGTGCGCAACTACGACGGCCTGGGTGGGCAAATCATCTTCGCTTGGCTGCACCAAAATGGCGTGCTCAATTGGACAGACAACACCCTCTCGATCGATTGGGAACGTCTTGACCAGTCGATGTTCGATCTTTGCGAGCAGGTCGAAGACCTTTACCGCAACGGCATCGACCGCAGCCGACTTGCGCACTGGATGTCGGCTTACGACTTCGTTTCGCGCTGGGTCGAGCCGCACCCTGCCTCGGTTTGGGCCAAGGGTGCCGACGCGCTGCCGCTTGCTGGCGAGCTCAAAGAAGTTGTCAACGTAGTTATGCCAGACGAGTTTCCGCTGAACGTGTTCTATGAAGCACTTCGCAAAAAGCTCGCCCCACAAATTGCTGCCACTGCCGGCATCGTCGGCTAAAGGAGAACCGTGTCACAAGAACGCAAAATCTGGCGCGGTTTCGCCAGCGATAACTATGCCGGCGTGCATCCAGATGTAATGGCCGCAATGTTGGCGGTCAACGAGGGTCACGAGGTTGCCTATGGTGACGACTCGGTCACCGCTCGCCTAGACGCCATGATTCAGGCCGAGTTCGGGTCGCAGGCACTGGCGTTTCCGGTGTTCAACGGCACCGGCGCAAACGTGGTCGCACTGCAGGCTTGCACCGAGCGCTGGGAGGCGGTCATTTGCGCCGAGTCGGCACACATCAACGCCGACGAGGGTGGCGCGCCCGAAAAGATGGCGGGGCTCAAACTCTGGAACCTGCCAACCCCAGACGGCAAGCTAACCCCCGAAATCGTTGAGACCGCGATGTTCGACATCGGCAGCGTTCACCGCGCACAGCCTGGCGTGATTTCGATCACCAACACCACCGAGCTCGGCACGCTTTACACCGCTGCCGAAATCAAAGCGCTCGCCGACTATGCCCACAAGCACGACCTGCTGCTACACCTCGACGGCGCTCGCCTTTCGAATGCCGCTGCCGCTCTGGGCATGCGATTTCGCGAGTTCACCACCGACGTTGGCGTAGACATCGTTTCGTTCGGTGCCACCAAAATTGGTGCAATGGCCGCCGAGTCAGTCGTGGTGCTCAACCCGACCCTCGTAAACGCCATGCCTTATCTGCGCAAAACTTCGATGCAGCTGGCCTCAAAGATGCGTTTCGTGAGCGCTCAGATCATCGCCTTGCTCGAGAACGACTTGTGGCGTCGCAACGCCGAGCACGCCAATGCGATGGCAAAGCGCTTGGATGCTGGCCTACGCGCCATGGGTGTCGATATTCCTAACCCGACCGAGGCCAACGCGGTGTTCCCGATTTTCACGGCCGAGCAAACCGCCAAGCTTCAAGAAAGTTACCGCTTTTATATGTGGAACTACGCCACCGGTCAGGTTCGCCTGATGTGCGCGTGGGACACCACCGAAGCTGATGTCGACGGCATGCTCGCCGCCGTAAAGTCGGTGCTCAGTCACTAAAAACTCTGGCAACCGGGGCGCGAAAACCCCAGCCGCTAAACCCCACCGCTCCGCCACCGCGCGGAATAAGCATCCCGCAATTTTGTTGAAAGAGACATCATGAAGAAAACCGCCATTACCGCTGCCCCAATCGCCCCTGTTCTAGCCGAGCGCTGGAGCCCGCGTGCATTCGACGAAACCCACACCCTCAGCCAACACGAAGCACTTTCGATTCTCGAGGCCGGCCGCTGGGCACCATCGTCGATGAACGGTCAGCCTTGGCGCTTCTCGCTTCTAAACCGCGGGGATGCTCTCTGGGAGCAAGTCGCTGAGAAGGGTTTGAGCGGCTTCAACAAGGCATGGGCACCGCGTGCATCCGCGCTTTTGGTCGTCTCGGTGAAGACCGTTACCGCCGATGGCAAGCCATGGGCTGGCGCGCACTACGACGCCGGTCTATCGGTTGCTCAGATGTGCATTCAGGCCGAAGAGCTTGGCCTGCGCACCCACCAAATGGGCGGGTTCGTAAAAGACGCCGTTCACGAGATTCTTGAGCTAGCCGACGACCTAGAGGTTCTAGTTGTTGTTGCAATCGGCAAGCAGGCACCGGCCGACACCCTCGAAGGCCCAGCCTTTGAGCGCGAAGTTCAGGCTCGCGTGCGCCACGGGCTCGACGAAATTGTGTTGCACGGCAAGCCTTAGGCTTTAAGGTATGCCCTTAGTAGTTCACGCAGCAAGCATCTCTGACCAAATCTCAGGCTGGTATGACCAGGTTGGCCCTTGGTTGTTTTATGGCATCGTTTGGGCTTTAGTTTTTGCCGGAACTGGTCTGTTCATCGGCGCATTCGTTCCGTTCATCACAGGTGACTCGCTCGTTTTCGCGGCCGGCCTCGTCGCTGCCACGCATCCAGAAGATGAAAGCATTTGGATCATGGCCATCGGTGTTGGCGTCGCCGCTTTCTTGGGTGACCAGGTTGGTTACGCGCTTGGCCGCCACTACGGACGCCCCTACCTTGAGCGTCGCAAAGGTCAGTGGCTGCGCAACGCAATCGCCAAGTCTGAAAAATTCTATGAAGCGTGGGGATGGTGGGCTGTCGTCATTGCTCGCTTCATGCCTTGGGCCCGTGTGTTCATTCCGGCCATCGCCGGCATCGCAAAGATGAACTACTACAAGTTCTTCTCGGCCAACATCGTCGGAGCAATCGCCTGGGGTGTGGGTTTGACAGTAACCGGATACTTCGCCGCGTCGATTCCCGCGGTCAAAAACGCTTCTTACGCCATCGCCGGTTTCTTTATCGTGGCATCGCTAGTCGCGGGCATTCGCGTGTGGTTGAAAAACCGCAAAACGGCTTAGTTAGCCGAGCAATCTAGTTTCGGCCAAGGCCTGCGACTTTTCGCGCGCGTAGAAATCTAGTTCTTGCGCGGCCCATTCGGCCCAGTGGTCGTCGTTGCCTTCGCGGGCGAGCCAACGTTCGTGGCGAACATCCTCTGGGGTTTCGATCCAAGCCTTGAAGTGCGCGAGCTCGGCACTTTGCGAGTTCAACGCACCGCAACCCTCGACAATCAGGGGAGTTCCGCCCGAGAATTCGCGCCACTCACGGCGCTCGCCGGCAGACCAGTCGAACAGTTGCCAGTTCGCCGTCTTGCGCGCGGCAATGGGCCCGAGCACAAAGCGCTGAAGGTATTCGGCACCGGCCGCCAACCCGCCCCAACCTGGGTACAGGTCATCCATGTGAATCAAACGCGGCAGGGTTTCGCCATCTTTGAACAGTCGG
>JBEDEQ010000048.1:0-6358 GCA_041175645.1 Actinomycetota bacterium | reverse complement strand
AGAAAAGCTGCCCAAATCGTGATCATCGTCACGATGAATCCGGCCAGGTAGTTGAGCTTGATGAACTGCTTCCAGCCGCGGTTGGCGGTTTCGCACGAAGCATCCGTGATGTTCAAATGTGGCCACAAAATGGCGAGGTAAGGCAACGCGGCCACCGCAGCAAACGCTGCCGGAAAACCACTGAAAGCAACGAGGATGCCCGCGCCCAAGTAGCTCGCGAAGGCAAAGCGAGTCGTCGCACGAGCTCCGATCACGGTGGCGATGCTCGAAATTTCGGCCTCGCGGTCTGCCTTCACATCTTGCACCGCACCGAATGCGTGTGACGCGATGCCCCACAGCGTAAAGCCGAGAATGAGCAGCAGAGGAGCGGTGTCGGTGAGGCTGGCGCCGGCAAGGGCAAGACCATAAATCATCGGTCCAACGAAGTGGCTGGCCGAGGTTAGCGAGTCAAGAAACGGCTTCTCTTTGAAGCGAAGACCCTTAGCGCTGTATGCGACCACCGTGAAAACGAACAACAGCAGCCAAAGCTTCGATGAGACGTCGCCCTGAAGCAACAAGTAGGCGGCGAACGGCACCGTTAGAGCAACAGACCAAAAAAGAGTTGGGCGGTGCCACTTGGGGTGAAGCAACGCACCTTCGATGCCACCCTTGCGGGGGTTGCATAGGTCGCTCTCGTAGTCGAAAACGTCATTCACGCCGTACATAAGCAGGTTGTAGGGAATCAAAAAGAACAGGGTGCCGATCAGCAGATTCAGATCGAGGCTGCGAGTGGCAAAAAAGTAGGCGGCAGCGAATGGAAACGCGGTGTTTATCCACGAGATTGGTCGCGATGACCAAAAGAGCTGGCTGACCAAACCCTTAGGCGCTAGTGAATGCGATGCTTCGCCACTACTCATTTGCGCCTTCTTTCTAGAGCCAGCCAGATTCCCGGCACGAGTGCGGCCGCAACCACAGAATAGGCGAAATCTTCGATCGGGGCTAAGCCAATCATCAGACCGACGATTTTCTCTGGGTCGTAGGCCACGATTTCAAAGAAGATGATCAGGTTGTCGCCAACGACGGTCACGGCAAGCAGTGCCAAGAGCGTGAGAGTAATTGCGCGCATCCGAGTGCCCCACAGTAGGGGTATGGCGATTAGGCCGGCGAGCAACATGAAGGCCGCGTTTACTAGCAGGTAGGTCATTCGGGTTTCACCGACCCGTCGCGTTTCGCAATGCCGCGGCGGATGCTCAAGAACAGAATCAGCGTCGTGTAGCAGAGCAACACCAAGAAGAACGGTTCTTCAAGCGGTAGTTCGGGGGCGAGCAGAATGCCGGTTAGGTGAGCAGTTTGCCCGCGAAAGAATATGCCGAGCACGATGCCGGCGACATCCCAGATTAAAAAGAAGATCACTGGTAAAAACACTGCGGCGGCAGCGCGCATCCAGTTTTCAAAAAATGCGAGTTTGTAACGGTAGTCGATGAGCGCGAGTCCGGTCAGTGAAAAAAGCAACACCGCCAGATAGGCGTAACTCACCGCAAGCCCTTCCAATCGGCAGCAGCTAGCGGCTTGATTTCGTGCTGAGTAGGGCCGGCCGAGGTGTCACCAATTAGCTTCTTGTAAACCAGTTCGGCACCGATTAGACACATTGGTAGGCCGATGCCCGGAATCGAGTGGTGACCCGCGTAGTAGAGACCCTTGACCTTCTTGCTGAAATTCTTCGGTCTGAAGAAAGCGCTCTGGCGAAGAGTGTGAGCCATTCCGAGTGCGGTGCCAGACCAAGCGTTCAGCTCGCTGACGAAGTCTTGCGGTGCCATGACCCGGCGAACCACGATGCGCTCGGCGAGGTCAGGAATCTCACACCATTCGGCAATCTGACCGATGATGCGGTCGGCGGCTGCCTCGACAGCTGGGTCTCCAGAGCCGTTGATGCCACCCTTGCCGATGCTTGGGTCGGCTGCCACTGGCACGAGAACGAATAGGTTCTCGTAGCCTTCCGGGGCAACACTCGGGTCGGTGACGCTCGGTGCACAGACATAGAGCGAGGCAGGGTTTGGAACCTTGCGCTTGCCGTCTGCCTTGTGAAAGACCTCGTCAAAATTCTTTGTCCAGTCATCGGCATAAACCAGGGTGTGGTGGTCGAGCTGCGGCAGGCGACCCTTCACACCTAAGAACAGCAACATGGCCGATGGGCCAGGAACCTTGTTCTCCCACCACTTCTCGGGCAGGGTCTGGTTCTCTGGCTCAAGAAGCTGGGTTTCGATGTGGTGTAGATCTGCGTTGCCCACCACGACATCTGCCGGGTAGAAAACCTCGCCAACCTTGACGCCGGTGACGCGGCCATCCTTGGTTTCAATCTTTGTGACCTTCGAGTTGGTATGAATCACCGCACCGTGCTTCTTGGCTAGACGCTCAACGGCCTCGATGATCTTGTAGAAACCACCCATCGGGTAGAAAACGCCAACGTTCATGTCGACGTGAGTCATCAGGTGGTACATGCTCGGGGTGTCATAAGGGGATGCTCCCAAGAACACTGCCGGAAAGTTGAGAATCTTCTGCAGACGCTTGTCACTCACGTGGGCTGCGGCGAATTTCGAAAGCGGAGTTAGTAGGTGCTTAATGAAGCGACCAGCGCGGGCCACAACTTCAGGGTGCACAAAAGACTTGGCGTTTTCGAAGTTGGTGTAAAGAAAGTGCTTGATCGAAAGCTTGTAAGCATCTTCGGCAGAGTCTACGTAACGCTGCAGGGCGTCGCCGGCACCGGGCTCAATCGATTCAAAAAGCTTCTTATTCTCAGCAAGCGATTCGCGAATCATCAGCTTTTCGTCGTAACCCTCGTTGCGGGTCTGATACATCGGGTCGAGACGTTTTAGGTCTAGCTCGGCAGCAGCCGATGTGCCCATCAGTTTGAAGAACTGGTCGAAGGCGTCTGGCATGAGGTACCAAGATGGCCCCATGTCAAAGGTGAAGCCGTCTTTCTCCCAAATGTAGGCACGGCCGCCCACGCGCTCGCGGGCTTCGAGAACGGTCACCTTCATGCCGGCTTTCGCCAAGATTCCAGCAGTCGCCAGTCCGGCGATACCTCCACCGATTACAACTGCGGTCTTTTGACTCACTTAGGCACTACTCCGATCCATGCCTTCAGAAGTAGAAGGGCTTTTTGGGGGCTTGAAACACTGATACGAGTTCTAATCACGTCGGGCGCTGGAGTGTTCCCGATTTTGTTATTGAGTGCCTCAAACAGAGTGTGGGCGGCAACAACAGCCCGGCGCGACTCTTTTGGCAAAAGCGGCAGTGCGCTCGCCGAGATAGCCAATTCAGAGCGGATGTCTTCGACAATCGCGGTCTTCTGATCTTCGGTTAGCGCGCCTGGAAAAACTCCAGGAAAGTACGAGCGGCCAAGCTGGTTCGAGTCGGCGCTCAAATCGCGCAAGAAGTTGACCTTTTGAAACGCTGAGCCAAGCGCGCGAGCGCCGGCGACCATCTTGTCGCGGTCTTTCTTGGTCACCTTGTGGCCGAGCAAAAATGCGTTCAAGCACATCAATCCAACGACTTCTGCCGAACCGTAAACATATTGTTCGAAAGATCGCTGGTCGTGGCGGCTCTTCCAGAGGTCCATGCGCATCGATTCAAAAAACGGGCGGATGATGTCGCGGCCAAAGCCGCAGGTGTTTGCCGTATGGGCAAAGGCGTGAACTACAAGATTTGGACTGAAGCGTTCGTCTAGGGTTCGGTAGGTCTCGCGTTCTAGGTCATTGAGTGACTTATTTGGGTCTGCGGAACCGCCCGAGGCCTTGGCTTCGGCTGCCGAACCATCGACCACTTCATCGGCAACGCGAACCAGCGCATAGATGTTTTCAACGTGACGGCGCACAGATGGGGCAAGAAGTTTTGATGCCAAACCAAACGAAGTTGAGTAGGTGCGAATGACTTCAGACGAGGCTCGTTCTGCCGCCCGAAGGTAAAGCGAAAGTCCGGTTGGGTTAGAAGTGGTGTCTTTGTTGCTCACCCTTTCAGGCTACAACCTTTTCAGGGCCTGTAAACTTGGGCTATGACGAACCACATGAAGCCCCGCAGCTCTGTTGTAACTGACGGAATCGAACGCGCAGCCGCCCGAGGCATGCTTCGCGCTGTAGGTATGGGTGATGAAGACTGGGTGAAGCCGCAGATTGGCGTTGCGTCGTCATGGAACGAAGTAACCCCCTGCAACCTGTCGCTTGACCGTCTTGCCGACGCAGCGAAGCAAGGCGTGCACGCTGCCAAGGGTTACCCACTTGAATTTGGCACTATTTCGGTGTCTGACGGTATTTCAATGGGCCACGAAGGCATGCACTTTTCGCTCGTCTCGCGCGAAGTTATTGCCGACTCGGTCGAAACCGTTATGCAGGCCGAGCGCCTCGATGGTTCGGTTCTACTAGCCGGCTGTGACAAGTCGCTGCCAGGCATGCTGATGGCTGCCGCTCGCCTCGATCTAGCATCCGTGTTCTTGTATGCCGGTTCCATCGCACCGGGCTGGGTAAAGCTCAGCGATGGGTCTGAAAAAGAAGTGACCATCATCGACGCCTTCGAAGCTGTCGGCGCTTGCAAGGCCGGCAAGATGTCACTCGAAGACCTCGACCGCATCGAACGAGCCATCTGCCCTGGCGAAGGTGCCTGTGGTGGCATGTACACCGCAAACACGATGGCCTCAGCCGCCGAAGCACTCGGCATGAGCCTGCCTGGGTCGGCTTCGCCGCCGTCGGCCGACCGACGCCGTGACGCTTGGGCTCACCGTTCGGGCGAAGCAGTAGTGAACCTAATTGACAAGGGCATCACCGCTCGCATGATTTTGACCAAGAAGGCATTCGAGAACGCAATCGCGGTGACCATGGCTTTCGGTGGCTCGACCAACGCGGTTCTTCACCTTCTCGCTATTGCGCGTGAGGCCGAAGTTGACCTTGTGCTTGACGACTTCAACCGCATCGCCGACAAGGTGCCTCACCTAGGCGACCTAAAGCCGTTCGGACGTTACGTGATGAACGACGTTGACCGTGTAGGTGGCGTGCCGGTTCTGATGAAGGCTCTGCTCGATGCAGGTCTGATTCACGGCGACGCACTAACCGTTACCGGTAAGACTGTCGCCGAAAACCTAGAGGGTATCAACCCGCCAGATCCAGACGGCAAGATCATCCGCGCACTTAACAACCCGATTCACAAGACCGGTGGCATCAACGTTCTCAAGGGTTCGATGGCTCCAGATGGTGCGGTTGTGAAGACAGCTGGCTTTGACCTCGAGACCTTCACCGGCCCAGCTCGCGTATTTGACCGCGAGGCGGCAGCTATGCAGGCTCTAACCGATGGCGAGATTAGGTCGGGTGATGTAGTCGTGATTCGCTATGAAGGGCCTAAGGGCGGCCCAGGTATGCGCGAGATGCTTGCCATCACCAGCGCCATTAAGGGTGCGGGTTTGGGCAAGGATGTTCTACTATTGACTGACGGACGATTCTCAGGCGGCACAACCGGCCTGTGCATCGGCCACATTGCACCAGAAGCCACCGAAGGTGGGCCAATTGCTCTGGTGCGCGATGGAGACTTGATTCGAGTTGACATCGCAGCTCGTTCGCTCGAACTACTCGTTGAGCCAGAAGAGTTGGAAACCCGAAAAGCAGAATGGATTCCTCTACCACCGCGTTATACGCGCGGAGTACTCGCCAAATTCACCAAGCTTGTGCACTCAGCATCTGAGGGCGCTTACTGCGGTTGATTGGTCTCAACTTAATGTCGAAAGACATGCAAACGAGGAAGTAACCAAATGTCTAATGAGGTTCTAACCGGAGCTCAGGCCGTTATTCGCAGCCTAGAACTTCTCGGTGTCGACACCGTCTTTGGTCTGCCGGGTGGCGCAATTTTGCCCACCTACGATCCACTGATGGATTCCAAACTAATTCGCCACATCCTGGTTCGTCATGAACAGGGTGCAGGTCACGCCGCCGAAGGTTATGCCTCAGCCAGCGGCAAACTCGGTGTTTGCATCGCGACCTCTGGCCCGGGTGCAACCAACCTTGTCACGGCAATCGCGGATGCGCACATGGACTCTGTTCCACTGCTTGCGATTACCGGACAGGTGGGTTCACACCTAATCGGAACCGATGCTTTTCAAGAAGCAGACATCGTCGGAATTACCATGCCGATCACCAAGCACTCATTCTTGGTTAGCGACCCAGCCGACGTTCCGGGAGCGATCGCGGCAGCAGTCTTGATTGCCACCACCGGTCGACCTGGCCCGGTTTTGGTTGACATCACCAAAGACGCTCAGGTGAAATCGGCCGAGTTCGTTTGGCCGCCAAAGATCGACCTACCTGGCTACAAGCCGGTCACTAAACCGCACGGCAAGCAGATT
>JBEDEQ010000047.1:0-6374 GCA_041175645.1 Actinomycetota bacterium | reverse complement strand
CACGAGGGTCACTGGAGCCTTGTGCAGGGCGACATCCATGAGCAATTGGTCGAAAGCTCGATTCACAAAGGTCGCATAGATGCAAACGACTGGATGCAGCCCTCCGAAGGCCATTCCGGCCGCCATGGTGACCGCGTGTTGTTCCGCAATACCGACGTCAAAGACGCGGTCTGGAAACTTCTTAGCCATGGCGTCTAGGCCCACTGGCATAAGCATCGCACCGGTGATACCCACAATGTCTTTGCGCTTGGCTGCGATCTCTACGATTTCGTCGCTAAACACAGATGTCCAAGACTTACCCGATGTCTTTTCAAGCGATTCGCCCGTTAGTGGGTCAATTTGACCGACTGCGTGGAATTGGTCATCCTCGTTTAGAAGGGCTGGGTCAAAACCCTTACCCTTCTGGGTGATGGCGTGCACGATGACCGGATAGGCGTACTTCTTTGCCTGTCGCAGTGCGGTCTCCATGGCCTGCAAATCGTGGCCGTCAATTGGGCCGATGTACTTTATGTCGAGGTTAGGGAACATGCCCTTTGGTGCCATGGCACCCATTAGCCCCGTGCCGGCTCCCCTGGCTGCTGAATAGGTGAGTTTTCCGAGCAATCCGAACTTGTCGAAAAGCTTGCGAGAAAAACGGTAAGCCTTGCGATAAATCTTCTCGGTTCGAATCTCATTTAGGTAGCGAGCGAGACCGCCGATGGTAGGGGCGTATGAACGACCATTGTCATTGACTACGATTACCAACTTGCGGTCGTTGTCGTCGGTGATGTTGTTCAGGGCTTCCCAAGCCATACCACCAGTAAGCGCGCCATCACCGATGACTGCGACAACGTATCGGTCTTCTTGTTTGGTGAGCTTGAAAGCCTTGGCAATTCCGTCTGCCCAAGACAGCGATGAAGACGCGTGCGAACTCTCGACCACGTCGTGAACAGACTCTGACCTCTGCGGATAACCGGCAAGACCGTCTTTTTGGCGGAGTCGGCTGAAGTCTTGACGACCGGTGAGCAGTTTGTGCACATAACTCTGATGCCCGGTGTCGAAGACGATTGGGTCGTTTGGTGAATCGAAAACGCGGTGAATCGCAACCGTAGTCTCAACCACACCAAGGTTTGGCCCGAGGTGACCACCGGTAGCGGCAACGCTAGTGATCAAGTGAGCGCGGATGTCTCGGCAGAGCTCGCCCAACTGGTCAGCGTTCAGCGCGTCAAGGTCTCTAGGACCGGAAATCTTCTCAAGCAAACTCACGATGACCTAAACCGACCCCTCGAGATTGTTTATTCCGCTAGGCAACTAGGCTACGCAAAACGTATTGAAGAATTCCACCGTTACGGAAGTAGTCTGCCTCGCCTGGAGTGTCGATTCGCACCACGGCGTCAAACTCAACGATCGGCTTGCCGGCCGCAGAGTGCGCTGTTGGCTTGGCAACAACGCGAACGGTCTTAGGCGTGACGCCGTTGTTCAGCTCGGTTACACCGATGAAGTCGAACTCTTCGGTTCCGTCTAGCCCCAGGCTCGCCGCGCTCTGCCCGGCTGGGAACTGAAGCGGAAGCACGCCCATACCAATTAGGTTGCTGCGGTGAATTCTTTCGAACGACTCGGTTATTACGGCTTTCACACCAAGCAGGCTCGTTCCCTTCGCGGCCCAGTCACGCGATGAACCAGAGCCGTATTCCTTGCCGGCAAGAATGACCAGCGGAATACCGCGCTCTTGGTAGGCAACCGAAGCGTCGTAGATGAACGCCTGTGGAGCATCCGAGGTGTTGAAGTCACGCGTGTAACCACCCTCAACGCCGTCTAGAAGAAGATTCTTTAGGCGGATGTTGGCAAAGGTTCCACGAATCATTACCTCGTGGTTTCCACGACGTGATCCGTATGAGTTGAAGTCGCTGCGGGCGACGCCGTGCTCGGTTAGGTACTTACCGGCAGGTGAGTCGACCTTGATCGAACCAGCTGGGCTGATGTGGTCAGTGGTTACCGAGTCACCCAACAGGGCTAGTACGCGAGCTCCGCTGATGTCGTTAACGGCGCTAGGTTCGCGTTTCATACCCTCGAAATAAGGTGGGCGGCGAACGTAAGTTGACTTTTCGTCCCAGTCGAAGGTGGCACCGGTTGGAGTTGGCAGTGACTTCCAGCGTGCGTCGCCGTCGAAAACACCAGCGTACTGAGTCTTGAACATGTCGGAGTTAATCGACTCGTCAATAGTCTTCTGAACCTCTTCAGGAGTTGGCCAGACATCTGCCAAGAAAACATCATTGCCCTGCGCATCCTGCCCTAGAGCCTGGGTTTCGAAATCGAAATCCATTGTTCCAGCTAGAGCGTAGGCGATTACCAATGGCGGCGAGGCAAGGTAATTCATCTTCACGTCAGGGTTAATGCGACCTTCAAAGTTGCGGTTTCCTGAAAGAACAGCAGTAACGGCTAGGTCATTGCGGTTAATCGCTTCGCTGATTGCATCGTCCAGAGGACCAGAGTTACCGATACAGGTAGTGCAACCATAACCAACTAGGTTGAAGCCCAGTTCGTTGAGGGACTCGGTCAGGCCAGCCTTCTCGTAGTACTCAGTGACTACCTTTGAGCCAGGGGCTAGAGAGGTCTTGACCCAAGGCTTCGCCTTCAGCCCTTTGGCAACAGCCTTCTTAGCCAAAAGACCAGCGGCAAGCATGACAGAAGGGTTGCTGGTGTTAGTGCAAGACGTAATGGAGGCAATCGATACGATTCCGTTGTCGATGTCGAAATCGGCACCCTTCACATCGGTTTGGTTTGAAACCTTACCGGTGTAAGTAGGAAGAACCTCGTGGAACTTCTGCTTTGCCTGCGACAGCTCAATGCGGTCTTGCGGACGCTTCGGGCCAGCAATCGATGGAACGACCGTCGATAGATCAAGTTCAAGGTACTCACTAAAAACCGGCTCGTTGGCAGGGTCATGCCAGAGACCTTGGGCCTTGGTGTAAGCCTCGACCAGGTCGATTTGCTCTTGGCTGCGACCGGTGATTCTTAGGTAGTCGAGAGTCACGTCGTCGATTGGGAAAATCGCAACTGTGGAACCGAACTCGGGGCTCATGTTGCCGATGGTTGCTCGGTTTGCAAGCGGCACCGACCCGACACCAGCACCGTAGAACTCTACGAATTTGCCCACAACACCGTGCTTGCGCAACATTTCGGTGATGGTTAGAACCACGTCGGTAGCAGTTGCGCCGGTTGGAATTTTGCCGGTGAGCTTGAAGCCGACCACCTTTGGAATGAGCATTGAAACTGGCTGACCGAGCATCGCTGCCTCGGCTTCGATGCCACCAACTCCCCAACCCAAGATACCGAGACCGTTGACCATGGTGGTGTGCGAGTCTGTTCCCACGCAAGAGTCGGGATAAGCCTGCAAGACTCCATCGACCTCGCGGGTCATCACGGTTCTGGCTAGGTACTCAATGTTGACCTGGTGCACAATTCCTGTGCCAGGTGGCACAACCTTGAAGTCATCGAAAGCGGTCTGGCCCCATCTCAAAAACTGGTAGCGCTCGCCATTGCGTTCGTACTCGAGCTCAACATTCTTTTCAAAAGCATCTGCTCTACCGGCTACGTCGATGACGACCGAGTGGTCAATGACCATCTCTGCGGGAGCTAGTGGGTTGATTTTCTTTGGGTCTCCACCCAGTGCTGCAACGGCCTCACGCATGGTAGCAAGATCCACGATGCAAGGAACACCGGTGAAGTCCTGCATGATTACGCGGGCCGGAGTGAACTGAATCTCGGTGTCTGGTTCAGAGTTTGGGTTCCAGTCAACCAAAGCTTGAATGTGGGCTGCAGTAATGTTTGCGCCGTCTTCGGTGCGGAGTAGGTTTTCAAGAAGAATCTTGAGGCTAAATGGAAGGTTTGCGCCGCCAGCACTCGATAGCTTGAAATAACGGTAGGTTTTTCCGCCGACAACCAGATTGTCAGCCGAAGAGAAACTGTTCACCTTAGACAAGAAAGGCTCCTTCGCTTTAATAACCTTTCAAAAATACCACTAACGGGGCGATTGAATGGTGCGCTTGAGCATTAACCAACTAAGGAAAATCCACAGAGCAAACGCGGGTAGGCCGATAGCTGACTTAACAATGCCTAGCCACGCGGCTTCGTTGGCGAAATACAACGGAAGTTGCGCCGCCAAGCGCAAAAGAAAGAGCCCCGTCCAAAAGACCGTTACGCGTGTTGTGATAGAAACCAACAATCGGTCAGATCGCCACTCTGCACCGATTGCCTCAAAAGTTGCCAGCAAAAAACCGATGGCTGGGCGACGTATCGCTACCGATACCAGCAACCCCACCGCCCACACTGCATTAGTAATCAGACCAGGCAGAAAGAAATTCTTGGCGCTTTCAGCCCCGTTGCCGCCACTGGTTGCGAGGAAGGCCGCAAAACCAATGCCTACTACCGAGGCGATGGCGTTCATCACGGGTTTTTTACGGAAGACCTGAACAACGCCTAAAACCAGCGCAAGACTCAGTGCAACAATCGCGGAAAGCCAGGCATTCGACCAAATGCCGAACGTTACAGAGAATGCCACCGGCGGAATCGCGGATTCGATGAGCCCAAATACTCCCCCGATACTGCGAAGCATTGAAGCCGGTGTGACTACATACTCGCCGTCAGTGCCCTTAGTGAGGCCAAGCCAACGTTCGCCAGCCGAAGAACTCACTGTGGTCTCGCTGGCGGGGCAATGTTTCCCGGCGGCATAGTAAGAGGAACCAGCTCTCGTGGAGGAAGCGCCTCCGCACCGCGGTCAACAACGATAGAGCGGAAAATACGTTCGATCTCTGCCTGTTCGGTCAAGTTCGAAAGCGCTTCGCCAGTTATTGAACCTCTCAACAGCCATCTCGGGCCATCCACACCAATAAAACGGATCTGTTGAAGAGCGCTGCCACCTTCTAGGTTCGGAACCTGCATGGAAACCATTAGTTCACGACCAAAGCTGCCAACGACTGGATTCACCTGAGCCCTTTGAGACTCGAGTGATGTGGTGAGCACATCAAGCACCTCTTGCCAAACAGTGCTGTTCTTGGGCGCTGAAAACAGAGAAACCTGTAGCATCGAGGATTCGGTTTGGAGCGTCAGGGCTACCAAACGTCGCGTGTCTTCTTCGAGTTCGACTTTGATAGTCAGGCTACGGTTCACATTCGGCAGCTTGATCGCACCGAAATCGATAACGTTATCGAGTGACCCTGCCTCACTCACATCAAACGGGCCGAGTTCTGCCCTTTTCACAATTTCGCTATACATCTAGTTCTTTCCACTCGATCCGTAACCAGATTCGCCGCGGTCTGATTGGGGCAAAGATTGAACCCTCACAAAATCGGCCTTCACGACCTGCTGAATCAACAGCTGCGCGATGCGATCGCCGACGCTGATTGAAAAGTCTTCTTTCGAAGAATTGAACAGCGTAACCATGATCTCTCCGCGATAACCCGCGTCAATCGTTCCCGGGCTGTTGAGCACCGTGATTCCGTGTTTTAGGGCTAGCCCGGAACGCGGATGCACGAGGCCGACGTAGCCGCCGGGTAGCGCTAGCGAGCATCCTGTTTTTACTAGCAATCTTTCGCCAGCCGGCACAACCGCGTCGTGTGACGCTCTCAAATCTGCACCTGCGTCTCCAGGTTTTGCATAGAGCGGAACCATTGAGTCGTCGCAGACAATGAGCACTGGAACGGTTTCGGTCATGAGTAGAGCGTAATCTAAAGTTATGACCGCAGCAGATAAGGCCCAAGCGAAAGCTTTTTCTACAAGGGTTTTCCCTTCAATTTTGTCCCTTCTGCCGATTTTGGTCGTGGCACCAAGCGTCGGTTTAGTCGTATTGCCGTTCATGAGTGACATCGCTGCCATTGCCATTGGAACGGCAGTCACGGGCGCGATCTATGCAGCTGTTTTGCTGAACTCGCCGGTCGTTTCGGTCTCCAGCGGCAAGGATGCGGAGCTAAGAGTTGGGCGCGCCCGGATTCCGGTTAGGTATGTCTCGAATGTCCAAATCATTTCAGCAGAGACGCTCAGATTCGAAAAGGGCCCTGGCCTCAAAGCGAGAGCCTATTTCGTTAATCAGGCGGGTGCAAAAGAGTTTGTGAAACTTACTATCAGCGACGCCAGTGACCCGACGCCCTATTGGTTGTTCGCTGTGAGAAAGGCAGACGATTTAGTAGTCGCACTCCATGCAAACAGGTAGGTTCTTCTTTTTTCTTGCGAGAAGGCTGTGGTGCTTCACGATGAAGCATTCGCTGCAGGTGAATTCATCGTCTTGAGGCGGAAGCACGACGACCTCGAGGTCCTCTGAAATGACTTCGTGGCCAAGAATGCCCTCGCCGTGCTCTGAGTCATCAATGTCGGGTGACGCTGCGATTTTCTCGGGGATG
>JBEDEQ010000046.1:0-6431 GCA_041175645.1 Actinomycetota bacterium | reverse complement strand
GCATTTGATACGGCTACCGTCGGCGAGATTGCATCGCCGCTGCCCTGCGAGATTTATTGTCATTCGCTCACCGACCCCTCGATTCTTGGCCCCGAGCTTCAGGCATCTGGGGCGCAAACCTTGACTGTGTTCGCGCTGCACGCTCCACACCGACTAACCGATCGCTTCGACAACGACGAGCTTCGCGCGCGCCTTCAGCAGGCCGTGATTGACTCTCTCAACTCGGTGCTTGCCGAACCGATCGAACCGTTGATTTTGCGTGATGCCAATGGCGAGCTCTGCATTGAAACGAAAACCACAAAAGACCTAGAGGATGCCCTTGGCCTACCAGGCGGCAACATTTTTCACGAACCACTGAAGTGGCCATTCGCCGAAGACGCAGAGCCTCTCGAAACGGCGGCGCAGCGTTGGGGTGTGGCCACTGAGCACGACAACATATTGCTCTGCGGCTCGGGGGCCAGACGCGGTGGCGCGGTTAGCGGAATCGGCGGGCACAACGCAGCGGCTGCAGTAATCGAAGACCTGCTCGGGCGTTAGACAATAACCACCTGGGCCTTAGCGAACAACCTTCGCGGTCGACTTGGCATAAACACGAGTGACCACCGACGCCGTGCCGGTAGCCACGGTGTTTCCAACAACATATTTAGAAGCATCCGCGCTGGTTAGTTTGTAAGTCGACTTTGTCGCACCAGAAATCACCTTGCAGCCGTAACTGGTCAGGCTCAGAACGGCACTCTTTGAGGTGGCCTTGTTGCAACGCAGCCAGCGATAAGAAATCTTAGGAACCGGGAACCCCACGGCAGTTGGCTTCGCGATGGTTAGAGTTTGACCAACCTTTGCCTTACCGCTCACAGTCGCGCCCTTGGTGACCGATGGAATCTGAACCACTGTGATCGCAGCCGTAGTGACCGATCTGATTTCGACTCCACGTTTTGTGACGGTTACTCGAACCGAAAGTTTGGTACCTAGGTCGGCGTCGACGTGGTTATAGGTGGCAGAGGTTGCACCAGCGATCGGCTTGCCGTTGCGCATCCACCGGTAGACAAAATTCGCACCAGCACCCCAGTCACCTAAGACAACACCGTGGCGCTTAGAAGAGAACCCGGCAGCTTCAACCGCTGGCGTTGGGTACGAGCGAACCGAGGCAAGATACCAATCAGAGGTATTGCCGGCGCGGTCTACTGCGCGAACCGAAAGTTTGGTGCTTGCTGCGCTCGTGTTGAACTCAGGTAACAGGGTGAGCGAGAACTCGAGTGCCTCGGCGTATGGCCGGCTCACGGTTTTGCCCGCGTAGCCGTATTCCAAACGCACCACTCCGGAGTCGCCATCGGCGCCAAGCTGGTTGGCAATCAAAACCGACCCGATGCGCTCGGTGAGCAGCCCAGAGAGGGTTGGCGCTACGTTGTCGAAGATGATCTCATCGGTAAACACCGCGCTCTTGGTTTGGTCGGCAAGAATGTATCGCGCGTAAACCGTGGCTGCCTGACCCGAAGCGCCAGCGACTAGGGCCCAATCGATTGGGTCACCAAGTTCTGCCTGAACCACCTGCAAGAAAGTTGCGCTGTTTGAAAGTTCTACCGCAGTTGCACCGACCGGGCCATTAGCTGCCAGGGTTACCGCGGTCGAGTTGGTGTGGGTCTGACCCTCGTTTATGACTACTCCTACCGGGGGAAGCGTGCGGAATGCCGCCAGCTCGCTATAGCTGGTGCCGGCCGTTGTAGCCAAAACCGCGCGAACGAAGTACAGGGTGTCTTGGTTCAAGTTGTCGATTGTCAACGTGAACTCGTGGTCTTGGTTGTCAAGCGTCTGGCCCCAGGGCACAAATTTGTTTACCGCTAGCGTTGCGAAAGAGTAATCGGTAGCCAGCTGAATCGACAGGTTCGGGCTCAAGCTCTGAGCGTTAGCGACCACACTGAACTGGGCCTCGGTGGTATCTACCGCCAAGACGTCTGGCGAATAAACCACCTGCGCTGCAGCGGCACCGGTTGCCGAGTTTGATACGCCGGCGATGCTCAACACAGCAACCAGAGCGGCTGCCAGAATTTTGAAAATAAACCCCAACTTCACGATTTATGCCGCCGAGTCTTTGTCGACAGCGGCTTGCACGCGTGGGGCAACTTCTTCGGCATAAAGACGAATTGTGTTCATCAGCTTTGAATGCGGCATGGTGCCGTTTGCATATTTCAAATCGAAACGGGATGCACCTACCGAGGTCACCGCATGCGTGATCTTCGCAGCCACCGTCTCGGGTGATCCGACATACATCGACCCGTAGCGAACCTCTGATACGAAGTGGTCTTTGCTGGTCTCACCCCAACCTCGTTCGCGACCGATGCGGCCGAACGACTCGAGGTAGCAAGGCCACATTTCTTCGATGGCCTGCTCGTCGGTTTCAGCAATGTGCCCAGGTGAGTGAATTGACACTGGTAACTCTGGTTTGCCCTGCTCAGAAAGCGCCATGCGATAGAGCTTAGAGAATGGTGCAAAGCGGGCAGGGTCGCCGCCAATGATTGCAAGAGCCAGAGGAATGCCGAGCCGAGCAGCTCGCATAACCGATTCTGGGCTGCCACCCACACCAACGCGAATGCCGATTGAGCCTCGCTCTGTCTTTGGATAAACCTCTTGGTTGTTGAGCGGTGGCCGCACCGAACCAGACCAGGTGACCGGCTTTTCTTTGAGCAACTCCATGAGCAATTCGAGCTTTTCTTCGAACAGCTGCGCGTAGTCGCTGAGCTGGTATCCAAACAGAGGGAAAGACTCGGTGAACGATCCGCGCCCTGCCGTAATTTCGGCCCGACCGTTGCTCAAGGCGTCGATAGTAGCGAAGCGCTGGTAGACGCGAATCGGGTCTTCGCTCGATAGAACGGTCACGCCCGTCCCCAAGGTGATGCGAGAGGTGCGGGTGGCGATGCCGGCCAAGATGGTGTCGGGGGCCGAAACCGCAAAGTCATCACGGTGGTGTTCTCCGATGGTGAAGGCATCAAGGCCGAGCTGCTCAGCATAGACAGCTTGCTCAACGATGTCACGAATGACCTGGCCAGCGCGTTGCGGCTTGCCTTGATCATCGACATTCATGTCACCAAACGTGTCTAGCCCAAATCTTATTTTCATCGCGCTCTCTCTAAATAGCTCAAGACAATTGTGAAGGCTTCGACCTGCGTTTCGAGCGACATGGTCGGTTTGCCAGAAAACTCGGATGCTTGCTCAGGCACCAGCGGAACGTGAATGAATCCCGACCTTACTTCGGTCTCTGCCAGCAACTGCTGCATCACATAAAAGATGTGATTGCAAACAAAGGTTCCGGCCGAAGCCGAAGCCTCGGCAGGTATGCCGGCTAGGGCGAGCTGCTCGAGCAGAGCATCCACTGGAAGCGTTGTGGGTAGCTCGGTCTCGCCATCGGTCGAAATCGGCTGGCCGCTTCGGGTCTCACCAGCGTTGTCGGCAAGCTTGGCGTCATCTAGGTTTTGGGCACGGGTCTCGATTGAAATGGATGCACGACCCTCAGCCTGCCCGATGCAAATAACGGTATGCGGTTTGTGTTTGGCGATCAGCTGCCCAAGCTTGACAGCCGCTTGGTCGTACTCAACCGGCAGCACCGCCAAAACTAGGTTCTCGGCGAGCGAAGATTCGGCGAGCGCCGAAACAATCAGCTGCGAGGGGGTTAGCGCTGAACCGGCAAACGGCTCGAATCCGGTGACAAGAATGGGCACGTTTCAACACTATTGCCGAAATCGGCGAGCAACCCTGAAAAATCCGTTACCCAAACGTTATGCCCTAAGTGAAACAACTCTCAGGGTTTTCACAGTTGACTCTTTGGTGTAAGCCGTTTCACCTCGGTGATGGCCGGCTCAGAAGTTTGGGTTGGCGCAGATCCTTTATTGACTTACATCGAAGTAATTGATCAATGAAAGGTATTAAACAAACATGGAATTTCTAAACGACGGCCAGTATTCGGCCATCTACAACGTGCTCTCTTTGGGCATTGCCAGCATGACGTTCACAGCGCTATTCCTCTGGATCGCTCGTGACCGCGTGCTACCTCGCTACAGAACAGCAATCATGGTTTCCGCTTCGGTTACCTCAATCGCTGCGTACCACTATTTCAGAATGTTCGACTCTTTCAACGAGGCATACGGCCCAGTCGGTCACCGCGTTGAAGGTGCCGAGTACAACGTTGGCTACCGCTACGTGGACTGGTTCTTGACCGTGCCACTACTTCTTGTTGAAGTTGTCGCTGTTCTTGCGCTAGCTCGTGCAGTTCAGTCATCGATGCTAAAGCGCCTCGTGCCTGCAGCAGCCCTGATGATCGCACTTGGTTACCCAGGTGACGCTCGTCTAGAAAACGTATTCGGTCTAACACTGCACCCATCGGTGTGGGGTCTACTATCGACCATTCCGTTCATCTACATTCTTTACGTACTTTTGATCGAGCTTGGCAAGAGCCTAGAGCGTCAGTCAGAGGCAGTAAAGAAGAAGGTAAACGCACTTCGCGTTCTACTATTTGCATCATGGGGTGTCTACCCAATCTCGTTCATCTTCAGCATGAACGGTGAATTGGATGGCAACGGCTTCATGCTTCGCGAGATCGGTTACAGCATCGCTGACATCACTGCAAAGTGTGTCTTCGGTCTGATCATTTACTCGATCGCCCGCATCAAGTCGGCTGAAGACAGCAAAGAGTTCGCTGCTAGCGAGTTCAAGGACTAATCAACGACTAGTCAAAAAGGCGGGAGGGTGCGAAAGTGCCCTCCCGTTTTTTTTGACCGAAAGGCAACCATGTCAAACGCAATTACTCGTACCCGCATCGTGCTCAAGACAGGCTCGCTAGTATTCGGCCTGAGCGCTCTATTGCTACTGGCGGCCCCGGCCCTGTTCAACGAACTCCTCGGTCTAGCCACCAATCCGGCCCTCGAGTGGTCGATGCGCATGATCGGCATCACGCTAGTGGCGTTGGCCGGCAACATGTTCTCGGTCGCGAGTCGCGGCAGCGAAGCATCCGTGCGCTTCTCGGCCAGAGTCATGCAGGCTAGTGCCTTTGCGCTGGGTGTTCTGACCCTGCTGATTCCGACTACGCAAACCTGGTTCACTATCGCCTACGCAGCCGTCGGTTTCGCGTTTTCACTCGCCTACACAATCGCTCTCGGCTTCGGCTCAAAAGCCGAATAGGCGCAATAAACTAACCCCAACCTCCTTGGATGCTCGCATGCAAGGCCCTCAGACTAAAGGTGCATCATGCCAAGACAGCTTTCAGCATTCTTAAGACTTGCAACCGCTCTCGCCATTTTTGGCAGCATCTTCTGGCAGGTATCTGACCGCCTGGCCAACGACCTGTTCAGACCACAGGAATACTTCTTTTACTTCACCATTCAAACCGCGCTGATCTCGGCTACCGTGCTGACTATTTCGGGCATCGGCGCTCTTCGTGGCAAGCCGCAGAGCCTTCGCCTATCTCAGGTGCGCCTCTGGGTGGTTTCATACGAGGTTGTCGTAGCAATCGTCTACAACGCCCTGCTACGTGGCACCGAGGTTCTGCCTGGCGACCCAGACTACGGCTATGACTGGCCGGTGCTGCCAAACGAGATTCTGCACGTTTGGGCACCGATCTTCATTCTGATCGACTGGGCGCTTTCTAAAGATGCGGTCAAGATTGCTACCAAGAAGGTTTGGTGGGTTGTCGCCTACCCGCTCACCTGGTTGGCCGTCTCGATTCTTCGCGGCGCCTTTGCACCTGACCACTGGTGGGCTTACTGGTTCTTAGACCCAGCCGAGGGTGTTGAGCAGATGCTCACCTACATCTTCGGAATTTCGGCTTTCATGATTGTGGCCGGCTTCGGCTTCAACGCGCTGCGAAATCTAATCGCCAAAGCTCAGCGCTAGCTCTATTTAGCGGATGCTCTGCGAGCGCCCTAACCAGCTGCTAGTTGCCCGCAAGCGCCGTCGATTTCTTTACCGCGAGTATCGCGCAAGGTGGTTGGTATGCCGGCCTTCTCGAGCGTTGAAATAAACACGCGCGTCACCTCTGGAATCGAAGCGGTCCAAATCGACCCTGGAGTTGGGTTGAGCGGAATCGGGTTTACATGCACCCAGCCCTTGCCGCGTTCGTTGAGTTTCTTGGCCAACAGTTCGGCACGCCACTCGTGATCATTCATATCTTTGATAAGCGCGTATTCGATCGACACTCGGCGACCGGTGGCATCGAAGTAGGCACGGGCGGCGTCTAGCGCCTCATCAACCTTCCAACGCGAGTTCACCGGAATCAATTCGTCACGCAGTTTGTCGTCTGGCGCGTGAAGCGACAGCGCGAAGGTGACCGGAATCTCCTCGGCAGCAAGTTTGTGAATCGCTGGTACCAGGCCGACAGTCGAAACCGTGATGTTGCGAGCTGACATGCCAAGCCCGTTCGGCTGTGGCTCGATCATGGTGCGCAGTGC
>JBEDEQ010000045.1:0-6455 GCA_041175645.1 Actinomycetota bacterium | reverse complement strand
TTGTGCCGGCCATGGGTTCCTAATGGGTAGATGCCGACGCTAGATTGCGCAGGCTACTTTTTGTTTTCTCTAATCTACGACAAATTGCAAGCGTTTACACACACGATTTCACAGAGTTTCGTATGAGCGCCAATAAAGGTTTTGTTGCTCTGCCGCGGTTAGCCGAGAGCCGCGATGGCAGCTTTCGCGCGAGCACCAAACGAGCGGATGTCTTCGACCGAAGGCAGTGGTAAGCGCTCGTGCTTTTCGGCCAAAAGTTCGGCGAGAGCATCCATGCTGTCGAACAAATGACCGCCACCGAACAAACGGTGGAATTCGCGCACCTTCTCATCGCCCGGCCAAGCAAGGTATGGAATACCGAGGCCGTATGCCGTGATTGCCCCGTGCAGCCGAGTCGCTATCACAAGCTCGCTTCGGCAGTAGTAGTTGCGAATGATGTCTTCTAACCCCTGCTCAGGCGTCTGCACATTTTCGGTGCGCAACACCTTGAAACCCATGCGCTCGCACAGAGCCTCTATATCGTCATGCGTCGCTTGACTGGCCAGCTCGGGATGCACGCTCAAGGTAACCGTGTTTGGCTCGGCCGCGACACTGAACTTCTGAAGGTATTCGATGGTCGGGCACGCGGTGATTGAGGTTTTATCTGAGAGACCGTCGGCATATAGCGTTGCCGTCACCTCGTCTCTGAGGTTGATCATGATCGCACGGTCAAAAACCGTCTTCACCGCATCACGGTCGCAAATGCTTTGCTCAAGCTCAACGCCGTCGACTATGCAGGTGCCTATTCCCCAAACAATGATGGGCAACTTGCAGTTGATGGCACAGTCGATCCAGAACTGATTGAACGCGCGTGCTAAAAGACCAGCCCCACCGATTACGACCATCTTGTAGTTGGCGTTTACGAACGCCCAGTCGACGGGACGGTGCATATTCCACACATCGGTTTCTTCACCGAGCATGTTTTGAATGGCCTTCACAGGCATGAAGTTGCCGATATTGGCATTGGTAGAAACAAACTGCATAACGTTTGAAGCAGCCACTCGCTCAGCCGGGGTAATTAGCTGTAGATTGCGAAAAACCATTTGCCGGTCTTGACCCGCGCTTTGGCTAGTCGTCATCTTCTATGGTGCTCTCGCGCTCGCATTACATGGGGTTTAGTGCCTCGCCTAGCCTATTGCCAGCGTGACTGCTAACCTCAGTGATATACCGTTCGTGTTATGTGCAAACACATTGGTGGTTCGATTTTCAACCTAGGGGTTATGCCTTGAGCAACGTTGCACATTCCAGCACCAACCAAGCCGCTCGTCGCCTGATCGCACTGTTCACAGTTCTCGGTCTGGCTCTCGGTCTTACACTGGCTCAGCCTCAGTTGTTCGGTGCCGTTGCCGCGCCAACCTACAAAATCACATTTGCAGCCAATGGTGGCTTTGGCACCATGACTACGCAGACCGTTGGCTCGGCAGGGGCAAAGCTAAAGAAGAACGTGTTCAAGCGCACCAACTACGCATTTGCCGGCTGGGCTACTTCGACCACAAGCGGCGTGAAATACGCCGATGCTTCACTAGTGAAGCCAAAGGCAAGCCTCAAGTTGTTCGCCAAGTGGATTCCGGTGAACTACCGCATCGACTTCTATGCAAACTCCGGCGTCGGTGTCATGCCTGCTCAGCTAGCGAACATCCAAGGCGTGACACTGGCTGAAAACAAGTTCACCCGTGTCGGTTACCAATTCAGCGGATGGGCGACCAGCGCCGGTGGTGAAATAGCGTTTGCGAACAAGGGCAAATTCGTTGCCAAGAAGAATCAAATGCTTTTTGCCAAATGGTCTCTCGTCGAATACAACATGAGTTTCTCTTCACCAGGCGACGGCACAATGCCTACCCTCAAGTTCAACGTGACCAATGGCATTCTGCCGCAGAACATGTTTGCTCGCGCTGGTTCAACTTTCTTGGGTTGGGCCAAGTCGCAGGGAGGCACAGTTATTGGCCAGCCGGGTCAGACCTATCGAACCGCCGGCGACGTAACGCTGTGGCCGGTTTGGAGCTCCGGCCCAGTGGGCCCTGTTGCGCCTGTAGTTTCAGGTCACCGTGTCAGTGACCTGTTGTGGGCAGAAGAGTTCAAGGGCGTTGCGGGTGCAACCGTTGACTCAACTAACTGGACGGCTCGTTACTGCGGCCACGGCGGAGAAAACGGCGGCGGCACCTGTCACAACAATGAACCGCAGTGGTACTTTCCTGGCGCGATCAAGCTTGATGGCTCAACCAACGGCAATGCGGTAATCACCACCACCAAAACTGGGCAAGCCCCTGCCGGAGCCACCTGCTTAGCCTGGTCTGGCTGCGAGTTCACCTCGGGTCGATTCGACACCCAAGGCAAGGTTTCGTTCAAGTACGGCTACATCGAGGCTCGCATCAAAATGCCAAAGGGCGGTCGCAACTGGCCGGCATTCTGGATGATCGGCGACAGCATCACGAGTGTGGGTTGGCCAGCATCCGGTGAAATCGACATCGCCGAACAGGGTGGTCACCAACCTTGGCGCAACTCGGCTGCTGTGCACTACTCGACCAACGGCACCCCATGGGACGTCGGTGCCCACACCTATGACTACGGCGACTTTGGTTCGGCAGCCAGCTCAACCAACTACTCCGACGACTTTCATCTTTACGGTTTTGCGTGGAAGCCGGATCGCATGGAGTTCTATGTCGACGGCAACCTATTCTTCACGCTAACCAAGGCTCAGGCTCGAACCCAAAACTGGTCGTTCAACGATTACTTCTTTTTGATTCTGAACAATGCCACCGGCGACTTTGGTGGTGCTTGGAGTGGCTGGGCCACCTCCCAGATGCACATCGATTATGTTCGGGCCTGGAAGGTCGATGGCTACGGCGAGGTCGTTAAGCGTTAACTCGCTCAGCGAGGCTGTGTAGCCCTCGCACTGCACCAAGTTGCGGTTTATAACCGCTTGGTAACAGTTTGATAAAAGTTAGTGAAACCGCTTTCAGGTAACCGCTTTCAGGAGTAACTTGAACGCAGGAAGTGTGTGCGCACAACCGAGTGGCTATTCTTGAGCATCCTCGCGTTTTCGCACCTTGCCCTAAGAACAGTTCACTCCAAAAACCCTTATGGAAGGAACTGCAATGAATCTAGTTCTCAAGAAGCTAGCGGCGCTGACTTCAGCTACCGCGCTTTTGAGCGCCGGCCTCGTCGGCATTACCGCAAGTGCTGCAAGCGCAGCCTCGGCACCAATCAACGTAACTTTCGAAGATGACGATACCAGCGGCTACCAGCTCGGCAACGCCGGCGAGTATGTTGCAGACTTCGAAGGTAACGAATCTTCACTCGAAGCTTCGCTACCTGGTGGTCGCAGCGGCAAGGGTGCCAAGCTTCACATCAAGGGTGACGCTAACCCATGGTCGGGCACTACCTTCATCAACACCACCGCTAACGCAACCCAAGACGGAACCCTCTTTTCGGCTGACTCACACTTTGTGACCATTGACGTTTACTCATTGGTTGCCGGCACCATGATGGTGAAGATGGAAGGCGGAGGCTGTGACAAGGAGATTCCTGTAGAGCACACCGGAAGCGGATGGGAAAACCTGAAGTTTGAAGACGTCACCGTCACTGGTTGCACCAAGGCATCGTTCTTCCCATTGTTCTTTGAAGACGGCCGTCAGAATGGCGACGTTTACATCGACAACGCAGTGTTCCCAGGCGCAGCTACCCCAGACGTTGTTATCCCGGTAACCTCACCAGCAACCGTTCTCGACTTTGAGGGCGCTTGGGGCTTCGTGCCATTTGGTGGAGCTTCGGCAGACGTCGTCACCTCACCAGCAGGTGCTTCAGCCGGCAAGGCTGCCAAGCTAACCTCAGCTGGCGAGTGCTGGGCTGGTACCACACTAGAGACCAAGCCAACCACTCAGACCATGCTTTCGGCTGGTCACACCTCGGTTACCGCTAACGTCTACGCACCTGCAGCTGGAGCTTTGGTTCGTCTAAAGCTTGAGTTCTCAGATGACACCAACATCGCAGTACAGGCAGATGCAACTGCCACTGTTGCTGGTTGGAACCGTCTAACCTGGGACCTCTCGGCATACGACAACACCAAGGTCTACAACAAGATCAACGTGTTCCCAGGCTTCTCGTGTGACGTTGCTAGCAACCCACGTGGTGACTACTACATCGATGACCTAGCGTTCAACGGTGCAGTAACTCCGAAGCTAGCTCCAACCGCAAAGATCACTAGCCCTTCGAAGAAGGTAATCGCAGTGACCGTTGGAAACGCTCGTGGCAAGGTGCTTACTGTAACCATCCACGGTGTTCGCACCTACAAGGTGACTATCCCAAGCAGCGCAACCCGAACCTTCAAGTTCGCCGTTGCTAACTCGGGTAGCCAGAAGGTGACCGTTTCGGTCGGAACCACCAAGGTTTCGAAGTTCCAGGTCGTCAAGTAACAACCGACTAAAGATCTGTGGGTGGAGCCGAAAGGCTCCACCCACTTTTCTTTTGCCCGAAAACTTTTTAGGCTGCGCTTAAACTAAGAGTCACAGCATCCGTGCACAAACCGAGAGCCAAACATGACCGAACGCAAACAGGTGCGCCCTGCCGCAGAGGGTTGGACTCAGGCTAAAGACGAAACCGGCAAGCCGCTTCTGCAGTTCGCCGAGCCAAAGCGCAAGCAACCGCCAGTGCACCTCGCCGACCTCAGCATCGAAGAGCGTGCCGCTCGCGTCAAAGAACTAGGCATTCAAGGCTATAGAGCCAAGCAGCTTTCTACCCACTACTTCACCCACTACACCAGCAACCCAGCCGACATGACCGACCTGCCTGCTGCAGGCCGCGAAGAGCTCGTAGCGGCTCTGTTGCCGCCGATGCTCACCGAAGTCAAGCGCCTGCAGACCGACAAGGGAGACACCATCAAGTTCTTGTGGCGCCTCTTCGACGGCGCTCTGGTCGAGTCTGTGCTGATGCGCTACACGGGCCGCATCACGCTCTGCATCTCTTCACAAGCCGGATGCGGTATGAACTGCCCGTTCTGCGCCACGGGTCAGGCTGGTCTAACGCGCAACATGTCGGCGGCTGAGATTGTTGACCAGATCGTGCGGGCCAACCAAGCAATCGCGAACGGCGAACTCGGTGGCCGCAAGGCCAAGGCCGGCGATGCTCCAGAGCGCGTTAGCAACATCGTTTTCATGGGCATGGGTGAGCCGTTGGCCAACTACAACCGCGTCATGTCTGCACTGCGCACCATGATCGAGCCACAGCCGAACGGGCTTGGCATGTCAGCTCGCAACATCACAGTTTCGACCGTCGGCCTGGTGCCGGCCATTCACAAACTTGCTGCCGAAGAGATTCCGGTGACCTTCGCGCTGTCGCTTCACGCGCCAGACGACAAGTTGCGTGACGAGTTGATTCCGGTGAACTCGCGTTGGAAGGTTGACGAGGCTCTAGACGCCGCCCGTGCCTACTTTGACGCCACCGGCCGCCGAGTGTCAATCGAATACGCGCTGATCAAAGACATGAATGACCACGAGTGGCGTGCAGAGCTATTGGCTAAGAAGCTCAACGAACGTGGCAAGGGTTGGGTGCATGTGAATCCGATCCCACTCAACCCGACCCCAGGGTCGATTTGGACGGCTTCGATTCCAGAGGTAACGCGCGTGTTCATCTCGACGCTCGAGAAGGCCGGCATACCAACCACCTTGCGCGATACTCGCGGCAAAGAAATCGACGGGGCTTGCGGGCAACTAGCGGCTAGCTAGGGCGCTTGCAGAGCATCCGCTAAAAAGCGTTAGCGCTGAGCTTTGGCGATTAGGTTGCGCAAAGCGTTGAAGCCGAAGCCGGCCACAATCATGAACGCTGAAATTCCGAAGATGTAGGTGAGCATCTGCGCAACACCCTCGGCTGGGTCTAAGAACCAGTAGGCCCACCAGTGGTCAGGAGCGAAGGCGCCGCGAAGAATCGAGACGGCCAACCAGGTGAGCGGGTAGGCGACAACCCACCAAACCTTCTTGGTGCCAATCTTGGCGGCATCTTTAGAAAGGGCCCAGTCGATGAGAATAAAGATCGGTGCCCACACGTGCAATATCTCGTTGGGCAACACCGGCCAGTCATAGCCGTAGTCTGGGTCGCCAGGCAGAACCTCGGTGCCGCGTAGCAGGGCGTTGTAGACGATCGCTACGACAACCTCGTATGAAACCACCCAGAGGCGAACCTGCGAAAGTCGAAGGCTCTGCGGCTTGCCCCGAAGAGCGCCGATACCTGAAATGGTCAGCACGGTAGCCGAGATCAACGCGGTTTGAATGGTGAAGTAGAAGAAGTACTCCTGTGGTCTGAACAGGTCGTTGGCCAAGCGGTCAGACACCTGCCAGAAGATGCTGCCAAAGATGGCAAGAGCGGTTGCAAGTCTTAAGAACGCTGAAAGCTGTCTTGGCATGATGAACCTTTAGTTTGAGAGC
>JBEDEQ010000044.1:0-6493 GCA_041175645.1 Actinomycetota bacterium | reverse complement strand
CAACATCGTGCGCTTCGCGATGTCTCGCAACAAGCGCAGCTTTATGAGCTCATCGATGGTGATGGCCAAAGAATACGAAGTTCAGGTGCCGAGCAACCTGTTGGCGCAGGCTAAAGAGGCCGCTGCCAAACCTGCCGAGGGTGTGTAACCAAATGACCGCATTCAACGTTTCGCCCGAGGTAGCTGCAGCGCTCGCCGAAGGTCGCCCAGTAGTAGCTCTCGAATCGACCATCATCTCGCACGGTCTACCGCGCCCACGCAACCACGAGGCAGCTATCGAGTTCGAGCAGATTCTGCGTGACCAGGGCGTGACCCCAGCCACGATTGCCATTCTCGATGGAGTGCCGCAGATTGGTCTAGATGCCAAAGGTGTCGACCGCATCGCAAACGAAGATTTGGCCAAGGCCAGCGTTCGCGACATCCCGATTTTGTCGGCTAAGCGTGCCAGTGGCGCAACCACGGTTGCCGCCACCGCTCACTTGGCTGCGCTTGCCGGAGTGCGCGTGTTCGCTACCGGCGGTCTCGGCGGTGTTCACCGTGGCGCAATCGACACCTTCGACGAGTCGGCCGACCTAAGCACCCTTGCCGTCACTCCAATCACCGTGGTTTCGGCCGGAGTAAAGTCGGTGCTCGACATTCCCGCCACTCTAGAGCGCCTCGAAACCCTCAGCGTTCCGGTGATCGGCTACAAGACTCGCGAGTTCCCGGCATTCTGGCTGACCAAATCGGGCTACACCCTCGACTGGTCGCTAGATACTGCAGCCGAGATTGCCCTGGCCATGAAGGCGCAAGATGAGCTTGGTCACGGTCAAGGCATTGTGGTGGCCAACCCGATTCCAGAGAACCTTCAGTGGGACCCAGCCGAACACGACCGCGTCATTCAGATTGCGTTCAAGGCAGCCGATGCCGCTGGTGTTACCGGCAAGGCGGTCACCCCGTTCTTGCTCGGATTCATCGTTGGCGAATCTGGCGGTCGCAGCCTCGAGGTGAACCTCGACCTAGCTCGCAACAACGTGCGCTTGGCGGGTCAAATCGCCACCGCCTGGTCGGCACTCAAGGCCTAACCCATGAGCGCAAAGCTTCTGGTCATCGGTGATGTCATCGACGACATCATTGTGGTTCCAGAGCACGCGATTCGACCAAACACCGACACCAACGCTCGCATCGAGAAAACCCTCGGGGGTTCGGCCGCGAACGTTGCGGCTTGGGCTGCGTTTAGCGGAGCATCCGTGCAATTCTTAGGATGCGTCGGCCGCGACGACCTCGCTCGAAACGAGTCAAACTTTGCCAGCGCCGGGGTGTCGGCCAGTTTGCAGGTTAGCGACCGACCAACCGGCTCAATCGTGGTGTTGGTTGACGGTGATTCGCGATCGATGCTTACCGACCGCGGGGCGAACCAAGACCTCGACCTAGACGCGATCGATGCCGAAATGGCCGATGCCGAAATCGTTTACCTAAGCGGATACGCATTGCTCGGCAAGACCACCGAATCGGTGCTCGGCCTCATCGAGCGGGCTCATGCGCACGGCGCTCTGGTGGCCGTTGACCCGGGTTCAACCGGTTACATTGCCGACTACGGCGTTGAGCGCTACCGAGAACTTCTAAAGCACGTGGATGTTTGCTTTCCGAACCTCGAAGAATCCGAACTTTTGCGGCTCGAGGGATTGGTGCCGTTGCTTGTGGTTACCGACGGCGAGCGTGGTGCTACGGCTCAGTTTGGCGAGGGACAAGAGCTCAAGGCGTCTGGTTTGACCGTTGCCTCGGTTGACCCGACCGGCGCGGGTGACGCTTTCTGCGGAGCATTCTTGGCGCGATTCGCCGAGTCGGGGGCTGGGCAGACAGACTCAGAAACGGTCGAAGCAGCGTTGAACGCCGGCATCGCGGCGGGTGCAAAGGCCGTCACAACTCTGGGCGCACGCCCAAGTCTTTAAGCGAAGCGCGCCATCCAAGCTTCGACATCTTCTGCCTTGCGTGGCAGAGCAGCACTCAAATTCTCGACACCGGTTTCGGTAACCAAAACGTCGTCTTCGATGCGAACACCGATGCCACGAAGCTCTTCTGGAACCAAAAGGTCATCAGGCTGAAAGTACAGGCCAGGTTCGATGGTGAAAATCATGCCTGGTTTTAGTTCTTGCTCTAGGTAGAGTTCGCGACGAGCCTGAGCACAGTCGTGAACGTCGAGACCGAGGTGATGGCTGGTTCCGTGAACCATCCAACGGCGGTGGTGCTGGTTTTCTGGCTTGAGCGATTCTTCGGCGGTGAGCTGCATCAGACCCCACTCGGCTGCCTTTGCGGCAATCACCTTCATGGCCGTGGCGTGCAACTCGCGAAACTTCACTCCCGGCTTCGCGATTGCAAAAACGGCGTCGGCGGCTTCGAGAACCGCGTCATAGACCTTGCGCTGCGCTGGGCTGAACTTGCCGTTCACTGGCAGAGTGCGGGTGACGTCCGCGGTGTAGAGGCTATCAACCTCAACGCCGGCATCGAGCAGAAGAAGTTCATCGCCGCGAATCGGGCCGTCGTTGACAATCCAGTGCAAAATGCAGGCGTGCGCCCCGGCGGCAGCGATTGTGTCGTAGCCAAGGTCGTTGCCTTCGATGCGGGCTCGTGAATAGAACGCGGTCTCAATCACGCGCTCGCCTCGTTCGTGGCCGATCGCGTCTTTCATGGTTCGGGCAACTTGCTCGAAACCACTTACCGAAGCCGCAACGGCCTTGCGCATCTCGGCGATTTCCCACTCGTCTTTGACAAATCGAATCTCGCTTGCGAACTCGAGAAGCTTTTCGTCGCTGCCAGCTTCTTCGCTGATGCGCACGATGTCTGCGCCCGAGTTTTCAGATAAGAACTCATCGAGCTCAGGTAGGTTCTTGGTGCTTAGGTGCAGCAGTGCAGACACCTGCGCGAGAGTTGGTCGAGCGCCAACCCAGAATTCGCCGATGGTTGGGTTGGCAAAGAATTCTTCGCTCTCACGGCCAGCGGTTTCTCTGAAAAAGAGCGTGCTTACTCCGGCACGGTCTCGCGCGTCGATCACTAGAACCGAGTCTGGAACGGTGGCCGAACCCCAAGCGGTCAGGTGTGAAAAGGCGGCGTGCGGGTGGTAGCGGTAGTCAGAGTCATTAGAGCGGGTCTTTAGTGGCCCAGCCTCGATGATGACCAACTTGCCAGCGAAAGCTTCAGCCACCTGACGACGGCGAGCGGCGGCGTAAAGGGCGCCCGGATGCACCTGCGGCAGGTCATCGCCATGGTCAGCCCAGTTCGAACCGATGAATCGCATGAACTCTTCACTGTTCGGGCGGTGTGACCGGTTGTTCACTCGGTCGGCAATCTTTTGTTCTGACTTCTCGCTCATGGGTTACATCCTGCCACTTTTCGCCAAACTCCGTGGTTGCTAGAAGCGGGTATTCTTCGAATGTAAGAGGCCTCAAGTTTTAGAGAGATGTTCCATGAAAATCGACCTGCACGTGCACACCGATGCCTCCGATGGAACCGAACCCGTTGGCGTCGTTTTCGACCGAGCCAGAAATCTCGGGCTAGACGTGCTAGCCATCACCGACCACGACACTGTCGCACACTGGGCTTCTTCAGCCGAAGCATCCGAGCGCACTGGTCTTGGTTTTGTACCGGGCATCGAAATCACCACGCGCGCCGTTTTCACGGGCGAAGATGGGCACACGCACAAGGTCGGCATGCACATGCTGGCTTATCTGCCAGACCCGACCAATGAGGCCCTGCTCAAAAGGCTCGACGAAACCGTCAACTCACGCGTTATTCGACTTCAAGAAATCACCGATCGTATCGCCAAGGATTATTCACTGACCTGGCAAGACGTGCTCGACCAGGTTCAGGTTGGGGCGACCCTTGGCCGCCCATCGGTTGCCGATGCCCTGGTTGCCAACGGTCACTTCGTCGAACGCGGTGAGGTCTTTGAAAAGCTGTGGTTCAAGGGCAGCCCCTATTACGTGCCGAATCGCGAAGTGCCAGACCCGCTCGAAGCCATCGAGTTGATCAACGCTGCTGGGGGAGTAGCCGTGCTCGCGCATCCGCTTGCCCGCGGTTACAAGCCGGCACACGAAAACGATTTTCCGCAGGAGCACTTTGAGTCACTGATCGAGGCGGGCTTGGCTGGCTTCGAGGTTTACCACCCAGAAATCGGGGCGGATGTTCAACCTTGGCTGCTCGACCTGACCACTCGTCACGATCTGATCGTTACGGGGTCGAGCGATTACCACGGTGTCGCCGGCAAGCCGAATGAGTTGGGTCAATGCACCACAGCGCCCGAGATGCTCAAGCGAATCATCGACAAAGCCACCGGCTCGAAGCCGGTCAATCTAGAGCTTTAACGAACCGAAGGCAAACTTGTTTTGCGTTCCGCGATGATTCGCCAAAACGCATCTTCGTCAGCGGGGGACTCGGTCCAATCAGGGTCTGGCCAATTGGCTTTTACCTCTTCGAAGTTTCTTCCGTTCAAGAAATTTAGGTCGATCGTGCACTTACTAAAGGTCTGGGATGTGAACAGTTCTAGATCCCAGAAGCCCTCACTTGCCCCGTTCAGATTCACGTTGGCTATGCGACCTGGGAGAGTTTGTTCCAAGCGCATGCCAAGCGTTTGAATAGACCTTTCCATTCCGAAGAGGTCAAGATTACGTTTGTCCCGAGATGCATGCACTGCCCCAAAAATGCCCAAAACCTTGCCACCCTGCGCAATAGCTTCTGAAATCCGGTCTGCCCTGAATTGGTTGTAGTCACCTTTGTGCATGACCGACGTCATTGAGTCTTGCTCTCTAGTGCCTTGCCACTTCGACCAGTCATATATGTACGAAGCGTGTAGCACTCGCATCTTGTCTTCAGTCGTTTGATTGAACATCCAGACATGTCTATGAACTTCTTGGTATTCCAAGTACGGCCAAGCAACGTTGTAGCTGAAAAGCATGTCTCTTGAAACTTGCGCGTCATATTTCTTGCCGAGAACAAGCTCGTCGGCTCGATGTTGTTCCTCATTGGCCGCAAACTCTAGGGCGATGTGTCTGACCCCAGCAGCATGCAGTTCGGGAATCAAAGATCTGATGAATTCGAAGTTCTCACGTACTCCGTGATTCTCTCCGAGCAGAACGACGTCATGACTCTCAAAAAGGTCTAAGACTGCCCGTCCTGCACCGCTGATAGTCACTTTGGAATCTTTGCTAGTTTTCAGACGATCTGTTCACTCGGCGACGCTGACGGTTGCGCTCGCCCTCTGGGCGAGGGGTGCGTTCGACCTTAGGAGCAGCATCCGAGTTCTTCGAACCTTCGCTGCGCGGCTTGTCACTGCGACCTTGGCCGCGGTTTTGACCGCCATCACGACGACCTCCGTCGCGACCAGAGCCCGAGCGACCGCCTGAACCACCGCGGCCAGCAGGCCCACGGTCGTTCGATGGCTTGACGCGGTTCGGGTCGGTTGCCTTGATGCGGCCCTTGGTTCCGGCTGCGATGTTTAGGTCTTCGAATAGGTGCGGCGATGAGGAGTAGGTTTCAACCGGCTCTGGCACACCAAGCTCTAGAGCTTCGTTGATGTGCTTCCAGCGAGTGAGGTCTTCCCAGTCAACGAACGTCACTGCGATTCCGGTGCGGCCGGCACGACCGGTGCGACCGGTGCGGTGCAGGTAGTTCTTTTCGTCTTCGGGAACCGTGTAGTTGATCACGTGGGTCACGTCGTCAACATCGATGCCTCGTGCTGCAACCTCGGTGGCAACCAAAATGTCTTTCTTTCCAGATCGGAAGGCTGCCATCGACTTTTCGCGGGCCTCTTGCGACATGTCGCCGTGCAGCGCCGAAGCGTTGAAGCCGCGGTCGACTAGTTCTTCGGCAACCTTGCCGGCCTGGCGCTTGGTGCGACAGAAAATTACGGTCTTGCCGCGACCCTCGGCCTGCAAAATGCGGCCAACAACTTCGTCTTTGTCGAGAGAGTGGGCACGGTAGATGAACTGCTTGATGTCGGCCTTGGTGTGGCCTTCGTCTGGGTCGTTCACGCGAATGTGAACCGGGCGGTTCTGATACTTGCGAGCCAGCGAAACAATCGCGCCGGGCATGGTTGCCGAGAACAGCATGGTCTGTCGGCCGTCTGGGGTTAGCGCGAACAAGCGCTCAACATCTGGCAAAAAGCCGAGGTCGAGCATTTCGTCGGCCTCGTCGAGAACCATGAAGCGGATGTTCGACAGGTCGAGTTTCTTCTGCTTGCTCAGGTCAATGATTCGACCCGGCGTTCCAACAATGATTTGAGCACCGGCTTCGATGTCGGCAATCTGGCCTTCAAAGGCGCGGCCTCCAACGATGGTGGCAACCTTGGTTGGTCGGTTGGCGGTGGCGAGCACGAGGTCTTCGGCTACCTGAATGGCAAGTTCGCGAGTTGGAACAACAACCAGTGCCTTAGCGCCGAGCTCTGGTTCGAAACCCAATGACTGAATCAGCGGAAGGCCGAATCCGAAAGTTTTACCTGTACCAGTCTTAGCCTGACCGA
>JBEDEQ010000043.1:0-6523 GCA_041175645.1 Actinomycetota bacterium | reverse complement strand
ACGTTCGAGCGTGACCGTCGAAGTTGGCGGCAAGCGCATCGAAGTGTCGTTGCCATCGCACCTGGGAATCTCTGGCGGAGCATCCAAGACCACCAAGGCCCCGAAGCGCAAAGGCACCGGCGCTGTCAGCGGTGGAGGTCAGAGCGGCAACTCGATCAAGGCACCGATGCAGTCGACCGTTGTGAAGATTGCAGTCGAAGTTGGCCAAGAAGTGGCCGAGGGCGAACTTGTTGTTGTGCTCGAAGCCATGAAGATGGAGCAGCCGCTAACGGCTCACCGTGCCGGCAAGGTCAAGGTCATTGCTGGCAAGGTCGGCGAAACCGTGCCTGCTGGAACCGTGCTTCTTGAGTTCGAGGCCTAAGCCCACTTTCGATTGTCGCTACCAGCAGGTAGCGTTGGGTCTATGAACTCATTCACACTTGCCGACCTCACCTCGATCGTGGTCAACCTCGCTCTCATCGTCATTGCAATCTTTTTGCTGGCCGCATCGTTCAAGGTTGTGAACCAGGCCACCGTTGCAGTGGTCACCATGTTCGGTAAGTACCGCCGCGTTCTTCGCCCAGGCCTAAACATGCTGATTCCGTTCATCGAGCGAATCAACCGTGTTGTTCCGATTCAGAACCGCACCGAACAACTTCAGTTCAAGACCATCACCAACGACCAGGCCGTGGTTTACTTCACCGCCACAGTCATCTTCTCGGTGAGCGACCACGAACCAGAAACGGTCAAGACGGTAGCCTTCAAGTTCATCGACGAAAAGTCCTTCGACATCGCGCTACTGAGTGCGGTTGAGGCTTCGGTTCGCGAGTTTGTAGCAACACGTCTGCAGTCTGAGGTTTTGGGCCTTCGCGGCGAAATCGTGAACCACGCCAAGTCGACTCTCGACGAGCAGCTATCGGGCTGGGGTTACACCGTTATCGACCTTCAAATCACCGAGCTTTCGTTCGACAAAGAAGTCACCGACTCGATGGCCCGCATCGTGGCAGCCACCAACCAGAAGATCGCTGCCGAGGCCGAAGGTCAGGCTCTTCTCATCACCCGCACCAAGGCCGCCGAGGCCGAGGGTGCCGCTATTCGCATTGCCGCCGAGAACGAGGCAACCGCTGCTCGTCTGCGCGGTGAAGGTTTGGCGATGTTCCGCAAGGCGCTTGCCGAGGGCTTCGGCGAATCTGCCGAGCTGCTCGAAAAGCACGGTCTAGACCCAGCTCTATTGGCGTTCTCGATGTGGACAGAAACCATTCGCGACGCTGCCAAAGAAGGCGCTGGTAACACGATTTTCATTGACGGAAACATCGCCACCGGCGACGACGCAATGCGCCGCCTTCAGGCCATGACCGTGAGCCAAAAGCCAGACGGTGTCAAGAAGAAGAGCTCGACCAACTAGTCGAATCGGCTTTTAGCTAAACGTTCGGAATGTGCAGAGCTCTGGCGGCTTCGGTAATCGAACCGCTGAGCGAAGGGTAAACCGCGAACGTCTTGGCAACCTGGTCGACCGTTAGACGGTTCTCAACCGCCAATGCGATTGGGTAGATCAACTCGGATGCCTTCGGCCCAACGACCACGCCACCGATGACGGTGCCCGAGGTTGAAGCAAAAACCTTGATGAAGCCATCTTCGATGTTCGACATTTTGGCGCGCGGGTTGGCATCGAGCATGATCTTGTGAATCGAGCCCTGCACCTCGCCGGCTTCAATCGCAGCCTGCGACCACCCCACCGAAGCAATCTCTGGCGAGGTGAACACGTTGGCTGCCACGTTGCGCAGCTGGGTTGGGGCAGCGACATCGCCCATGGTGTGAAACACGGCGGTACGGCCCTGCATGGCGCTAACCGAGGCTAGCGGCAAGAAGTTGGTGCAGTCGCCAACCGCATAAACATTGGCGCGGCTGGTTCGAGCAACTCGGTTCACCGCGATGTGACCAGATTCGGTCAGTTCGACCCCAGCCTCTTCGAGACCAAGACCTGCGGTGTTCGGAATAGCACCAACCGCGATAAGAACGTGCGATCCCTCGATAACGCGGCCATCGGCTAGGTGAACCTCGACGCCCTTGCCGGTGTTCACGGCAGACTCGGCACGAGCTTTGCTCAGCACCTGCATCCCGTTCTTTTTGAACACGCTCTCGATGAGGGCGGCGGCGTCTTGGTCTTCGCTCGGCAAAACAGTCTCGCGAGAAGAAACTAGGGTCACCTGGCATCCGAGCCCGCTGAAAGCCGAGGCAAATTCGGCACCGGTCACACCCGAACCAACCACAATCATGTGCTCTGGCAATTCGGTGAGGCCATAGAGGTCAAGCCAGGTGAGAATGCGCTCACCGTCTGGCGCAGCGTTCGGCAGTGTGCGAGGGTGCGCACCGACCGCGACGATGATGGTCTTGGCTTCGATGCGCTCTTGTTCGCCGTCAGCATGGGTGGCAATCACGTGGTGGTTACCGTCGAGGCGACCCGAACCGTTGATGATTCGAACCCCCTGCGAGGTGAGATTGGCGGTCAGTTCACGCGACTGCTCGCGTGCGATGTCGAGAAGGCGTTGGTTAATCGCGCCAAAGTCGATGTCAATCTCAGGAGTGACCGATTTTCCACCCGACTTAAAACGAATACCGAGTTCGGTGGCCTGGCGCACGGCCGAAGCCGCCTCGGCGGTTGCAATCAGTGCCTTAGATGGCACAACGTCGGTGAGCACAGCGCTACCGCCAACTCCTTGGCGCTCGATCAGGGTTACCTGCGCGCCGAGTTGAATACCGGCTAGGGCAGCTTCATAACCGCCTGGGCCGCCGCCAATGATTACGATGTGTTGTTTTTTCTTGACTGAACTCACCCCTCTATTGTGGTGGGTGAATAGACTGAAAAACATGACTAACCCACTCGAAAACCCAACTGCGAACCCTTTTGAGATTGCCCGCGAGGCTGCCAAGCTTATTGCGCAGCGCACCGGAGTGGCAAAACACGACATCGCACTGACTTTGGGCTCGGGTTGGGCCAAGGCTGCCGACCTCATCGGTGAAACAGTCGCAAGCATCAACGCCGCCGACATTCCTGGCTTCTCGGCACCGGTGGTCGAAGGTCACGTTGCCACGATTCGCTCAATCGCTCTGCCAAACGGCAAGCACGCGCTGGTTCTCGGCGCACGCACCCACTTTTACGAGGGGCACGGGGTTCGGCGCGTGGTGCACGGTGTTCGCACCGCGGCTGCTGCGGGAGCATCCACGATGATTTTGACCAACGGCGCAGGCGGTCTCAAGACCAGCTGGAAGCCTGGTACCCCGGTTTTGATCAGCGACCACATCAACCTGACCGCGTCGAGCCCGCTCGAAGGCGCTACCTTTATCGACCTGACCGACCTCTACTCGAAGCGCCTGCGCGACGTGGCTAGAAGCGTGGATGCTGGGCTAGACGAAGGCGTATACGTGCAGTTTCGCGGCCCGCACTACGAAACCCCGGCCGAGGTTCAGATGGTCAAGCACATGGGCGGCCACCTGGTTGGAATGTCGACCGCACTTGAGGCGATTGCTGCGCGTGAAGCCGGCATGGAGGTGCTCGGCTTCTCGCTGATGACCAACCTTGCCGCCGGAATTCAAGCCACCCCGCTGAGTCACGCCGAGGTGCTCGAGGCCGGTCGCGAGGCAGAAGGCCGCATCAGCGCGCTGCTCGCCGAAATCATCACCAAGCTCTAAGCCGGCCGAAGGTGAACGCTGAACTGCTGGCCCAGGCCAAGGCCTGGCACGCCCAAGACCCAGACCCCGAGACGCGCGCAGAACTGGCCGCGCTCATCGCCGCCGAAAACGAGCCCGAGCTGCAGAGTCGCTTTGGCGCTCGCCTGGCATTCGGCACCGCGGGCCTTCGCGGCGAACTGGGAGCCGGCCCGAACCGCATGAACCGCGTGCTCGTCGCGCAAGCAGCCCTCGGCCTCGCGCAATACCTGCTCGAGCACGCCACCGATGAACAGCCTTCGGTTGTGATCGGTTTCGACGGCCGCAAGAACAGCGACATTTTTGCCCAAGACAGCGCCGAGATTATGGCCGGATGCGGCATCCGCGTTCTGCTTTTTGAAACTTATGCACCGACACCTCTGGTTGCATTCGCCGTGAAGCATCTCGGGCTCAGCGCCGGTGTGATGGTCACCGCATCTCACAACCCGCCAAACGACAACGGCTACAAGGTTTACCTCGGCGGTGCCAACGGCGGTTCTCAAATCGTTTCGCCGGCCGATAAGCAGATTGCCGCCCACATCGACCAGGTGGCCCGCGACCTAGAGTTCGGCGACATGCCTCGTGAAACCGACATCGAGTTTGTGGCCGACGAAGTTCGCGCCGCCTATGCCAAAACGGCCACGGATGCTGCCGCAAACCTTGCCGGCGGCAACGCCTCGGCAACCAACGCCGCCGCCCTTCGCATCACCTACACGGCGATGCACGGCGTGGGTTGGGGCACCGTCGAACCGCTGTTTAGCGCAGCAGGATTCAAGCTCGACGTGGTCGCCGAACAAATCGAACCAGACGCCACCTTCGCCACCGTGGCTTTTCCGAACCCAGAAGAACCTGGCGCCATGAATCTGGCCTTTGCGAAGGCTCGCGAAACCAACGGGCAACTGATCATCGCCAACGACCCAGATGCCGACCGTTTAGCTATCGGCGTTCCCGACTCAACCAGCTCAGATGGTTACCGCCGTCTAACCGGCGACGAGGTTGGTCTCATCTTGGGCCACGCAGCAGCGGTCGCTGCCAAGCGAACCGGGCGCAAGGGTGCAATCGCCTGCTCGATCGTTTCGAGCTCAGCGCTGGCAGCTGTCGCCGCCAAGTTCGACCTAGATTTCAAGCAAACCCTCACTGGTTTCAAGTGGATCGCCAAGGTGCCGAACCTGATTTTCGGTTACGAAGAAGCCCTCGGCTATGCCATCGACCCAGGCCACACCCCAGACAAAGATGGCATTTCGGCAGCCCTCGCGATTGTCATGCTCGCCGCCGAACTGGCCACCCAGGGAACCACGCTCGAAGAACACCTTGACGCGCTACGTGCCGAGTTTGGATACTTTGCCAACGGCCAGGTTTCGCTGCGCTTCACCGACTTGGGCGAAATCGCACGCCTCATGAAGGGGTTGCGCGAAAACGCTCCGAACCAAATCGACGGGGTCGCGGCAACGCTCACCGACCTAAGCCAAGGGTCTGCAGACCTGCCACCAACCGACGGCCTGCGCTTCGACCTAGCCGACTCTCGCCGAGTGATTGTTCGCCCGAGCGGCACCGAGCCAAAGCTCAAGTGCTACCTGCAGGCGGTCGGCTCATCTAAACAAGAGGCCGACGAGCTGCTTTCAAGCGTGGATGCTGCCATGCGTGAGATTCTCGCCGCAATCTAGCTCTTCGAACTAACCCTTCGGGTTGGCCACATAGGCCAGCACGCTGGCGGGCACAGGCAACCCGGCAGCCTCGTCTCCGTCAGGCTCTGGCTCACCGGCGACAAGCATGATTGGAACAACGCCAGCCCAGACTCCGGTGTTCAAATCTTCGTCTTCGTCTTCAACTCCGTGAGCGCGAACCTTGAGAGATGCTTCTTCGAGCGAGATCGAGAGCAGGGTCGTAGCCGCAATTTCTTTCTTCGTCGATGCGCGAACCTCGGCAGATCGACCAGGCAAGAAACCGTCAGAGATCACCTCGAGCAGGCGAGCCTTTTCGTCGCCGGTGACTTCGGTGGCGCATCCGAGCACAACAACCGATCGGTAGTTCATGCTCGAATTGAAGGTACTGCGAGCCACCACCATGCCGGTCAACTCGGTAACCGTGACGCACACCGGCGCGCCATCGGCCAGGGCACGCATGAAGCGAGCACCACTCGAACCGTGCAGCAAAATACGGTCGCCATCGCGGGCGTAGCCATAAGGCAGAACAAATGGTTGGCCGTCGAAAACCAAACCCAAATGACACAGGATGTTCGAATCGAGCACTTCATACATGGCGGCTCGCTCGGTCACGACGCGATCGCGCATACGGCCCGGCTTGGTGCGTTCGGTATTGCTCAGTGGTTTTTCACTCATGGTGAAGCCAATGCTAGAGCAGTGCGTCGCTGAGTTTGCGGTTTAGTTCGGCGAGGTCGAAAAAGTGGTCAATCGAAATAATCTCCGCCGGTAGGCCCCGCAGAGATTCAACCAGCTCTGGGGTAGTCAAAACTATGTTGGCCTCGAAACCAAGTTGGCGAGCGGTACTCATGTCGGCAGCGGTCACGGTTGCCTCAATGCCAAGCTGAGCCAACACCTTTTCGGCGTTCATCTTTAGAAGCACACTGGTGCCGATGCCCATGCCACAAACCGCTACGATTTTCATGCTTCAATCCTCACAGACCAGATGCAAAGTATTCGTGGATTCGGTCAGCCGCGGGGGCATTTAACAAAAAGTTAACCTTCGCCTCGTCGCTAAGCACCTCGGCGAGTCCCGCCAAAACTTCGATGTGACCATCGTGATCTGTCGCACAGAGCCCAAAAACCAAACGAACTGGGTCGTTGTGGTCGCTACCAAACTCAATCGGCGAAGCCAACAC
>JBEDEQ010000042.1:0-6944 GCA_041175645.1 Actinomycetota bacterium | reverse complement strand
TTGAGGTCGTTGATGTCGCCGAGGGCGCTAGACCTGGTCTCGATCTACCTGAAGCTGCTGCCTTCGTAGCGGCGGTTGGTTCTACCCCTAAGCCAAAGTACGGCTGGACCGACGTTGCCCGTTTCTCGGCACTCGGCATTCCGGCCGTGAACTTTGGCCCCGGTGACCCAAACAAGGCGCATGCCGACGACGAAAACGTGCCAGTTTCGCAGATCTATGCCTGCGAAGCAGCTCTGGCAACCTGGCTAACCGCCTAGGTTCTTCTGCCGCTCGCCAAGCGTTAGCGAGATGTAACCCTTTTTGGGCTGCTGCCAGTTTTATTCGCCTCTCGAGTGTGAGAAACTAGAAGTTCTGGCAGAGAAGCCAAGCATCAAGGAGTATCAAATGGCAGCAATGAAGCCACGCACCGGCGACGGACCAATGGAAGCCGAGCGCGAGCCAAGAGGCCTAATCATTCTTCGAGTACCTCTCGAGGGTGGCGGCCGACTAGTAGTTTCGGTCAACGACGAAGAAGCTAAGAGCCTGCACAAGGTTCTTGAGGGAATCGTCAAGAAGTAAGGTTTCTAAATAAGAAAACCGGTCACAAATGTGGCCGGCTTTTTTATTTAACTCAAGGGCTAGAGAGTGTGTTTGCTGGCGAGCAGCAGGCCATCGCCAACCGGTGACAGTGTGGTGATGAAGTCGTCGTTGTTTACAAAAAAGCGCAGAGCGTCGCGGTAAACACCGGTTGCTTCGTCTCGAATCGCAGGGTCTGGCACGCGGTCGCGCCAAAGAGCATGAGCAATCGCGATCACGCCGCCAGGGCGAAGTAGGCGAGAAGCCTCACGAATCTGCAGTTCTAGAGTTTCGCGATCTGCGTCGAGAAATACTAGGTCGTAAGCAGCATCCGCCATGTTTGACATGACCTCAGATGCTCGACCGTGAATCACGCGAGTGCGAGCAGGCGCAATCTTGGCGTCTTTGAAAGAAGCCTTGGCAGCCGTTTGATTGTCACCCTCGGTGTCGATGGTGGCAAGCACTGCCGAGGTGTTGCCGCTGAGCAGCCAAAGGCCCGAGAGCCCTGCGCCGGTGCCTGCTTCTACGATCGCCTTGGCTCCGAGAGCAGAGACTAAGAGTGCCAGGTGCGCGCCGGTTGCCGCGGTGATGCATTCGAGCCCCAGTTCGTCGGCGCGAGCGCGAGCGCGAAGCATTGCCTCGTTCTCATCAACGAATTCTTCGGTGTACTTCCACGAAGTGATTTTGTCTACCATGTTGTCCTGTCGGGCTTCTACTCAAAAGGTTAAACCAGAGCGACCCGAGAACCCCGCAAGAGGTAACCTAGACACGTGTTCGGACTATCTGGTGAAAAGCTGCTCATTCTGGGTGTGCTCGCTGCGCTCATCCTGGGCCCAGACCGTTTACCCGAATATGCCCGCAAGTTGGCCCAATTCATCAAGAGCCTGCGTCGCATGGCAGATGGCGCTCAAACCCAGCTAAAAGATGAACTTGGTGAGGGTTACGACGACGTCGACTGGCGCAAACTTGACCCGCGTCAGTATGACCCGCGCCGAATCATCCGCGATGCTTTGAAAGAGGATGCTGCGCCAACGGCAGCCGCACTGAACACGCCTACCCCGCTCAAGCGCATTGAGCCGGGCGAACGAGCGCCATTCGACTCAGAGGCAACCTAAACGGGCTGAGCAGGCCTAGCCGAAGTTCTTTAGGAACTTCGAAAGCACGCGCATAATCGGAGCCATGCGGCGGTATTGCTTGCCACGCGTTGGAAGTTTGAACCAAGACTTGGCAACACCGATGGTTCTGATCGTGGTGTAGCGAAGCATTCCGTATTCGCCGTTGCGGCGACCGATTCCCGAAGACTTCATACCACCCATTGGCGAACCCATTGATGCGAACGATGCTCGGTAGCCTTCGTTCACGTTCACGCTGCCGGCATTGAGGCGTGAGGCAACCTTGATTGCCTCGCGCTCTGGGCCAACCACGCTGGCGTTGAGGCCAAATTCGGTGTCGTTCGCCTTGGCAATTGCATCTTCGATGTCGTCAAAACCTTCAACGGCGATGACCGGGCCGAAGGCTTCGTTTCGAAATAGGCGAGCAGACTCGTCGAGGTTGGTGATCACGGTAGGTCTGAAGAAGAACGGCCCGAGCTCTGGTGCGCCGGTACCGCCGGTGAGCACGTTTGCGCCGTGATCTTTCGCGTCTTCGATGATCGAGCTGACTCGGTTGAACTGTGCCTTTGAGGTGAGGGTTCCTAGGTCGGTATCGAACTCACCGGTCTTGCCCAGAGTTAGTGATGCGGTGCGCTCGACAACTTCGGCGATGTAGCGCTCGCGGATGCTGTTGTGCACGTAGACGCGTTCGGTCGAGACGCACAGCTGGCCTGCCGAGCCGAAAGCCGCGGCCAGGGTTAGTTCGGCTGCCGAGGCGGGGTTTGCGCCCTCGAGCACAATCAGAGGGTTCTTTCCACCGAGCTCAAGCGAGTAGCCGATAAGGCGGCGCGAAGCGCGCTCGGCCACGACGCGGCCGGTGTTGGTTGAGCCGGTGAAAGCCACGTAGTCGACGTTGTCGGTGATCGCGTTACCTACGGTCGCGCCGTCGCCAACAACCACGGTCCAAACATCCTCTGGCAAGCCAGCCTCTATTGCCATGAGGCGGCAGAAAAGCACCGAGAGCGGGGTTTGGTTGTCTGCCTTCTGAATCACGACATTGCCGGCAGCCAGCGCTGGCAAAACGTCGAGGGCGGTTAGTGCCATCGGGTAGTTCCACGGGGTGATGATGCCAACCACGCCAATTGGGTCGTGCTCGACCCAGGTGCGGGTAACCACAGGAACACCGCCGCCAGTCTTTTTGCGAGCCATGAACTTTGCCGCGTGCTTGCCGTAGTAGCGAGCAGGAGCGGTCGTTCCGGCGAATTCTTCGAAGGCGTGAGCGCGAGACTTTCCGGTCTCTAGCTGAAGCACGTCGAGCAATTTGTCTTGGTTCTCGAGCATCACATCGTGAACCCGCGAGATGATGGCGGCACGTTCGCGAACATCGGTGGCTGCCCACTCGGCAGCGTGGTCGCGCAGGCGATCGATAGCGGCAACAACGGTCTCGGCCGACTGCTGAGGCACATCGGTGATGCGCTTGCCGTTGGCAGGGTTGATTAGTGGAACAGTTGCTTCGGTCGCAGAAAAGTGCGAGAGCAGAGCTGGGATGCTGGTGTCGATCACAGGCTTAGTTTAAGTCTGCGACCAGACAATCCGAGCTGGTCTGCAGCAATCTTTTCGGCAATGCTCAGAATCGCTTCGGCGGCCAAATCATGGGGGTTGCCGAGAACTACCGGCGCGCCCGCATCCGAGCCTTCACGAAGGGCCATCGAAATCGGTACCTGACCGAGCACCTCGACGGGGGAGCCGCTCAACTTAGCAAGTCTCGAGGCCACCAATTCGCCTCCGCCCGCGCCAAACAGGTCAAGACGCGTGCCGTCACTCTGCTCGAGCCACGCCATGTTCTCGATCACACCAAACACGCTCTGCCCGGTCTGAAGCCCAACCGCACCCGAACGTTCGGCAACATCGGCTGCCGCCACCTGTGGGGTGGTTACTACGACGGTCTTGGCGGTAGGCAGCAACTGTCCGAGGCTAATCGCAATGTCGCCAGTGCCGGGTGGCAGGTCTACCAGCAAGAAGTCAAGGTCTCCCCAATAAACATCAACCAAGAACTGCTCGACAGCTCGGTGCAGCATCGGCCCGCGCCACGCCACCGGTTTGTTTTCGTCGATGAACATGCCGATCGAGATCACCTTCACGCCAAAAGCCACCGGAGGCAAAATCATTTCGTCGAGACGGGTCGGTTTGTCGGTCAGCCCCAATTGAGCAGGGATGCTGAACCCGAAGATGTCGGCATCGACAAGCCCCACGCGCAAACCCTTCGCCGCAAGCGCCACCGCAAGGTTCGCGGTGAGGCTGCTTTTGCCTACGCCACCCTTGCCCGATCCGATTAGAAAAACGCGGGTGAGGGTGTCAGCGCCAAAAGGGTTGGTGCGAAGCGCACGACCACCGAGCAGTTTGGTCTTGAGTTCGGCGCGCTCATCGGCCGTCATCACGGTCATGTTCACTTCAAAGTTTGTCGAAACGGTGGCGAGGGCTTGCTCGACATCGCTGCGAATGCGATCGGCCGCGGGGCAGCCAACCACGGTCAACTTGATTTCAACGCCGAGCTTCGCGTCAGCATCCCAGTTTGCAGCTTCATCATCGAACGGCGTGATTTTGCCAACCATGCCCAGTTCGGTGATTGGGCGTCGAAGCTCCGGGTCGATAACCTTGGCCAACGCCGCGAAAACACTCTCGCGACTCGTCATTTGCGTGGCGACGAGCCCTTCTCGTGCTTGCCTGGTTTCTCGTCATCGCGCAGCTCGGCTAGCAGTTCGCGCATCAAGTCGCGAAGTTCATCGCGAACGAAATCTTTGGTCGCCATTTCTTCCATGGCCAGACGCAGCGCTACAACCTCGCGAGCAAGGTATTCGGTGTCGGCCAGGTTGCGCTCGGCACGCTGACGGTCTTGCTCGAACTTCACGCGGTCGCGGTCATCCTGGCGGTTCTGCGCCAAAAGAATCAGCGGTGCGGCGTAAGAAGCCTGCATCGACAAAATCAGGGTAAGCAGGGTGAAGTTGGTGAGCTTCGGGTCAAACTGCAAATCGAGCGGAGCAAGCGAGTTCCAGCTGAGCCAAACCGCACAAAACACGGTCATGCCAATCAAGAAGCCGCCGGTGCCCATCGCGCGAGCAAAAGCCTCGGATGCACGGCCAAACTTTTCTGGGTCGATGCTCAGACGCGGCACAAAGCGTGAGCGGGTGCCAATTGGTGCGTCGAGTCGGTCGCGGGACTTTGCCATTTGGCACCTCCTAGTGTTTAGTCTTCGTTACGCCAGTCTTCGGGCAGTAGGTGGTCGAGCACGTCGTCAACGGTGACCACGCCGATCAAGTGGTGATCTTCATCGACTACCGGCAACGCTACCAAGTTGTAGTTCGCCAGTGTGCGGTGAATTTGTGAGATTGGGGTTGATGCGCTCACCGGTTCGAGTTCGGTGTCGAGCAACGTTCCTAGTCTCTCATGCGGAGGGTAGCGAAGCATCCTCTGAAAATGAACCACACCCAGGTAGCGGCCAGTGACCGTTTCATAAGGTGGCAGGGTTACGAACACGGATGCTGCGAGCACAGGTGCAACCTCGCGGCGACGAATCAGAGCCATCGCCTCTGCAACGGTGGTGTCTGCCGAACAGATGATTGGCTCGGTCGTCATCAGACCACCGGCCGAAAACTCGTCATACTTCATCAGCTGACGAATGTCATCGGCTTCTTCTTCATCCATCAGCTCAAGAATGGCTTCGGTGCGCTCTTCTGGCAGGTTGGCCATCAGGTCGGCCGCGTCATCCGGCTCCATAAGGTCTAGAACCTCGGCGGCACGCTCGTCGTCGAGCTCTTGGATGATCTCCATCTGCTCTTCTTCTGGCAACTCTTCGAGAACATCGGCCAAACGCTCGTCATCAAGCTCTTCGGCAACCTCAACCATGCGCTCTTCGGGTAGGTCCATCAGCGCTGAGGCAAGGTCGGCGGGGCGCATGTCTGAATAGGTGGCAATCAGCTGCTGCGCGCTCTGGCTTTCGCTCGAGTCGTGGTTTTCGCTGATCTGATCCCAGTTGGCAAAGAGGGTTACGCCGCGAGCAAATGGCGACACCGAGGTTTTCGGGCGTCGCAAAAACACTTCGTTGACGATCCAGTCTTTGTTTTTCGCCTGCTCAACCGAAATGTCTTCGATCTGGCCTTGGCCCGAACCGTCGAGCAGTGTGACTTTGCGGCCGAGCATCTCGGCGATAACGCGCACTTCTTGACCGCGCTGGGTGAAGCGTCTGAAGTCGATGAGGCCGTTGGTAATTACCTGGCCAGGAGCAATAGAGGTGACTCTGGCGATTGGCACGAAAACGCGACGGCGACCGGTGATTTCAACCAGGATGCCCGTGGCTTTTGGTGCGCCAGATTTGCGGTAGCCCACAAGAACGTCGATGACTTTACCCACTCGATCACCGGCAGGGTCAAAGACGCCACAGCCCGCCAATCGGGCAACGAATACTCTTGTTGCGCTCACAGATTAACCTTAGACGCTCGGGGTAGCGGGCATGAAAGAATGGGCGCATGAACAATGGGCAAAGAAAATTCAGCCGCACGCCGGCCGTTCAAGAGCAGGGCGAGGTGCTGGCTAGTTTCGGTGAATACACCGACGCCGTTGCCCTAGTCGAAAAGTTGGTCGAGGCTAACTTTCCAATGACCGCGATTGCGATCGTTGGCAAAGACCTCAAGACCGTCGAACGCATTCGCGGGCGAATGAATTACGGCAAGGTTGCGCTGAGTGGAGCCACCACCGGTGCCTTCATCGGCTTCGTGCTGAGCCTGTTCTCTCCGGTGCCTGAAGGTGCAGACGCGTCATCCATCGCAGTTTCAAATGTGATTCAGCCGGTTCTGATCGCTGCCGGTATCGGCATGATGTTCAACATCGTGCAACATCGTGCGCTTCGCGATGTCTCGCAACAAGCGCAGCTTTATGAGCTCATCGATGGTGATGGCCAAAGAATACGAAGTTCAGGTGCCGAGCAACCTTCTGGCGCAGGCCCAAGAAGTAGCCGCCAAACCTACCGAGGGTGTGTAACCAAATGACCGCATTCAACGTTTCGCCAGAGGTAGCCGCAGCGCTCGCCGAAGGTCGCCCAGTCGTAGCTCTCGAATCGACCATCATCTCGCACGGCCTACCGCGCCCACGCAACCACGAGGCAGCTCTCGAGTTCGAGCAGATTCTGCGTGACCAGGGCGTGACCCCAGCCACAATCGCGATTCTCGATGGAGTGCCCCAGATCGGTCTCGATGCCAAAGGTGTCGACCGCATCGCAAACGAAGATTTGGCCAAAGCCAGCGT
>JBEDEQ010000041.1:0-6682 GCA_041175645.1 Actinomycetota bacterium | reverse complement strand
GTTACCGACCAAACCTCAGCTCACGACCCGCTGGCCTATTTGCCAGAGGGCGTCGAGCTGGCCGACTCGGCAGAGTATGCCCGCCGCAACCCAGAGGAATACACCCGTCGCGCAGAAGAGTCGATGGCCAAGCATGTTGAGGCCATGGTCGGGTTCATGGCCAAGGGTGCCGAAGTGTTTGACTATGGCAACTCGATTCGCGATGAAGCCCGCAAGGGCGGATTTGGCGATGCGTTCAAGTTTCCCGGCTTCATCCCCGCTTATATTCGCCCGCTGTTCTGCGAAGGCAAGGGGCCGTTCAGGTGGGTCGCGCTTTCGGGCGACAAGAAAGACATTTACCGAACCGACAAGGCGATTCTCGACCTGTTCCCCGAGAACGACCACCTGCGTCGCTGGATCAACATGGCCCAAGAGCGCGTGCAGTTTCAGGGCTTGCCGGCGCGCATTTGCTGGCTCGGCTATGGCGAGCGCGACAAGGCCGGAGCGGTGTTCAACGACCTCGTTGCCCGTGGTGAAGTCAGCGCACCGATCGTTATCGGTCGCGACCACCTCGACTGCGGTTCGGTGGCATCGCCATACCGCGAGAGCGAAGCAATGCTCGACGGTTCAGACGCGATTGCCGACTGGCCGCTGCTCAACGCAATGATCAACATTGCCTCGGGTGCATCGTGGGTATCGATTCACCACGGTGGTGGCGTAGGCATTGGCCGCAGCATCCACGCAGGTCAGGTGAGCGTTGCCGATGGCACCGAGCTTGCCGCCCAAAAGCTTCAGTGCGTTCTCACCAACGACCCTGGCATGGGCGTGATTCGTCACGTTGACGCCGGTTACCCAGAGGCGGTCGAGGTGGCGCGCCACAAGCACGTTCACGTGCCGATGCTCGACACCGAATAGGAGCAACGTGTCTCACGCGTTTGGCAACATCGGCCAACTAGTCGTTGGTGGCTCGGTTGGCTCTGGTGAACTCGAAATCGTCGAGAACGCCGGCCTTGTTGTCGACGCTGGTCTAGTGGTTTGGGTGGGCCCGAGTTCTCAGCTGCCAGCCGCCGACCAGTACACCGATCTCGCCGGAGGCACCGTGATACCAGGCTTCGTCGACTCGCACGCCCACCTGGTTTTTGCAGGCGATCGCGCTGCCGAGTTCGAAGCTCGCATGAGCGGTGTGAGCTATTCGGCCGGTGGCATCAAAACCACGGTTGCCGCCACGCGCGCTGCCAGTGACGACGAGTTGCGCGCTGGTTTGAACGCGCGGATGCACGAGCTGCACCGAAGCGGAATCACAACTTTTGAAACCAAGAGTGGCTACGGGCTAACGGTCGCCGATGAAGCGCGGTCACTTCGTCTGGCCGCCGAGGTTACCGAAGAGACCACGTTCTTGGGCGCTCACGTGGTGCCCGCTGAGTTTGCCGACCGCCGCAGCGAATACGTTTCGCTAGTTTCTGGCGAGATGCTCGAGGCGGCCGCCCCACACGCCAGATGGATTGACGTTTTTTGTGACCGCGGCGCTTTCGACGCCGACGAAGCCGACGAGATTTTGCGAGCCGGTGTGCGGGCGGGGCTGAGGCCGCGCATCCACGCCAATCAACTCGAAGCCGGCGCTGGAATTGAGCTGGCGGTCAAGCACGACTGCGCGAGCGCCGACCACTGCACGCACCTGACCGATCGCGACATCGAGCTTTTGGCCGGCTCGAACACCGTGGCAACACTGCTGCCAGGTGCAGAGTTTTCTACCCGTGCGCAATACCCCAATGCTCGTCGCCTGTTTGCCGCCGGTGCCAAGGTTGCCCTAGCCACCGATTGCAACCCCGGCTCCAGCTTCACCACTTCGATGGCTTTTTGCTTGGCCGTTGCGGTGCGTGACATGCACTTCACCCCGAGCCAGGCTTTGGTGGCGGCAACCGCCGGCGGTGCCGAAGCCCTGCGACGAACCGATGTCGGCGGGCTACGAGTTGGCCAACGCGCAAATCTTGTAGTTCTGAACGCCCCTAGTTTTGTTCACCTGATGTACCGACCGGGTGTCGATTTGGTGCACTCCACCTTCATCGATGGTCGACCGGTTTATGAAAGAGAAAAATGACTAAAACCATCACCATCAACTCGTCTGGAATGACCATCGCCGAAGTGGTCGCCGTGGCACGTGACAATGCCCGCGTTGAAATCTCGAGCGCAGCCCTCGATGGCATGCGCGCTACCCGTCGCCACATCGAGGCGCTGGCCGGTGGCGGGACTCCGGTCTATGGAATCAGCACAGGTTTTGGTGCCCTAGCCAACCGCCACATTGCCCCAGAAGATCGCGTGCAGTTGCAAAAGTCTCTGGTGCGTTCGCACGCCGCAGGTGTTGGTGCGCCGGTAGAACGCGAAGTGGTTCGCGCACTCATGCTGCTTCGCCTCAAGACTCTTTGTTCTGGTCGAACCGGAGCGCGCGCCGAGCTGGCCGAGACCATGGCCGCCGTGCTCAACGCTGGCATCACCCCGGTGGTTCATGAGTTTGGTTCACTCGGATGCTCTGGCGACCTAGCTCCACTCGCGCACTGCGCCATGGTGTTGATGGGTGAGGGTCGGGCTGTCGGAGCCGATGGCGTCGAGCGCCCAGTTCCTGAGCTCTTGGCCGAGGCAGGCATAAGCCCAATTGAGTTGCGTGAGAAAGAGGGGCTAGCTCTAATCAACGGCACCGACGGAATGCTCGGCATGCTGTCACTTGCGATCTTCGACCTAGAGAAGCTGCTCGACCACGCCGATGTAATCGCGGCAATGTCGGTAGAGGGTTTGATGGGCACCGACCAGGTGTTCCGCGCTCAGTTGCATGAACCGCTGCGCCCGCATCCTGGTCAAGCAACCAGCGCGCACAACATGTTCGCCGCCCTGGCAGGTAGCGAGATTGTCGCGAGCCACCGGGTTGGCGACGACAAAGTTCAAGACGCCTATTCGTTGCGTTGCGCGCCTCAGGTTGCTGGCGCGGTTCGTGACACAATCGCCTATGCCCGCTCTGTAGCCGAGCGTGAACTCGCCGCCGCCATCGACAACCCTGTGGTGCTCGAAGACGGCGAAGTTACTTCGAACGGTAACTTTCATGGCGCGCCGGTGGGCTACGTGCTCGACTTCTTGGCGATTGCTGCCACCGACCTCGCCTCGATCTCTGAGCGCAGGGTCGACCGCATGCTCGACCGTCACCGCAACTCCGGTCTCACGCCATTCTTGGCGGCCGATGCGGGTGTCGACTCTGGGCTCATGATTGCGCAATACACGGCGGCCGGCCTGGTCTCTGACTGCAAGCGCCTCGCAGTGCCGGCCTCGGTCGATTCGATTCCATCTTCGGCCATGCAAGAAGACCACGTTTCGATGGGCTGGCACGCCGGCCGCAAGCTGCGTCGCGTGGTCGACAACCTTCGTCACGTGCTCGCCATCGAATACATCGGGGCAGCACGCTGTGTCGAGCTTCGCGCGCCGCACAAGCCGGCACCAATCACTGGTGCAGCTATCGCGAAACTGCGCACCAAGGTGGCCGGCCACGGCCCAGACCGCTTCTTGGCCCCTGAGCTCGAGGCTGCAGCCGAACTTCTCAGATAGCCGAGGGCTTAGGTAACCTAGAAGAGATGCATATCCTCTTCTTTTCAGACCACCACCCAGATTCTCTCGGTGGCGTTCAAACCAGCCTGATGCTGCAGAAGAAATACCTAGAGCGTGCGGGTCACAAGGTGACCGTAGTTGCATCTCGACGCTTTCGCCGAAACCGCACCATGACCGACCTCATTGAGGTTCCTTCGCTGCCGCTGCCCCCAACCGGCGCTTACTCGATTCAACCCTCACTGCACTTGGCATTTAGAAAAGCCGAAAAAGAACTAGCTGAGTTGGCTGTGCCGGTTGATGTAGTTCATATTCAGGCGGATATGTGGAACGCCATTCTTGGCGCTAAGTGGGCAATTGACCACAAGCTTCCGCTGGTTCAAACAATGCACACCAATTTGCAGGTGGCCTTCGACCACAATGCCGGCAAGGTTGGTGGCCGCACCGCAGGTCGAATTATGAACCGCTGGGCTAGTACGTTCTTAGATCAGCCAATGCCTGAGAAGTCCACTTCTTTATGGGCCTATCAAAAGCAGGTCTCGCAGCACGCCAACTACATTGCATCGCCTTCGGGTCATTTCAACCGCGAGCTGATCAAGCAGGGTGTAACAAACGAAGCGTTCGTCTTTCCAAACGGTGTCGACGACGACGTGGTCGAAGGTGTCACCCACGATTGGCAAGAAGCATCGACTCGCACACTCAAGTTCATCTGGGCTGGGCGCTTCAGCAGCGAAAAACGAATCATCGAATTCTTGGAGGCTTACGCCAAGGCCGATCTGAAAAACGTGACCCTCGACATCTATGGTTCTGGTCAGCTGGAGGCTTTCGTTCGACTGCACGTGAAGCAGTTGGGTTTGAGCAAAACGGTTCACGTTCGAGGCCGCTTGCCACACAAGCAACTCGTGGCGACCTTCGCAACCGCAGACCTCGTCGCCCAGTCATCCATCGGTTTTGAAACACAGGGGATGACCGTCTATGAAGCAATCGCAGTCGGCACTCCGGTTTTCGTGGTTGACCCACTAATCGCAGGCGAACTGCCTGCCGAAAACGTTTGGCTAAGCAAGAAACCTTCGATCGATGAGATGGCCCGCACGCTAAAACGCGCGGCAGCAGACATCCGCGCCGGAAACGCGAAGCGTGCCGATGACACCGGCGAATGGTCGGTGCTGCAAAGCAAGCTCACCGCCCGCATGATCAAGATTTATGAAAAGGCAATCGCCGAAGGTGCGAAGGCACTCAAGGGCAACGCGAGATGAACGTGCTGACCGCCGTCTCCAGCTCGCCAACCTCGATTCTTACCCTCATCGAACTCGGCGCCATGCTGCTTGGCTTGGGCATCACAGCATTTGTAGCCCACCGCCTAAAGTTTTCGGTGGTGCCGTTCTACCTACTTATCGGGCTGTTCTTGGGCAAGGGCGGGTTCTTTCCGCTAGAACTGAGCGAAGATTTTCTCAACACCGGAGCCCAGCTTGGCGCTATCGCCCTGCTTCTCATGCTCGGTCTCGAGTATTCGGGTCGCGAACTCATCGGCGCTTTTCTCGAACGCCGATCGGTTGGCCCAATCGACATTTTGGCTAACTTTGTGCCAGGTGCCATCATTGGTCTTTTGCTCGGATGGGGCATCCTAGGTGCGCTCGTTCTAGGTGGCATCACGTTCGTTTCGTCTTCGGGTATCGCAGCGCAACTGATCAAAGACACCGGCTGGCGTCAGTCTGAGTTAGCTAAGCGCGTCACTGCGGTTTTGGTGTTCGAAGACATCATGCTTGCCCCTTACCTGCCTCTGCTAACTGCGATGGTGTTGAACCTTGGTGTCATTGCCGGTGTGGTTTCGATTTCTATCGCGTTGACCATCACAGGACTCGTGCTTCTGATTGCTACACGTCAACAGAACGCTCTCGCGAAGGTGATGTCGGTAAGCTCTCAGGGCTTGCTTCTCACTGTTTTTGGTTCTGCGCTGCTTGCCGCTGGACTGGCCGAGAGCGTTGGATTCTCGAGTGCGGTAGCCGCATTCTTGGTTGGTCTACTGCTCACCGGTGAAGTTGCCGCTGCTGTCCGCATTCGACTTTCGCCTTTGCGCGATTTGTTTGCAGCGATTTTCTTCGTATTCTTCGGTCTTTCAATCGACCCGGCTGCGGTCTGGGCTGCCTTGCCGCTCGGTGTTTTGCTTGCAGTGCTTGGCGCCGCTGGCAAGTTGGCCACCGGATGGGCAACGACTCGAGGCATGAACGACCAGCTGGCCTGGTTGCGAGCAGCTGCTTTCTTGACCCCACGCGGTGAGTTCTCGCTGGTTATTGCTGGAATCGCCTCAGTGACTTGGTTTGGCGAAAACCTGGCTGCCATTACGCTTGCGTATGTTCTAGTAACCACGGTGATTTCTTCGACCGCGTTGAAATTGCTAAGCAGCAAGCTCGCTACCGCCTAACTAAAGGAACCCATTGGCCAACGTCAAAGAAGACTCAACCAAAGAGACATCAAACACTAAGCAGTTGTTTAGAAACCCTCGCTTTGCCTGGCTATTCACCGCACAAACCCTCTCGGTCATGGGCTCGCAGCTCGGTGGCTTTGCCGTAACCGTTGTGGCCGTCGTAATGCTCAGCGCAACTGAGGGTGAGATGGGCATTCTGAATGCCGCCAATACCGCGGCCTTCTTGGTCGTGGGTCTGCTAGCCGGAGCCTGGGTCGACCGCTGGGTGAAGCGCCGCGTGATGATCATCGCCGACCTGGTTCGCATGGTCATGATGGCTTTGATTCCGATTCTCTACTTTGCCGGAAGCCTACAAATCTGGCACCTGATCATCATTGGTGCTGTTGTCGGTGTGGCAACCGTGTTCTTCGACGTGGCCTACCAGTCGGTGATTCCTATTCTGTTCAAGAGCGAGCACATCGCACCGGCAAACTCGGCGCTCGAGACATCCTCGCAAATTTCACACATTTCAGGCCCGCCGATCGCCGGCTCGCTAATCGCCTTCATGACCGCGCCGGTTGTGCTCATCTTCGACGCTGTTTCATTCGGTATTTCGGCACTAACCCTGTCATTTATCAAAGATGACGAAAAGCCAAAGCCGCTCGAAGACCGCCGCCCGTTGCACAAAGAAATCGCCGAGGGTGTGAAGTTCGT
>JBEDEQ010000040.1:0-7278 GCA_041175645.1 Actinomycetota bacterium | reverse complement strand
GCTTTGAGCTGCGACACTATCCACGCCACGTGGTCGCTGAGGTGAACATCCGTGGGGGTTTCATGAACGCCGGTAACGCCGCTTTCGGCCCGCTGGTTTCTTACATCAGTGGTCGCAACGAGCGTTCGCAGAAAATCGCGATGACCGCGCCGGTGATTCAATCGAGCACGGATGCCTCGACTCATGTCGTTAGCTTCGTAATGCCGAGCGACATGAAGCCGGGTGATGTGCCAAACCCGACCGGCGGTGTGGTGAGCACTCGCGTGGTTGAGCCAACCAACATGGCGGCTATTCGCTTCGGTGGCGGCTGGAACGAGGAGCGCTTTATGGGCTTTGCCGAAAAGCTGGTGCAATCGGTCAAGGCGGCGGGTTTTCAGGTTGTCGGCGAGGTTCAGTTCGCCCGCTTCGACCCACCTTGGAAGCCCGGGTTTCTAAAGCACAACGAAGTTTTGGTCGAAGTTAATCTTTAGTTCACAACTTTCCGAGAAGGTATTTACATGACAATCGCATCAGTTCTTTTTGTTTGTGTTCACAACGCCGGTCGTTCCCAGATGGCAGCTGGCTACCTTCAGCACCTAGCCGGTGACCGAATCGAGGTTCGCTCGGCTGGCTCAATGCCTGGCAACCAGGTAAACCCTTCTGCGGTTGCGGCTATGGCCGAAGAGGGCATCGATATCTCAAGCGCTCAGCCAAAGGTGCTAACCACCGAGGCGGTTCAGGCCAGCGACTACGTAATCACCATGGGTTGCGGCGACGCCTGCCCGATCTTTCCTGGCAAGAAATACCTCGACTGGGCACTCGATGACCCAGCCGGTCAGGGTGTTGACGCAGTTCGCCCAATTCGCGACGAGATTCGCGGTTTGATCGAAGGCCTGATTGCCGAGATCGACGAGCGCGCGGCCAACGCCTAAGCCCACTCATTCGGTTTGCGCCTTACGCGCGAAAAAACTTTCTAGCGCTGTTTGCTGCGAAGCGTGATTCCGGTTCGGCGCATCCAAGCTCGCGGGGCGTTCTTCGCAATCCAAACCATCACGCGATACTGCCAACCCGGAATGCTGATGGCCTTGCCGCGCTGAGCGTCGGCCCAACTCTTGGCAACCAAGAAGTCGGCGTTTAGCCACATGAACTCAGGCAGAGCATCCATTTTCATTTTTGCTCGCTGGTGAAACTCGGTTTTGGTGAAGCCGGGGCACAGTGCCGAAACGTTTACTCCGTGCTTGCTGACCTCGGCGTGCAGCGATTCAGACAACACGGTCACATAGGCCTTAGCCGCGCTGTAGTGGCCGGCGGCAAAGTAACCGGCAACCGAAGAGACGTTCACAACCGTGCCCGATTTGCGCGCCACCATCTGGGGCAGAACCGCGTGGGCCAGTCGCATTGGGGCGCTAACCAGAATGTTCACTACAGACTGCTCGTCGGCAGCCTCACTCTTGACAAACGAAGAATTCAGACCGAAGCCAGCGTTGTTGATGAGCACTGCGATTTCGTTCTCGGTAATGAATTTTTCGAGAGCGGCGATGCCCTGTTCGGTGGTGAGGTCAGCGCTGAGCACCTGCGTCTCAATGCCGTGCTTGGCGGTTAGGTCGGCAGCAGTTTGCTTGAGGCGCTTTAGGTCGCGCGAAACCAGCACCAGGTTGTAGCCCTTGGTCGCGAGGAGGTTTGCATAAGCCGCACCGATGCCTGCTGTCGGCCCCGTTACTAGTGCCCAACTGGTCATGGCTACTTTCCTTCTGCGATTTCGCGGGCGCGAGCCAGTGCGGCTGCAGTTGCGCGGCCAAATAGTTCGTGCAGGTTCGCCTGTTCGAAAACGGCGATGGCTTGCATGGTCGTTCCATTCGGGCTGGTCACCTGGCGGCGAAGGTCGGCCGGGGTTTTGCCCGAGGCTGCCAATAACTCGGATGCTCCGAGGAAGGTTTCTTCGACGAGCATCCGTGCCTGATCTGGGGTGAAGCCAAGCTCGACGGCCGCCTTGGTGAACTCTTCGATGAAGTAGAAAACATAGGCCGGGCCCGAGCCGCTCACGGTGCTGAGCTGGTCGATCTGGTCTTCGCCGACGACGACTACGCGACCGACCGATTCAAAGAGTTCGGATGCTGTGGCTAGCTGCTCTGCTGAAACGCGCGTACCCGCAGCGAGGCCGGTAACCGCACGACCGACGATTGCCGGAGTGTTTGGCATTGCGCGCACCACGGCCACGTTGTCGGCGACTGCGGCCTGCATGGCCGCGGTGGTGATGCCGGCGGCAACGCTGATCACGAGTGAGCCGGGCTTGAGGTTGGCGGCTACTTCGTTCAGAACTTCGATTACGTAGCCGGGCTTTACGGCGACGAGCACAATGTCGGCGTCAACTACTGCTTCGGCGTTGGCGGCGGCGTTGGTTTCGGTGGCGATTGCAGTGATGCCGAACTCGTCGGCCAATCGGCTCGCGGTGGTCTCGGTCTTGGTGCTCGCGACAACTTCACTCGCGTCGACCCCGCGGCGCATCAGACCGGCAAGAATTGCGGTTCCCATTGAACCAGAACCAAGAATGGCTAGTTTGTTGAACTTCACAGGTTCAGTTTAGGCGTGCACTAGGTGTCGGGCGGGCTTGGTAGTTTTGAACCAAAGACTTTGGAGGGTCGATGGCAGCGCGCGCAAAAAACGAATACACCTGTGGTGAATGCGGCTGGGCGAGCACAAAGTGGGTCGGCCAGTGCGGTGAATGCCAGCAGTGGAACAGCATGGTCGAGGGCGCTGCTGCTTCTCGCGGCCTCGGCACCATCAAATCGATCAAACCGGCCACCATCGTTGCTTCATCTGCCGCTAAACCCATCACAGATGTCTCGACAGTAGCCGTGGCATCACGCTCGACTCGCGTTGGCGAGTTCGACCGCGTGCTCGGCGGGGGCATCGTTCCCGGTGCCGTGGTCTTGCTCTCGGGTGAACCAGGTGTCGGCAAGTCGACCCTGCTGCTCGAGGTTGCCGCCAACACCGCCAAGGCGGGTGCCAAGGTGCTCTATGTGTCTGGCGAAGAATCAGTCGGGCAAATTCGCCTTCGTGCCGAACGAACCGGTGCCATGACCGATCACCTCTATCTCGCATCCGAAACCGATCTATCTTCGGTGCTCGGCCAGATCGACGCCGTTGCCCCCGAGCTGTTGGTCGTCGACTCGGTTCAAACCATCGCCGCAGCCGAAATCGATGGCGCGGCCGGAATGCCGAGCCAGATTCGCGAGGTTGCCGCCAACCTCATTCGCGTTGCCAAAGAGCGCAACCTGCCGGTGATTCTCGTCGGTCACGTGACCAAAGACGGTTCAATTGCCGGCCCTCGTGTGCTCGAGCACCTAGTCGACGTGGTTTGCCACTTCGAAGGCGACCGTCAAACCTCGCTGCGCTTCGTGCGTTCGCTCAAAAACCGTTACGGCCCGACCGATGAGGTTGGCTGTTTCGAGATGACCGGTGAGGGCATCCGTGAAGTGCCAGACCCTAGTGGCCTGTTCTTGTCACGCCCAGAGCAACCGGTTTCGGGCACCTGCGTCACGGTCACCATCGAAGGCCGACGCGCTCTCATCGCCGAGGTGCAGGCACTCGTCGTCAAGAGTTCAACCCCGCAGCCGAGGCGCGTGGTCAATGGCGTCGACGCATCGAGAGTTGCCATGCTGCTCGCAGTGCTCGAGCGTCGTGCCGGCATGCGAGTCGGCGACATGGATGTCTATGTCTCAACAGTCGGCGGCGTGAAGCTAACCGAACCAGCAGCCGACCTTGCCATTGCTGTGGCGATAGCCTCTGCCGTGCAAGACAAGCCGATCGCTCACGATCTGGTGGCCTACGGCGAAATCAGTTTGGCTGGCGAGATTCGCCAAGTTACCAACTCAAAGCAGCGTGCCACCGAGGCGGCTCGCTTGGGCTTTGCTCGTCAGGTTGACTCTGAGGTCGGTGGGCTAAAGGCCGCACTGGCCCTAGCCCTCAACTGGTAGCCGTCGGCTCGACAAACGAATCGAACGACTAGTTCAACAAGAACTGGTTGCCGTCAGACAGCACGCCGTTGACCTCAACGGTCAGGTTGTATGCACCTGGTTCAACGGGCACCTGAGTCTCAGCGTTACAACCGGTTGAGCTAGAGCGCACGCGCTCCCAAGCAGAGGTCGGGTTTGGTAGCGACTGACCTGGCTCCAACGTGACCACTTGGTCAAGCAAACCAGCGCGAGCGCAGTCGCGCGAGGTCCAGATCAGGTCGTTGCCCGAACGAATAGTGAAGAACTGCACAGCCGGACCAGCGTTGAAGGTGCAGGTGACGGTTCCAACATTTTTGATGGTGAACCAGATGTATGGCTGCTCTCCGGTGGCGAAAGACTCGGCTTCGGTGCCGTCTTGGCGGCCGACAACTGCAGTGGCCAAAATGTCGCCGGATGCACATTGCTGACCCTCGACGTTGGTTGGAGCCACACTCGGCGTTGGCCCAGAGAAAGCAGAACCGATTGCCCCAACGATGGCGCTGACAAGAGAGATGAGGGCCCAACCGACCAGAACAGCTGCTGCCAGAGCAACAATGCGGCGGCGGCGATAAATCTGTGGCGACAGACGCTTTTGTGGTGTTCTTCTTGGGGCAGACATGCCTCTAGGTTAGCCAGAGCAGGGCTTATAGAACCTTAAGCATCCTCGTGTTGCCTAGAGTGTTTTGCTTCACGCGGGCCAGGTCGAGAAACTCTGCCACACCATCGTCGTTAGAGCGAACCATTTCGGCGAACGTGGCCTCGTCGACCGGAACATCCGAGATTTCTTCAAAGCCCAACTTGGCGAAGAACCCGACCTCAAAGGTCAAACAGAAGACGCGCTTGATGCCCAGTTGTTCGGCACGAGCGAGCAATGCCTGCACAAGCGCAAGACCAACACCCTGTCCACGAGCCTCGGCAGAAACCACGATTGAGCGAACTTCGGCCAGGTCTTCCCACATGATGTGCAGGGCGCCGGCTGCTAGCAGGTTGCCATTTTGGTCTTCGACCACCAAGAACTCTTGAACCTTCTCAAACAGGCCAACGAGGTCGTGGTGAAGCAGAACTTTGCCTTCGCTCGGTTCACGAAGCGCCTGGATGCCTCGCACATCGCTCGCCAGTGCAGCACGAATGCGCAGCTGGGGTGAGGTGCTCGAGGTCATTCCTAAATGGTAACGGTTTCGCGAACCTTCGAATCAAACGTGAACGCACCGTCGACGAAATCAACCGAGACGTGACTTGACGTTGGCAGCTTGCCGGCAATCATCAATTCGCTCAACTGGTCTTCGATCTCGCGCTGAACTGCACGACGCAATGGTCTTGCACCTAGCGCTGGGTCGTAGCCCAACTCGATCAGACGAGCCTTGGCGGCCTGGCTGATTTCGATGGTCATGTCGCGGTCTTCGAGGCGGCGAGACAACTTCTTGATGAAGAGGTCAACGATCTGCAACAGTTCAGACTGCTTGAGCTGAGGGAACACGATGGTGTCGTCGACGCGGTTCAAGAACTCTGGCTTGAACTGCTTCTTCAACTCTTCGTTGACCTTGCCCTTCATGCGGTCGTAGTCGTTGCCGTCGTCGCCCTCGAGCGCGAAGCCCATCGTGCCGCGAGCGATGTCGCGGGTTCCGAGGTTGGTGGTCATGATGATCACTGTGTTCTTGAAGTCAACAACGCGACCCTGACCATCGGTGAGGCGACCCTCTTCGAGAATCTGCAGCAACGAGTTGAAGATGTCTGGGTGGGCCTTTTCGATTTCGTCGAAAAGCACTACCGAGAATGGCTTGCGGCGAACCTTTTCGGTTAGCTGTCCACCCTCTTCGAAGCCGACGAAGCCCGGAGGGGCACCGAATAGACGGCTGACGGTGTGCTTCTCGCCATACTCGCTCATGTCGAGTGAGATTAGGGCACCTTCGTCGTCGAACAAGAACTCGGCGAGCGCCTTGGCAAGCTCGGTCTTACCCACACCGGTTGGGCCGGCGAAGATGAACGAACCAGATGGGCGGTTCGGGTCTTTGAGCCCGGCACGCTGGCGACGAATCGACTTAGAGATGGCGCGAATGGCTTCTTCTTGACCGATGACGCGCTGGTGTAGCTCGTCTTCCATGTAGATGAGCTTGGCGCTCTCTTCTTCGCTGATCTTGAACACCGGAATACCGGTAGCCTGCGAAAGAACCTCGGCAATCAAGCCTTCGTCAACGGTGCCCTGTGCAGCAACGTTGCCGTTGCGGAACGACTTTTCGAGCTTCACGCGCTCGATGTTGAGCTTCTTCTCTTCGTCGCGCTTCGATGCGGCGAGTTCAAAGTCTTGACCCTCAATGGCCTTTTCTTTGTCAACGCGAACTGCAACGATTCGCTCTTCTAGAGCACGAAGTTCTGGTGGTGAAGAAAGAATCGACAGACGCAGACGGGCACCGGCTTCATCGATTAGGTCGATGGCCTTGTCTGGCAAGAAACGGTCGGTGATGTAGCGGTCGGCTAGCGTTACCGCCGAAACCACTGCCTGGTCGGTGATGGTCACCTTGTGGTGAGCCTCGTAGCGGTCGCGAAGACCCTTCAAGATATTGATGGCCATCGGCAGGGTTGGCTCGTTGACGTTTACCGACTGAAAACGACGGGCAAGAGCTGCGTCTTTTTCGAAGTGCTTGCGGTATTCGTCGAGAGTGGTTGCACCAATGGTCTGCAGTTCACCGCGAGCCAACAGTGGCTTCAAGATCGATGCTGCGTCGATGGCACCCTCGGCTGCGCCTGCGCCAACCAAGGTGTGAATCTCGTCGATGAAGGTGATGATGTCGCCACGGGTGCGAATCTCTTTGGTTACTTTCTTGAGGCGCTCTTCAAAGTCACCGCGGTAACGCGAACCAGCAATGAGTGAGCCCATGTCTAGGGTGTAAAGCTGCTTGCGACCACGGCGGTCTTACCAACACCAGGCTCACCGATGAGCACCGGGTTGTTCTTTGAGCGGCGAGACAGAATCTGCATCACGCGCTCGATCTCACGCTCGCGACCGATTACCGGGTCGAGCTTGCCCTCGGCTGCTGCCTGGGTGAGGTTGCGACCAAACTGGTCGAGAATCTGCGAACCCTTTTGAGGTGCGTTGGTTTCGCCGCCGACCTGAACTGCCTCTTTGCCCTGAAAACCTGAAAGCAACTGGATGACCTGCTGACGCACACGGTTCGTGTCAGCGCCCAACTTGGTTAGAACCTGAGCGGCGACACCCTCGCCCTCACGAATGAGCCCGAGCAAAAGGTGCTCGGTTCCGATGTACGAGTGGCCGAGCTGCAGCGCCTCTCGCAACGACAGTTCGAGA
>JBEDEQ010000039.1:0-11267 GCA_041175645.1 Actinomycetota bacterium | reverse complement strand
TCACAATAAAGAGCATCTCGTCGTGCTCGGGGCCGTCAGACACCGGTTGCTGCAACTCGAGCAGTTCATCCACTTTCAAATACGAAATGTAGGTGAGTGCCTTCTCGTGGTTGGCGGGGCCGTTTTCGTTGCCGCTCATGTGACTCTGCTTCCGTTGTCTTCGATGTTCAGGTAGTCGCCGCTGGCCACCAGGTCGCGCATGCGAGCCATGCCGTCGAAAACCTCGACGAACGAGGTTGGCAGCGGGGCGATGGCCAGGCGAATCGAGTTCGGGGTGCGATAGTCGGGAATCACGTTGGCCAACTTGCGCATGCCCGCCGCGATCGCCTTGGCGTCTGCGTGGGAGACGGTGATGTGACCGCAACAGCGCAACCATCATGTCGGTGCCAACGGCGGCCTTGTGTGCAATAGCGCGGATGCCCGCCTGCTCGATCATCTCGAAGCTGGCTTGCACACCCCGAATGCCGATGATGCTTGGGCTGGCGATTTGAAAACGTCGCATCTGGTTGCTCGGCTCGAAGAACGGGCCCATTTCGAACTGCTTGTCTTGAGCGAACCATCCCTGAATCGGCACTCGAAGTTCGGCCTGCATGCGCTTTGCGACATAGAGCCAAGCCGGCGAACCCGGCCCGGAGTTGCCGTATTTATAGGTGCAACCAACCGCAAGGTCGACGCCGTTGGCATCGAAGTCGAGTTCGATCGCTCCGGCTGCGTGGCTCGCATCCCAGACCACAAGGGTGCCGTTTGCGCGACACAGGTCGGTGATAGCGCGGATGTCTGGCCGAGAACCCGAACGGTAGTGAATCGCCTGCAGGGTGACGAGCGCTACGTCGTCATTCAGGTGTGGGGCAAGCGCTTCGGCGGTGATGAGTTCGTTCTCGCAGTCGATGGCAACCGAGCCGGGCCCACCACTGCCATCGTTGTCTAGCGTCACGAGGTTCAGGTCGTGCGCCTCGGCGATTCCAGCCAAAATGTAGCGGTCGGTCGGAAAGTTGGCCGCATCGATAATCACGGTTTTGCGACCTGGTCGAGCCTGAATGGCGGCACTGCAAAGTTGGTAGAAGTTCACCGAAGTGGTGTCGCAGACCAGCGTCTGGCCGGCCGCCGCACCTAGAACCGCGCGACCGAGTAGGTCACCGGCGGTGGTTGCTTCGTCGATCCAGTGGGCCCATCCGTCAACCAGTTCACGACCCCACTCGTTGGTCACGAAGTTAGCCACGCGTTCGACGGTTGCCTTGGGCAAGCGCCCGAGCGAGTTGCCGTCGAGATAGCAGAGGTCTGGGTCGGTGATGACGAACTGGTCGCGATAGTGGGCCAGAGGGTCGGCTGCGTCTAAGGCCTCGGCATATGCGCGTTCGGTAGGCTGCACTTTTGGTCTCTCTTCGTCGAAAGGTTTCGGCTTCAGCCTAGTGCGATTGCGCTAGTCGAGCATCTGAGTCGCGGCCAGCTCTTTATAGAGCGGCGTTGACTTAAGCAACTGCTTGTGGGTGCCAACGCCGACCACTTTGCCGTCTTGCATGACGATGATCTGGTCGCTGTCGACCACGGTCGAGAGTCGGTGGGCGATCACGATCATGGTTCGGTTCTGGGCAACGGCGTCGATGGCCTCGCGCATGCGCTGTTCGTTCAAGCCGTCGAGCGACGAGGTTGATTCGTCGAGCAACAGAATCGGGGGAGCAGCCAGCAACGCGCGGGCAATCGCCAAACGTTGACGTTCACCACCCGAGAGCATGATGCCCTGTTCGCCAACCTCGGCGTCGAGCCCGCGCTTGTCTCGCTTGATGACGTCGGTAAGGTTTACCGCAGCCAGCACGGCCTTGAGCTCTTTGTTGGTTGCGTCTGGCTTGCCGATTAGCAGGTTTTCACGAATGCTTCCGGCTAGAACCGGCGCATCTTGCTCGACATAGCCGATCTGGGCGCGCAGTTCGCGGCGGCTGATGTTGGTTACCGGCTGGCCGTCGAGCAGAATCTCGCCCGAACTCGGCTCATAGAATCGCTCGATTAGCGAAAGCGTGGTCGACTTACCCGAGCCCGACGGGCCGACGATGGCAACGCGTGAACCACGCTCGATCTTGAAAGAAACGCCATTCAGCACTACCGGGGCAACGGTGCCAGGCTCGCTCGGAGCATAGGCAAAGCTAACCTTCTTGAACTCGATGGCGACCGTGTTGTTGCCCTTACGGCGAACTGGCTTGTCACTCGCCTCGTCGGCGTTCTCGAGCGGCAAGTCAAGAATTTCTTGGATGCGCGCCAAGGCACCCAGTGCGCTCTGCACCGAGGAGTAGGCCTGAAACGCCTGGCCAACCGGGCGAATCATTAGGAACATGAGCAAGATGAAGGTAATGAGGCTGGCAACGTCGGTTTCGCCCGTTGCCACGCGGAATCCGCCAACGCCCAAGACCACCATGAAAGCACCGTTCGCGGCGAGGCCACCGATCGGTGTGATGGCGGCGTTGATGCGCGCAATCTTGACGCCTTGGTCGTAGGCCTGCGAAGCATCCTGGGTAATCTGAGCGGTTTCGCGATCTTCTGCGCTGGCGGCACGGATGGTGCGAACCGCACCAAGCGCACGCTCGACCGATGCCGACATGTCGCCGACGCGGGCCTGCGCCTTGGTGGTAGCGCTGCGAATGCGACGGGCCGAGAAGCCGATGCTGGCGACCGCAAACGAAATCATGAGCAGAGTTAGGCCGAGCAAAAGCGGGTCGATGATCGCCATGGCGACTACCGAACCGACGAAGATGAGAGCGCCACCGGCAGCGTCGATGAGGCCCTGGGTGAGGGCAGCGCGCAGCAGGGTGGTATCTGAGCCAACACGTGACACGAGGTCACCGGTGCGGCGGGTGTCGTATTCGACAACCGGTAGGCGAAGCAGGCGGTGGGTGAGCTTGCGGCGGGCCGAGAAGACCACGCCTTCGCCAGCCTTAGCGAGCACGTAATACATGAAACCGCTGGTCACGGCCGATGCCAGGGTGATCACAATGAGCAGCACGATGATGGTGGTTAGGTCGTCGCCGTTGGTGACCGCGTCGATTACCTGTCCGACAACCATTGGCTGGGCCAGGCTGGTTCCTGCACCAACCAGGCTCAAGATCATGGCGACTATCAGGGCACCTTGGTGCTCTTTTAGATAGGGGACCAGCTGCGAAAACTTAGCCTTGGGGCCGGAGTCTTTTTTGTCTTCTCTGACGCCGCGCGCGTTTGGGCGGCTTGCATGCATGCTCATATGACTATTCAATGTCATAACCGAGCGATAAATTACACACGAGACGGTTTTTCGCTAATTGCGCAACAGATGGGGGTGATGAGTTGAAGCTAAAGTCAGTTGTTTTGTCGCTAATCGCAGCGGCCACCATTGGCGTCACCGTTACCCCGGCAATCGCGAATGTTCCCGACCCTTCGCGCACGCCTCTTCCGTTCACCACCAGCACGCCTACCGCATCGCCATCGCCAAGTTCTAGCTGGCAGACCGTCACACCTTATCCAGACGCCTCAGCCTCATCTTTAGCCCCGACCCCGTCGACCAACCCGAGCCCGAGCCCAACCGGCAGTTGGCAACCGAGCCAAAACCCGAGCCCCAGGCCGACATTCTCGCGCAGCCCATCGCCACGGCCATCCGCTTCATCAAGTTGGGCCCCAAGCCCGAGCGCTTCGTCTGACCCATACGAGACCATAGAGCCATCTGAGAGCCCCAGCCCAACACCGCCACCTTGGGCACCAGACCCCAAGGTGCTCGAAGCCTTACGAGTCGCCGCTGAAGCCGACCTTCGATACCAAATCACCTTGCTCTATGTCGAGCAGTTTGAAAGTGACGACAACTATGACGCAGCTGCGCACTGGTATTCAGAAAACTGGCAAGGCAAACCAACCAGCGCTCAGCGCTGGGCGATTTCGCGCAATAAGAGTTTGATCAGCCAAACTGACTGGAAGATTCGCATGCTCGAAACCGACATCAAGCGGCTGAAGATCAAAACCCAATGGACCAAACCTGAATACGACCGTGCAGTAAGTGACGCTAAGTCACTGCGAAGCCGAAGCGACTGGAAGATCACGAGTGATTACAACTCGAACCGCAATGCACTCAGTCGAGCTAAAAGTGACCTTACCTGGGCCAAGAGTGAGGCCAGGCGATTCAAGCCGAAAGAGGGCGAACTGATTGTTGAGCCAACGCCACCACAAACCGCGCTGTTCTTAGAGCGCGAGGTTGATTACCGCGAAATCATCAACGAGAACTTTGAACTGGTTCGCGACCTATACAAAGAGACTAAAAAGTTCTTTTAGCTTTTTAGCCCTGGGTCACCGGTCAGGTACTCGTTGATCAAATAGTTGATTTCACCAAAAGCCAGCGCTTCGGTGTATGCCGTGTTTTTGAAAAAGCGAGAAAAGTCGACAGCCTGAAGTGCTTCTAGCGCCCGCGGGTGACCCAGCTTTAGAAACATCCGAGTTGAATTCGGCTTGCGTTCAAACTCGGTTCGTACCGTGCCGCAGCCAAAGCCAAAAACCGTCAGTGCAACATCGGCCTCGGCCGGCGAGCACTTAGCGATGAATCCGTTATCGGTCACCTTCACAAGCGCGCGCAGGTCATCGCGCCTTTGCCACACCTGAAAACAGGTTGCCAGCAGTTTGCGACTGCTCAGGCTTACGCCGGCGTCGTCGAGGTAGTCGAGGGTGAGGTCGTGGTCGCTCACCAAATGAAAGCGGCGGTCTAGACGATTGATGACCGACCACTTTCGCCAAGAACGCGGAACGATGAATGCAATGTATTCGCTCACCTCGGCAGCGCGATTGAAGAAGGGGATGCTCAGCGAGTTGTTTCGCCCAAACGGCGGGTTCGAGATGGTGATTGCATTGTGCGCCGGCAGGTCAACCTCGAGAAAGTCGCCAAGATTAACGCGCTCATGCTTGGGCTCGATGTCTACGCTGAGCACGCGGGATGCACCTGCCGCCTCGGCCGCTTCAACAAATGAGCCCGTTCCGCCGGCAGGTTCGATGACGGTTCGGGTCTTGAAATCGCCAACCAGAGCTGCAACCTCGTCGACTAGCTTTGTTGCCAGCGCTGGCGGCGTGTAGTACTGCTCTTTGCCCGTGACACGGGTGTTGCCAGAGCGCACCTTTACCGCGGTTGCGGATTTAATTGGCTTGGCTGCTGGCTTGGTCACCACTAAAGAATATCGGCAACTCGGCTTCGCAAAAACCATAAAAAAATGGCCAAAATGCACGCGGATGTCACTGGCTTTCGGTTAGTCTGGAGGGCTGCCCTGATTAGGCACACATTTTTTTGTCTTTCAAAGAAGAAACAGGATTTCAATTGGCAAAGCAAACTGAGCGCGAGTCGATGATCGTCGCGCGCAAACTCACCAAGACCTACGGCGAATTTGTTGCCGTTGACGGCATCGACTTCGAGGTCACGCGTGGAGAGTCTTTCGGTATTCTCGGCCCGAACGGTGCTGGTAAGTCGACCACTATGAAGATGATTGCAGCTACCAGCCAGCGAACGTCGGGTGAACTACTGATTCTCGAGAAAGACCCAGATAAAAAGGGCCCTGAGATTCGTGCCCACCTCGGCGTCGTTCCCCAGCAAGACTTAGTTGACCGCGAACTTAAGGTTTGGGAAAACCTCTACGTCTACGGCCGCTACTTTGGCCTCAAGCGCGGGTTCATCTTGAAGAAGATTGAAGAGCTGCTCGATTTTGCTCAGCTTCAAGACAAGCGCAACAACAAGACCGACGAGCTATCTGGCGGTATGAAACGCCGACTAACCATTGCCCGTGGTCTGATCAACGAGCCTGAGATTTTGCTGCTCGACGAGCCAACTACAGGTCTTGACCCACAGGCCCGCCACATTCTTTGGGATCGCCTGTTTCGCCTAAAAGAGCTTGGTGTGACTCTGGTTATCACTACGCACTACATGGACGAAGCCGAACAACTTTGCGACCGCCTCGTCGTAATGGACAAGGGCAAGATCATGGCCGAGGGTAGCCCTGCCGAACTGATCAAGAAGTACTCGAGCAAAGAGGTTCTTGAGGTTCGCTTCGGTTCAGCAAACAACGAGCAGGTCGCAAAAGACCTCGCCGGCATCGGCGATCGCCTCGAGGTGCTTCCAGACCGCATCCTCGTTTACACATCGAATGGCGAGAAAGAACTCGAGAAGATCGTGAAGAAGGGCCTCAAGCCGGTCACCTCTCTGGTTCGCCGTTCGAGCCTCGAAGACGTGTTCTTGCGCCTCACCGGAAGAAGCTTGGTCGAGTAATGCAAACCATGCAAGAAAACTGGCAGGGAGCGGCCAAACTGGTCGACCTCTCAGTGCCGCAACGTTGGGGTTTTTGGTATGTAGCCGAAACCAGACTGCGCAACATGTCAAAGTGGATGGCCGCCATCATCGCATTCGGAATCGGAAACCCGGTGCTCTACCTGTTCTCGGTGGGCGTGGGAATCGGTTCGCTAATCAGCGGCCCGGTCGATGGTGTTAGCTACCTGGCCTTCTTAGCGCCGGCTCTTTTGGCCACCGCCGCCATTCAAGCTGCGATGGACGAAGTTTCGTTTCCGACCATCGAGGGCTTCGTCTGGGACAAAACCTTTTTTGCAATCAATTCGACCGGAATCACAGGCCCGCAGATTGTGAACGGAATGATGGTTGCCGCCATGATTCGCGCGGTTGCAACAGTAATCATCTATGAAGCGATTCTGCTGATGTTTGGTGCCATCACTTTCGATGCTGTTTTGCCACTGCTGTTCTCATCTAGCTTCGCGGGTCTGGCGTTCTCGGCTGTGATGCTAGCGGTCACTGTGAAAATCAAAGACGACGACGGATTCTTCGCAATCATCGGTCGTTTCGTGATTGCACCGATGTTTATGTTCTCGGGCACTTTTTATCCGCTAGAAAACACGCCGATTTACCTGCAGTGGATCGGCTGGATTTCACCACTTTGGCATTCGACCGACATTGGTCGAGCGCTCTCTTATGGTGCTCAGGTTGACGGCTGGCTGATGATCGTGCACTTCGGTTTTCTAACCGCCATGATCATTGGCGGTTTCGCCTGGGCTTATCCGCAGTTCGTTAAGAGGTTGTCAGAATGAGCATGATCAATACGGCGCTAGATTCGGCAGTTGCCATCGCCGAACGTCGCAGCAATCGCGCATCGGCAGGTGTTTACGCAGGACGCGCGGGCGCTGTGCTCATGCGCAACTTCTATGCACTCAAAACCTCTAACGCCATTGCGGTAATCTCTGGCTTCTTCGAGCCAGTTCTTTACCTGCTCTCGTTTGGCTACGGCATCTCGTTTGGCTACGGCATCGGAAGCCTCATGGATGGTGGTGCGAACGCATACGCGGCATTCATCATGCCGGCCTTGCTCGCCACCAGCGCAATGAACGGTGCAATCTACGACAGCACCTGGAACGTCTATTTCAAGATGCACTTCGGCAAGCTATACCAGAGCATGATGTCGACTTCACTTGGCCCACTAGATGTTGCGCTCGGTGAAATTGGATGGGCGCTGCTGCGCGGTTTGGTCTACGCCGTTGGCTTCATGATTGTGGTCACTCCACTCGGCCTGGTCACCTCGTGGTGGGGCCTGATGGCGATTCCGGCAGCTGTGCTCATTGCCTTCGGCTTCGCATCCGTGGGCATGGGCGTCACCTCTTATCTCAAGAGCTTCCAACAAATGAACTGGGTCAACTTCGTGCTGTTGCCGATGTTTCTGTTCGCGTTCTTTGACATCAACAAGGCATACCCAGAATTCATCGTGTGGATCGTTCAAGCACTGCCGCTCTGGCAAGCAATCGAACTGGTTCGCGGCCTGATGACCGGCGCTGTAGGCCTGGCCACGCTCGGCCACGTGCTCTACTTTGTCGTCATGATCGTAGGCGGCCTGTTGTTTACCACCAAGCGCCTCACGGCGTTGTTCCTGCGATAGTCGTTGGCGCAGCATCCGCCAATGAAAGTGGATGCACGGCAAAGAAAAAGACCCCCGACTTTGCGTCGAGGGTCTTTTTCGTTGAACGAGTGTTTAGGCGTGAACGACGATTCCCCACACCACGGCGAAGACGATGTTCAAGGTGGTTAGACCAGCAATCGTAGGCACAACCCAGGTTGGGGTCTTCTCTTTTTTGTTGTAGGTGTAAGCCACGAAGAACACGGCGGTGATCACGATGCTCTTGGCTACGAGAACCAGGTTGTCTACCTGCTCGTCGCCGTTTTCAGCCTGAATGATGCCAACCATGCCGAGACCGGTTGCAAGCATCAGCCATGCACCGTGCAAAATACCGGCGTTGACCTTCATACCCTCGCCCCACTGCTTGAGTTGGTAGAAGAAGCCGCTGAATAGCGCACCGATTCCGACGAAGTGAAGTACTAGAAGAATTTTCTCTGCGATTTCCATGAGTCGCCTTTCCCTTTTCTATGGCAACCCCGAAATGGCGACTGCCTTACGGCTTCAGTCTAGCCATGAGCACAGCGGCCTCGACGGCTTCGGCGCCCTTGTCTTCTTTAGATGCGGGTAGCCCAGCACGGTCAAGTGCCTGCTGCTCGTCGTCGACGGTGAGCACGCCAAAACCAATCGGCACGCCGGTGTCTAGCTGCACTCGAGTGAGCCCATCGGTCACGGCCGAGCAAACATATTCAAAGTGTGGAGTGCCGCCACGAATCACCACTCCGAGGGCAATAACCACCTCAGCGCCTTCTTCAATCGCGTACTGCGCCGCCAGTGGCAACTCGAATGCGCCAGGCACACGCGCCAGTGGCAACTCGAATGCGCCAGGCACACGCACGATCGAATAAACGTCGTTGCCTGCATCTTTGAGGGCTCTTTCGGCACCGGCCAAAAGGCCATCGGTAATTTTGGTGTGCCAAGAGGTCACCAGAATGCTCACCGCAAGGCCGCTCGCATCAATCTTCAGCTTCGGGGCTCCCGCACCGCTCATTAGTTCTTCGCAATCTCTGGCAACATGTGTCCCATCTTTTCACGCTTTGTGTCGAGGTAGCCCTCATTCTCGGCGGCTAGGCCAACAATCACGGGCACGTAATCGGTCACCTTGATGCCAGCGTCATTCAAGAATCCGCTCTTGGCAGGGTTGTTGGTCATTAGGCGAACCGACTTGACGCCAAGGTCGCGCAAAATGGCCACAGCAGCGCCGTATTCGCGGTTCTCGCTTGGCAGACCAAGGGCGAGGTTTGCCTCAACGGTGTCAAGACCTTGCTCTTGAAGGGCATAGGCCTTGAGTTTGTTGAGCAGACCGATTCCGCGACCTTCTTGACCTCGAAGATAAATCACGATGCCGCCGCGAGGGTCGTTGGCAATCTGGTCGAGTGCAAAGTCGAGCTGCGGCCCACACTCACACTTGAGCGAACCGAAAGCTTCGCCGGTGATGCACTCAGAGTGCATGCGCACGAGCACGTCTTCGCCGGTTGGGTTGCCCGAAATGATGGCAACGTGGTCGGCGGTGGTTTTGATGTCGTAGTAACCGCGCAGTCTGAACTGACCGTGGCTGGTTGGCACATTAGCCTCAGCCTCAAAGCGGATGCGGTTGTTTGGGTTGTTCTCGTGCAAAATGCCGTTCTCACCCAAGAAGTCAACTAGTTGTTCGATTGTGATCACAGGTAACCCTTCAGCTCTGCCTACCTCAATCAACTCAGGCAAGCGCATCATTGTTCCGTCACTCGAAACCATTTCTCCGATCACACCAACCGGCTGCAGGCCGGCTAGCTTGAGCAGGTCAACGGTTGCCTCGGTGTGACCGCGGCGGCCGTGCACGCCAAGTGGGTGTGCGCGAAGCGGCAGCATGTGTCCAGGGCGAATAAGGGATGCTGCGGTCGAACGCGGGTTCGCGAGCACGTTAGCCGTGTTGGCGCGGTCTGCGGCCGAGACTCCGGTTGCATAGCGGTTGGCGGCATCCACGCTCACTGTGTAGTTGGTCACGTGCGGGTCTTCGTTCTGCACGGTCATGAGCGGCAGCTCAAGCTCGTTAGCGCGCGACTCTTCCATCGGCACACACAAAAAGCCGGTGGTGTTGCGAACGATCCAGGCCATCCACCGAACGATCCAGGCCATCCACTCTTCGGTCACGAGCTCGGCCGCGATGATCGCGTCGCCCTCGTTCTCGCGGTTCTCGTCGTCGGCAACCAGAATCGGCTTGCCAGCCTTTAGCGCTTCGATGGCTTGTTCAATGGTCGATAGTGCCATTAGATACCCCTTGCTTCGAGCAGACGCTCGATGTGTTTGGCCATGATGTCGGCCTCGATGTTGACTGGGTCGCCCACGGTTTTGGCACCGAGGGTGGTCAGTCGCAAAGTTTCAGGAATCAGGCTGAGCCCGACTACGTTGCCTTCGATTTCGTTGACGGTTAGCGAAACTCCGTCGATGGTGATCGAGCCTTTCAGCACGACGTATTTGGTTAGTTCGGCTGGGATGCTCACGCGAACCCATTCCCAGTTGTCACTCGGTTCACGGCTCACGATGTGACCGAGACCGTCAACGTGCCCTTGAACTACGTGGCCACCGAAGCGGGTGGCTGCGTTCATGGCGCGCTCTAGGTTGACCACGTCGCCAACCTTGGAAGCGCCCAAGCTGGTGAGTCTAAGAGTTTCGTGCATTACGTCGGCGGTGAAGTGACCTGGTTCGATCTCAACCGCGGTTAGGCAGGTGCCGTTCACTGCAATCGAGTCGCCGCGGTTCACATCGCTGGTCACCAGCGGGCCTTCGATGGTGATGCGCTTGGCATCTGGCTGGTCTTCGATGCTCACGATGCGACCGAGTTCTTCGATGATTCCGGTAAACATTAGTTGCCCCTCTCGGTGGCGCGAATAAGAATGTCTGCGCCGAGTTGCTTGATTTCTACGAAGTCGAGCGACTTTGCCTCGGCCATGGTGGTTACGCCAAGGTCGGCGATTGCGGTACGTGCGCCGCCAAGCAAAGTCGGTGCCAGGTAGACCAGGTACTCGTCAACTAGCCCGAGTCGAGCAAAGTGCGAGGCCACTGTTGGGCCACCTTCAACCCACACGTGCTTCACGCCTTCTTGCCATAGCGCGGCGAGAACCCCGTGCAGCGAGTGGGTGCGCAGGTGAACGGTCTCGGCATCCGAGTTGAAAACACGGGCGGATGCTGGCAGTTCGCTCTCGCCAATCACGACTCGAAGCGGCTGATGTTCGTATAGCGTGCCGTCAGGCTTGCGCGCGGTGAGTTCGGGGTCGTCGGCCAGAACGGTGCCCGTGCCGACCAAGATTGCGTCAACGTGGCTGCGGCGCAGGTGGCTGTCGGCGCGAGATTCCG
>JBEDEQ010000038.1:0-7254 GCA_041175645.1 Actinomycetota bacterium | reverse complement strand
TAGCGCTCTTGCGCAAGCCGTTCGTGCTATCGCCACACTCCCTGACCCTATCGGCAATGTAGCCAATGGCATGACCTTGCCTAACGGCCTAAAACTTACCCAGGTTGCCGTGCCTTTCGGTGTGGTTGGTGCAATCTACGAGGCAAGACCAAACGTCACGATTGACATTGCCGCGCTAGCTCTCAAAGCCGGTAACGCTAGCGTTCTGCGCGGCGGCTCAGCTGCCGAGAACACCAACCTTTTGCTAGTTGAGATTCTTCAGCAAGCTATCGCTTCAGTTGGTTTGCCGGGCGACAGCGTTCAAACAGTGGATGATTTCGGCCGAGCCGGAGCGGTTGAAATGATGCAAGCTCGTGGCTTGGTTGATGTCTTGATTCCGAGAGGTAGCGCAAGTCTGATTAAGGCGGTCGTCGAGGAATCGAAGGTGCCAGTCATTGAGACCGGTGACGGTGTTGTTCACATTTTCATTGACGAATCGGCCCGTCTCGATTGGGCTGTTGATATCGTTCACAACTCGAAGGTGCAAAGACCTTCTGTTTGCAATGCCCTCGAAACACTTTTGATTCATGAAGCGGCTTTTGATCGCGTTGCCAAACCCATCTTTGACAAATTGAGCGCTTCTGGCGTCACCATCCACGGAGATGACCGTGTCTGTGCCGCCTGGCCCGACGCAGTAGCCGCCACCGAGGCTGACTGGTCTGCTGAATACTACTCACTAGATCTTGCAGTTCGAGTAGTAAGCGATCTTGATGAGGCTCTTGGCCACATTGCCAAGTATTCGACGCATCACACCGAATCGATCATCACCGAAGAACTGGCCAATGCCGAGCGCTTTTTGGCCGAGGTCGACTCAGCCGTGGTCATGGTAAACGCTGCAACCCGTTTCACCGATGGCGGAGAGTTTGGCTTTGGAGCCGAAGTTGGCATCTCGACCCAAAAGTTGCACGCCCGCGGACCGATGGGCCTTGCTGAGCTCACCAGCACCAAATGGCTGGTTCGTGGCTCTGGCCAAACCCGTGTCTAGGCTATTCTTGAAGAGTTGTAAGGAGAACAATGTCTTTCTTGGCTAACGCGACCGAAGAGCACGGCGAGCACGCTGTAACGCTGCTCGACACCATGCCCTATTTCTTGGTAGCTATGGGTGTCTTTCTACTTTTGGCATGGGTGACCTGGTCATACCGTGATGTGGCTAACCGTCACGACCACAAGACCAAAGACTCTAAAGGTCACCACTAAACCGCATTCGCGGAGCATTCATGACCAAGGTGCGTTTGGGAGTGATGGGTGGAACCTTCGACCCAATTCACAATGGGCACCTCGTGGCAGCATCCGAGGCTGCAGCAGCGTTCAACCTATCTGAAGTCATCTTCGTACCAACCGGTGAACCCTGGCAAAAAACACGCAAGGTTACCAAGTCTGAAGACCGCTATCTGATGACCGTTGTTGCAACCGCTTCAAATCCTAGATTCAAGGTCAGCAGAGTCGACATCGACCGAGCCGGGCCAACCTACACAATCGATACCCTGCGCGAACTTCGCACACTTCACCCAGACGCCGACCTTTACTTCATCACTGGTGCCGACGCAATCGCTCAAATTCTTTCTTGGCGCGACGTTGACCAAATCTGGGGTCTAGCCCACTTTGTTGCCGTCAGTCGACCTGGGCACCAGATGGCTCTGCCCGAACATCCAGAAGGCGCCATCTCTGTTCTTGAGATTCCGGCCCTGGCTATCTCAAGTACAGACATTAGACAGCGAGTGAGTGGAGCCAAGCCGGTTTGGTATTTGGTTCCAGACGGCGTTGTGCAATACATCGCTAAGCACCAGCTGTATGTGGGGGAGAACCATGGCTAACGAAGCCGTCCAATACCCTTCATACTCCCAAAAGGCTGCCTACCCGGTTTCGCATAAGCCAGTGGGTAGCGAGACCTCAATTGAGCACAAGCCTGTTGCTGCCGAGACAGCAATCGAAGCCCTACCCGCAGAGGCTGTCGATTTTGTTGAAGAGGTCCAAGCCACGACTCCCGAAGTTGTTGACGAGTTCGAGGCTACGACTGCCGACATCACCGAAACCGCTCCAGCGTCCCAAGATCAGGCACCCAAGTTCTTCCCTCTAGTTCCTGTTTCTTCGAAGCCCGTTGTCGAAGCGGATGCCGTCGCAGAAGCTCCGGCCCAGGCAGAAGTTACCGACCCGGTCGAATCAGACGTCGCCGGCGCGGTCGAGTCAGAGCCATTTTCAGAGCCTGTGGTCGAGCCAGATATTTCACCTGAACTCTCGCCATTTCAGATTTCTGGTTCACTTGTGCTCGAACCGCAGACTAATTCGATCGTGATCGCGCAAGTCCCAGACGCTCTGCTAGCTGGGTCTATCGTGACCGAAACCGGCGAGATTCTTACTACTGGCGCGATCGAGATCATTGCGCCTCCAGCCACTGGCGAGATTGAAATCATTCCGGATTCACCAGATGCAGACTCGGCCGATGCAATCGATTCGGCGACGGAATATGTTTCTTCGGTAGCTCCAATCAGGTCATCTGGAGTGATGAACTCTAAGGCGAAGATTGGCGTGCTGCCAGGCAAACTTCGAAAGTCCATGGAACACGTGGTGCTTGCTACAACGCTGGCGGTATCGATTATCACCGTCTCATCACTTTTGGCACTCGCCTACATGTTCGGCATCTTACGATAGATGTAATGACTGCAACCAAACAGGCCGTAGCTGCCACCCAAATCGCCGCAAATGCGGCCCTCGACAAACTAGCCGAGAACGTCGTCGCACTTGACGTCAGCGCAAATTTGGCCCTCACCGATGTTTTTCTTATTGTTAGCGGGCGCAGTGAGCGCCAGGTAGCGGCTATCTCTGACGAGGTTGAAGAGAAGATGCTTGAAGCGGGTTTCAAAACTCTGCGCCGAGAAGGAAAGACTTTAGCGCGTTGGATCCTTCTTGACTTCGGAGATGTCATCGTGCACGTAATGCATGAAGAAGACAGAATCTTCTATTCGCTTGAACGCCTCTGGAACGACAGCCCTATCGTGAAGCTAGACGCTGCAACCTCGGCAAAACTGTAGTAATCTAGTCAAGTTGTCTTATTGACGACTCGGGCCTGTGGCGCAGCTGGTAGCGCACCTGCATGGCATGCAGGGGGTCAGGGGTTCAAATCCCCTCAGGTCCACCAAAGAAAAAGGAACTCCAATCGGAGTTCCTTTTTTTGATTTAATCGTGCGCGAATTAGCCACCCAGGGCGGCCCAGAAGCCCGAGACGTCCAGTGTCCATAGATAAATCGCGATTCCGCCGATTACGTAGATAACTTTCGATCCGCCCAGTTTTTCATAGATGCGTTGAGAGGGTTCGGCGAACATCGCAAGCAATGAGAGTGCGATTACCGGAATCGGCGAAAGAACGAAAGACAAGTCCTTAAAGTTTTCAAAATCTCCGAACAGCAGCTCGACCAATGTTCCCGACCAACCGGCAACAAGGGTGGCAACGGTCAGGGCCAGCAAACCGCTAGGTATAAGTTGCCACACAATCTTGCTGGTCGGAAGCTGAAGGTCAAACTGCCCAACCAGGCTTGGGAAGAAGATTACGAATGCGCCAACCCAGAGTTGCCAACCAGAACCAACAATCGGGGCGAGCATGTAGCAAAGCACCGCATACTTCACCAGCAGCGAGAACCAGGTCTGTAGTTTCGATGGGCCATCGACCTCGGTTGGGTTGATGTGCTCTAGTCGAGCGGTGAATCCAGCTGCGGCAAGTTCTTCTAGCAACACGCGCACTGTCGCAATGGCGGCGACCATGAGCCCCACTGACTGCGAGTTTTCTGAAATGCTTACCGAAGCACCAGAGAGAGCCGAGACTGCTCCAACCAGCGAAGTTGTTGTCAGGTAAGAAATGAAGAATATGATCGCCAAGTCGGTGATGCGTTCCCAGATTCCAGAGAGGTTCTCAACTTTGTTTCGCCTGATCTTTCTAAATGCAGTCGAAAGAATAATCGGACCAAAACCAAGCATCGCGAGCGTGAGCAAGTAGCGCCCCACTCCGCCGTCAGCTAAGCCGTAGTAGCCGAGTGAAGTCACAATCACAGCAAGCATGCCCACAAAGCCGGCAAGGGCGTCAATCGTTCCCAGAGCGATAATCACGGTGATCAGCACAACGCTGGCCGAGGTGTAGATACTAGGTTCGTCAGAAGATACTGCCAAAACGCCCAGTATGCCCGCCACGATCGTTGGGACAATCGAGAAAATTCCAGTCATGGCGGTGAGGTACGAACCGTCGTTGACCACCTTTCCAGCAACCGGCGAGAACTTTGAAAGAACGTTGGCCAGTTTGAAGTAGATGTGGTCCGCGGCAGTCATGAAAGGTGATTTCCAAATCGCGAGACGGTCACCCCATGCGTTTCTTTCATCGGTAAAGTCGTCTAGGTCACCCTCGATGTTTCCGTAGCCTGCATCAGAAGAATCATCATCGCCGGAGCTGTCTCCGTCTTTGCCGCCCGATGCGCCACCAGACGCTCCTCCACCAGAGGATCCTCCGCCAGAACGTGTGCTTGAAGTCGAGGAAGAACTGCTGGTTGCCGCACCAGTTGCCGGTGCCGAAGGCACGCGTGTCGGGGTTTGCGCAGGCCCGCCAGAAAGTGCGCTCACAGAAGCCGCTGCCGCGGTTGCTCCAGCGACCAGGCTGAGTGCAGCTACGACGGTCACCACGTTTTCGGTTTGTTCCTGAGTCACCTCTTGAGGAACAAGTGATGCCGGGTCAATGCCAAGAGCCTGAAGGAATGCGGCGTCGTCTGTGAGAGCTGTGTCGACTTCTTCAGGTGTTGGTGGCGTGGTTTGCGGAAGCGTTTCGAGCAGGCCATTGGCGGTCACTTCGAAATAAACCGCTTCGACGACTGAGTTGTTGTCATTGCCAGTAGTTCGCAGTTCGATGCGGTGCCACCCTGGCTCGAGGCCTTCTGGAATAGTAGCCGAAAGTAATAGCGCACCAGTGTCTGGAACAACACCTTCATCGAGCACGATTGGCTCCGAGTGCAATTCAACGATGTAGATTGCACCGCTCTTTACGCCGTCGGCCTCAATCACAACGTTCGAACCGGAAATCGGTGCGCCAAGCTCCGCCTTGAGTGAGATTTTTCTATCGGCAGGGACTGATTCCTCAACAACGAGCGAGAAAGCGCGCTCAGTGGTTTCACCGAAACTGTTTGAAGCCCGTGCCGTCAATGCAAAGGTACCCGCCTCGGTCGGCTTGCCCGAAATTGTTGCGGATGCTGCGCTGAAACTCAGCCCAGCAGGAAGGTCGCCGACCAACGACAAAGTTGGTGCAGGGTAACCGCCTGCTTGGAGGGCAAGAGTGAAGGCATCCCCGATCTTTACCGTGCTTGACGTTACGGGTTCGAGCGTCGGCGATTCGGTCACCACAACTTTGTGCGTTGAGACGCTTGAGCCAAGGCGGTTACCAACCGAAATAGTGAATGAGAATTCGCCGGTGCGAGTTGCGACACCACTGAAGGTTCCATCGGAGTTCAACTTGATGCCAGCAGGCAAGGCGCCAGATTTGACTGTAACCGCGGGCACGGGGAAGCCCGTGAAGGTTATAGCTTCGCTGAATCCCTGCCCCAACTTAACCCGACTTGGCAGGGTGAAACTCTCAACCTGTGGCGCATTTTCTACTCGAATTGTGAAGTTGCCAGCATCGAGTGAACCGACTTTGTTGCTTACGAGTATGCCGAAACTGTAGGTACCCAGATTGGTAGCAGCGCCAGAGATTTTTCCGGTTGATTCATCGAGAGTCAAACCAGGTGGCAGTTCACCCTCGCTGATTTTGAAGGTGGCACTCGGAAAGCCATCTGAAACGAAGGCGAAATTGACCGACGTACCTTTGCCAATTTCGCTAGGTAGGTTGCTGGTCACGTTTGCCGGTGGCGCTAGTACTTCTAGGCGAATGGTGTCAGAAACCGTGCTACCGGCCCAACTTCTCGCCTCAATCTTGAATTCAAAGACTCCAGGTGCGGTTGGCGTGCCTTCGATTAGTCCATTCTCGAGCAGCTGAAGGCCGGCTGGCAGGTTGCCTGAAGCCAAACTGTACTTTGACGTTGGAACAGCGGCAACGCTGTAGTCTGCCTGATAGCTCACGCCTTTTCGAAGCTCAAATGGACCTAGGTTTGAGAAATCGCCTGGCTTAGCCCCAACCATGATTGTGAACGGTTCAAATGTGAAACTACCCATTTCGTTGACCGCTCGTAAAACGAACTCGAATGTGCCCGATTGAGTAGTGAAACCTGAAATCTGCCCAGTTTCGGCATTTAGAGAAACGCCGTTTGGAAGACTTCCGCTAGCCAATTCGTAAGTGGCGGCTGGGTAGCTTTCAACCGAAATCGCTGCTGAGTACTCGCTTGCGAGCGAAACCTGGTTGTCTAGATTCGCATTTTTCAGCTCAGGTGCGCTCTTGACCTCGAGAGTGATGACTTCGGATTCGGTCACTCCAGCCCAACTCGAAGATGAGATCGTAAACGTGAACTTGCCGTGGCTGGTCGGTGTGCCGGATAGCACGCCAGCGCTGCTCAGCAGCATCCCAGTTGGTAAAGAACCAGAGGCAACTGAGTAAGTCGGGGTTGGGAATGACTCGACTGCGAACTCGGCAGAGAACGCCTCTCCACGATTCGTTTCGAGCGCTCGAGACTCGATGCGTGCCGGAAGTTCTCCGACCACAAGAGTCACCGGTTCAGTGTCTGCGTGCCCGACTTTGTTGCTTGCCCTCACAACGAAATCAAATTCGCCGATTTCAGTGGGTTGACCCGAAAGCTCGCCAGTCGCCGAGTTCAGAGTGACGCCGCTTGGCAGCGCGCCAGACGCCAGAGAGTAAGAAGCAGCGGGATACGCGGCCGACGAAACTGCACCATCAAACGCGTTGGCGATGGTTGGCGCACTCAGAACCTCTAGTGTGATGGTTTCTGAATCGGTGATGCCGGCCCAGCTTTGTGCTCGAACTTTGAACTCGAACTTGCCATCTTGAAGCGGGGTTCCCTCTAGCGAACCATTCTGGGTTAGGGCGAGACCGAATGGCAATGAACCAGAAAGAATCGTGTATTCGGGAGTCGGGTAGGCCTCAATCGAAATGTCTTCGGCAAATGAGACACCCTTGGTGATTTCGATCGTTCTCGAACTGAGCACCTTAGGTTCTTCACCCACGGTGATAGTGGCCTGCGTGAAGTCGTAGTAACCGGCTCGGTTTGACGCACGAATGACGAATTTGTATTCGCC
>JBEDEQ010000037.1:0-7127 GCA_041175645.1 Actinomycetota bacterium | reverse complement strand
GCTGCGAAGCCAAGTTCGATGCTTTCAACGGCCAGCGACTGGCAGTCGAGAAACACTGCGTGGTCGGCTCGCCCTAGAAGCGAAGCCGATTGGTCCATGATGCCGGTGGGAGCTCCGACAACCTCGTTCTCGGCACGCTGCCCGACGCGGGCGAGGGCACGGCGGTCATTGCCCAACCCAAACAGCTCGTCGAGACCGAGGGCGACGGCACACTCGATTGCTGCCGACGACGAGAGCCCCGCGCCAACGGGCACATCCGATTCAATAAAAAGATCAAAACCCGTGGATGCTCGCAAAACGTGAGCGACACCGAGCGGGTACGCCGCCCATACCGTTGCTTCGCCCAGTTTGCTTAGCTCTAGCTCAACTACCTGGTCGGTGAAAGTTGACCCAACGCGCGCGGTGTGGTCTTCGCGCAAGGCGATTGCAGCGTAAGTTGCTCTGTTGATGGCAATAGGAAGAACGAAGCCTTCGTTGTAGTCGGTGTGCTCGCCAATTATGTTCACGCGGCCCGGAGCCGACCACACACCTGTGGGCGCATACCCAAATTTGGCTTCGAAAGCCTCGGCTGTTTGCCTAGCTAAACCCAGCACTAGATAACCTCGCGCAGTCTGGCCGCTGTTGTCTCTGGTGGAAAGTCTGCGATGAAAGCACCCATTGCCGACTCCGAGCCGGCCAAAAACTTCAGTTTGTCGGCCGCACGTCTAGGCGAGGTGAGTTTGAACTGAAGTCTGAAATTCTCTCCACCATCAAAGCTCGGAGCCTGGTGCCAACCTGCTACGTATGGAGTCGGGGTCTCGTAGATGGCATCTACACCGCGCAGCACGCGAGAGTAAACAGAGGTTAGTTCGGCAAGTTCGTCACCAGTAAGGTCGGTCAAATTCTGCACGTGGCGGTGAGGCAAAATCGCCACCTCGATGGGCCAGCGCGCTGCAAACGGCACAAAAGCCGTGAAGTGCTCGCCACGAATCAGTTCACGCTCTGAACCCTGTTCAAATTCGAGGATGTCTTGAAACAGGTCTTTGCCGTGACGGGCAATCGACGCGAAGACCTTCTCTTGGGTGGGGGTGACATAAGGGTAGGCATAAATCTGCCCGTGCGGGTGGTGCAGGGTCACACCGATCTCTTGCCCACGGTTTTCAAACGGAAAGACCGTGCGCACTCCCGGCATGCGCATGATGGCATCGGTGCGGTCGGCCAGGGCATCGAGAATGGTGCGAATGCGCGTTTCGCTCTGGCTTGCCAGCGAACCTTCGTGCTCGGGTGAGAAAACCACAACCTCGCACCGCCCGATCGAGGGCTTGGTCATGCCTAGCGGCAGTTTTGGCTCGACCCAGTAGTTTTTGTCGTCGATCGCAGCTAGGTCTGGACCGAACGAAGGGTTCTTATTCTCGAAAACGGCTACGTCAAAGCGATCCGGAATTTCGCTCAAGAAAGTGTCTGTGCTTGGGCAGAGTGGGCACTCGGATGCTGGCGGCAAAAATGCGCGCCCGTGGCGGCTTGCGGCCACCGAGATCCAGTCGCCCGTAAGTGCATCGAGTCGCATTTCGGCAACGGCTGGCCGTGCATCCAAGTTTCTTACATCGCTTTTGCGTTCTGCAGCAAGCCCGGAGCCGGCATCATCGAAATAAAACAGGTCGCGACCATCTGCCAGCTTGGTTGAGGTCTTTTTCGCGGTCATTTTCACCTATTTTTTCGAACACTGGTTACAACTTTAGCGGCGGAGTCACGGGCGACCATAGACTTGAGCCGATGAACCCCAACTATGAGCTCTTTGAAATTGTGAGCATGGCCGTGCTGGCCGTGTTGATCATTGCCGATCTGTTGCTCATTTATAGCCGACCACACATTCCGAGTAATCGTGAGTCAACGCTTTGGGTCAGCTTGTACGCGCTGCTTGCCGTGATTTTTGGGGGAATCATCTGGTACTTGTTTGGTGCTACCCGCGCGAACGAGTTCTATGCCGGTTGGCTAACCGAATACAGCCTGAGTCTTGACAATCTTTTCGTGTTCCTGATTCTCATGAACCGATTTGCAGTACCGCGTAAATACCAGCAAGAGGTATTGATGGTGGGTGTCGTGCTTTCGCTGATTCTTCGCGGTGCATTCATCTTGGTTGGTGCAGCTCTGATCGAGTCTTTCAGCGCAATCTTCTACATCTTTGGTGCCTTCTTGATCTACACCGCCTGGCACCAGGCTTTCAGAAGCAGTGAAGATGACGAGGAGTCAGAGTCGAAGCTCATCGTTTGGCTTCGCAAGCGTATCCAGGTTTCAAAAGATTATGACGGAGCAAAACTGCGTACCGTAGAGAACGGCAAGAAAATGTTCACGCCAATTTTGGTGGTGTTCGTGGCAATCGCCGCTACCGACGTGATGTTTGCGTTCGACTCGATTCCGGCCATCTTCGGTATAACCACCGACCCATTTATCGTGTTCACGGCTAACGTGTTCGCCCTCATGGGTCTTCGCCAGCTTTACTTCTTGCTTGGCGCGCTGGTCGACAAGCTTGAGTACCTCAAATACGGCATTGCCGCGATTCTCGGTTTCATCGGCGTGAAATTGGTGCTGCACGCAATGCACGAGAACCAGCTGCCATTCATCAATGAGGGCAAGGGGCTTCCTGTGCCTGAGATTGATACGACAACTTCGTTGTTCTTCATCGTGGCCTCGATTGTGGTTTCGGCAGCCTTAAGCGTTCGCTCGCTTCGTGCAAAGTCTTCGAGCTAAGCCTCACACAGACTATCTTTGGTAGTTTTGCAGGGTGCCTCTAAAAATGCCTAGCGACCTAAACCGCCTCGCTGCGCGCGTTCGACGCGGACTATCTTGGCGACTTTTCAGGTTTCTGGGCCAGCCATGGGCGGCAAAGTTTTCTGATGTGATTTTGCTGTCGGTCTTCAAGGTTGCAGCAGCTACCGGGCCTAGACGTGTTGCGAAGGCACCTAAAGTGACAATCGTTGTGCCGGTTTACAACGTGCGCGAATTCTTACCACTGTGCCTCCACAGCGTTCGAGCGCAACGTTACCCAAACCTTGAGGTAATCGTCATTGACGATGGTTCGAGCGATGGTTCATTCGAGCTGGCCGCAAGCTTCGACGAAGTCATGAAAATCAGGGTTTTGCAGAAGACCAATGGTGGTCTAGGGGCGGCCAGAAACACCGGTTTCGAACGTATTGAAAACACCGACTACCTGCTCTTCCTAGATTCAGACGATGCGCTGCCTCTTGGTTCGATCTGGCGCTATGTGCAGGCGGCCGAGGTCAACCAAGTTGATTTCGTGGTTGGCCCTGCAAGACGAATGAAGGGTTTAACGTTTCGTTGGCGCGCGGATGCCCGACAGTTCTATTCGCACAAGGGCGCACGTTCGACCACCTTCGTTGCCGACCCTCTTGCCATTCGTGACGTCACGGCCTGGAACCGACTATTTCGTTGGAGCTTCTGGTTAGAACACAACCTTCGGTTTCCTGAGGGTGTTCTATACGAAGACATGACTCCTATGGCTCGTGCTTTTTGCGAAGCTGACAGCTTTTACGTGCTCAATCGCGCGGTGTACTTTTGGCGCGTTCGAACAGGTGACAACAAGTCGATCACACAGCGCTTAGGGGAGTTTGAGAATCTTAGAGACCGCATGAATTCTCTTTTGAAGACGCGCAAAGTGTTGATTCGTGCAATCGAGGCAAAACAAGCAAACGTGCAGAACTTGTTTGAGTTTCAGCTTCGCGTTGCAAGTATCGATCTGCAGCTTCACTTGCCGTTTGTTGGAAACGGCGACAGGGAATACGACGAATTACTTAAAGAAACAGCCAAACAGTTATTGGCTGACTGTGGGCCAGATTTATGGCAGCGAGTTCAGGGGCGCTTGGCACCTGTACTCAAGGCGATGGTAGAGAACTAGAAACCTAGTTCGACTTAGCTACAAAGTCTTTCAGCCAGGCCATCAGGCCCGGGCCCAAGTCATCGCGCTTGGTTGCCAACAATACTGTGGCCTTCAAGAACTCGAGCTTGTCACCAGCGTCATAACGCTCACCACGGAACACAACGCCAACCACGCCACCGGCGAGTTTCTCGCGTGCAGCTTTGGCGAGTGCATCCGTGAGTTGAATCTCGCCACCTGCGCCTGGTTCTTGCTTGGCGAGCAATTCATGAATGCCAGGGTTCAAAATGTAGCGACCAATCACAGCGAAATTAGATGGGGCTAGTTCGGCCTTCGGCTTCTCGACGAAGTCGCGAACCTCGATAACGCCATCTACCTCAGGGCTGGCTGGCTTGATGCAGCCATACTTGTGAATCTCTTCACGAGGCACCTCAACGAGAGCAACGACGTTTGCACCCGTTCTGCCGTGCACTTCGATCATGGTCTTGAGCAGGTCGCTGTTTTCTTCAACAACGTCGTCACCGAGCAAAACCGCGAACGGCTCGTCGCTGGTGAATGAAGCCGCAGCGTTGACCGCGTGGCCCAAGCCCTTAGCGCCGCCCTGACGAACATAGTGGATGTTGCCAAGCTCGGTTGGGGCTTGAACGAGGTCAAGCTTCTCTTGGTCACCCTTAGCCTCTAGACGCGACTCAAGGTCGGCAGAGGTGTCGAAGTGGTTCTCGAGCGCATACTTGTCGCGGCCAGTTACGAACAGGATGTCGGTCAAGCCCGAAGCGACGGCCTCTTCGACGACATACTGAATCACTGGCTTGTCTACTAGCGGAAGCATCTCTTTCGGCATGGCCTTGGTGGCCGGCAGAAAGCGAGTACCCAAACCGGCAACCGGAATTACTGCCTTGCGAGGTGTTGAGTGCATTAGAACCCCTTTGTTTTAGTGACTCAAATTACTTTGCGACGCCGAGTTCGCGGGCGATTGCCTGGAATTCGCTCTTGTACAGCGAGTTTTGTGGCTTCCAAGGCTTGATCGGACCAGCGAAGTGAACAATCTTCGGGTTCTTCTCGTGGTCCTGGGTCGGAACGTAGTTCCACTCGTCACCAATCTGCAGCGCTTTGCCCTTCGAGTAGAAGTTCATTACGTCTTGGTCGTTGAGGTGAAGCTTCTCGACCAAGTACAGGTGGTTTTCGATGAACTCGTCTTTGCGCATGCGGTCTAGGTTCATCAGCAAGACACCAGCGTTGTAAGTGTCTGCGGTGAGCTTGCCGGTTTCGTGCGCGCGACGACGCAGTGCCCAGGCCTGCTGAGCAGGTAGGCGTAGCGAAACGCGAGTGATTACGTGAACCAGGTTCGACCAGCCATCGAGGCGGCTCTTCTTGCCTGCAAACACGTGGTTCTTTACATTTAGGTCGTAAAGCTCCCCAACATCGCCACGTACCAAGATGTCGACATCCAGGTAAAGCACCTTAGGAACGTCTTTGAGAACCTGCGGCAGGAAGAGTCGGTCGAAGGTCGACACGGTGATGTGAGACATTAGATTCACCGATGCGCCGTAGTCGATTCCACTGAAGTCGTGGAAGTGGAAGTTCACGGTTGGGAACAGCTTGTGTAAGCGAGCCCAGTAGTCTTCGCCCAAGCCGCGAGTTAGCACGTGAGCGTTGATCTCGCGCTTGGTGTTGCGCACGATCGAAGCAAGCACCACTGCTAGCTCGTCTTTTAGGTTCTGGTCTACGGCGAATGCCAGGTGAACCTGCTTGGCGCCGAACTTGTTCTTGCCAAGGTGCATAACGTGAGAGTCGAACTTTTTGTAAACCGACTTTAGGTCGATCTCTGGCTTGCCAATTGGCTCAAGGTTCTTGCAGTATTCGTCTGCAAACTTGACGTCTGGGGCAACAAGGTCGCGCCAGATCTGCATCACTTCTTCGCGGCTCTTGCCAGCGATGATTGCGCTGGTAATGATTTCGAGCTTGTGCTCGAGGCCGTGACGAATCTTGTTGAAGTCGGTCTCATCGAGGTCGAGCAGACCTTCGAAACGAACATCCGAGCGCTTACCCGGGGTGAATGTCACGGGTAGGCCCATCGAGCGTGCAGGTAGGTAGCAGTGCAAGCGCTTAGTGATGACGTGGCCGTAGGTGTGGTACTCGGCGAGCATTTCGCGAGCGTCTTCGATGCCCTCAACCAGGCTGAAGTCACGAACGTGGTCACCGATTTGAATGAACTTCTTTTTCCACCAGAAGAAATACTTGCGCGGCACTTTGGCCTCAACAACTGCTAGACGAGGGGTCTTTCCAGGCGCGGTTGCCTTTGGTAGAACCTGACCAACGGTTGTGGTGACACAGCCCGAGAAAAACGCAGGCACACCGAAATCGCGCAAGCGGTAGACGGTGGTCCAGTCGCGACATCCGATTGGGCCAATCTTCTTTAGCTCTGCAACGGTCTTTTCGGTAAGAACGTCTGGGTCTTGAATGTGGAACGAGACCATGATCGGGTTGATATTCTTCGGGTACGGAAAGTCGACCTCGCCCTTGTAAGCGCGGTGCATAAACCAACCGTTGCTAATCAACCAGGTGTTCTCTGGGTACTCGCGGCCAGAAGCAAAGTCGCGGTGAAGTTCAACCGGCTGAACCTTTACGGTCTTGGCGTTTTCGCCAAGGCGACGGTCTGCGTGAACGAACTTCTGAATCTTGCCCAGGTACTTGGCCAGAGCGCTGCCGCCAACGAATTCGACGTTCTGGTGGCGCAGAAGGTGCGAGATTGCTGCAAGGGTCTGAACGTAGTCGCCGCGGTTCGTCGAAGTCTTCGAGTAGTCGAGCATGTTGTAGTCCATGACCGCAAAGTTGATCGCGCCCTTGATGTTCTTGACCGAACGACCGTCGTCTTGAAGCATCTTGTGCCACCAGGCCAACTCGGCTTTCAAACCTTCGTTTAGAGTTGCGCGGGCGGCCTCGGCGAGAACGATGCCTTCTACGATCGGGCGAAGGCCTTCGTATTCGCCGTGCTTGATAAGGGCGCGGATGAGCGACATCTTGTAGGCGCTTGATCGGCGTGAATCCTTGTTGGTCAAAATCTCGCGAATCTCAACGATCGCCTTCTTCTTGGCGACGGTGAGTTGCGTGTCGAAGTACTCGAATGGCGCCTTCTGCTTTGAAATCTCAACACCGGCGTCTTTGAAGTAGCCAGCTGCTGAGTCGTAAAGGCCGTCGAGAGCCAAGAAGGTTCCGAAACCAAGTGAGCCAAGAGCCTTGGTGGTTGGGCCTTCGA